>NZ_LZZM01000149.1 GCF_002006345.1 Clostridium puniceum
TGAAGAAATTAAAAAATATATGGTGGACCTTAATCCATATGTACCAACTTTTATATCAGAACTTCCAGAAGTTAAAGCCATTTATGATGTAGAGAGCTTAGAATTAGGATTGTTAAAATATCAGCTTGAAGATGTAAAAAAACAATTTAGAATAGATACAGCAACATGGGGGCTAGACTGGTGGGAAAATAAATATGGAGTTGAAACAAATAACTTATTAAGTTATGAAGAACGTAGAGAAATCGTAAAAGCCAAAAAGTGTGGTAGAGGAACTACAACCAAAGCCATGATTAAAACTACTGCAGAAAGATTCTCAGGTGGAGAATGCAAAATAATTGAACACAATGGGGAATATTATTTTACTGTTCATTTCATAGGTGTAAAAGGTATACCTAAAAATATGCAAGCCTTTAAAGACATGTTAGATTTAATAAAACCAGCACACTTGGCGTATGACTTTGCCTATACCTATAATACATGGGGAATGTTAAAAGATTCAGGTCTAACATGGGAGCAAGCCCAAAATATTACATGGGACGAAATTAGAACATATGATTAAGAAAAGGAGATGGATGTAAAATGCAAAAGACAGCGAATTTTGGTCTTAATAAGCCAGACTATAACAATGTAGCCGATATTTTCCCAGCAGTAAGTGA
>NZ_LZZM01000150.1 GCF_002006345.1 Clostridium puniceum
AAATTCACCTAAAAGAAAGAGTATTAACAAACCTTGTAATAGACAATATAAAAGAAATAGCCGCAGAAGAAGTAAAAATTAAATATGATAATACTAAGTTAAAATTCTTAGGGGTGAATGAAATTGATGGAATAAAGTTAGTTAAACCGGTCTACAAAGATGGCGAATTAAGATTTATTCTTGCAAATAAAGGTACTGCCAATATAACTAATGCTAAAAAAGTATTGCTAACATTAAAGTTTCAAGGGATAGCTTCTGGAGATGCTTTAGTTGATATAACTAAAGGTAAAGTTTCTGACGGTATAACTATGGAAAAAGACTTAACAGATGCAGAATGTGGTCAAGCCATTATAAAAATAGATAATACTGTATTAAAGGATGTAAATAACACAGGTGAATTTACTCTTTTGGATTTAGCCATTGATGCTAGACATTTAGGGGAAGATCCAACAACGCTTACCCAATATAACACTGATCAAGTAATCAATGGGAAAATAGATGATGATGATTTAATAAAGATTAGCGAGTATATGCTTGCTAATCCAAATTAAAAACTTAGTTAATATATAACATTATAAGTAGAAATATAAAAGTATCAAGGCACTTGCAGAAATGTAAGTGTCTTTTGTTGTGCAAAAATAAAATGAAACT
>NZ_LZZM01000151.1 GCF_002006345.1 Clostridium puniceum
TTGTATACTTTGAATATTTACTATCATATATTTAGGAGTGAATGATATAGGAAGTACTTTTTTTAGAGCTGTACCTTCTATCCCATTACCACTATCTTGTATAAGAATATCACTGGGTAAATATTCTATTCTTTGATATCTTAGCCCTCCTAAACTTTCTATACTAATTCTACTAATTGCATCCGCTAAACTACTTAAAGAATCTGTATTATTAGCAGCTATGCCTTTACTTACTATATTTGTGGCTATAGTATTCTTAATTATTTGAGTTTTACTTTTTAGGGTAGCAAATGTATCTGTAATTACTAAAGGCCAACCAATAACGTCTACCCAGTATTGTTTACCATTATTGGCTAATTGAAAAAGATAATCTAATGCTAAATTTACTTTGTTTTTACCTAGCTGGCTAAATGCTGTAATTGAACTCGTAAATGTTACATTAGCTGCATCCAATTTTAAATTATCTACTTTACTACTCATTTCTCCCATTTCTTTATCTATAATATCCATATTGTCACTTACTGCTGGGAAAATATCGGCTACATTGTTATAGTCTGGCTTATTAAGACCAAAATTCGCTGTCTTTTGCATTTTACATCCATCTCCTTTTCTTAATCATATGTTCTAATTTCGTCCCATGT
>NZ_LZZM01000152.1 GCF_002006345.1 Clostridium puniceum
GTAAAGCTAAAAGCATTGAGGAATTCATTGATAAACGATATGAAAATGCTTTGTTTTTCGAATCTCCTATAGGGGTGAACCTATATAAAAATAGATTGAAAATAGAGCAATTATTCTCCGTATTAAAGGTTTATATAACTTAGAAAATCCAAGACTCTATGGGCAAGTCCGATACGAACGTCATATAAAATGGGTTTTATTAGCTTATTTAATAGATGAATTTAATAAAAAACAGCAAGGAATAAAATCAAGAAAATATCCTTGGAACCTTTGATTCCTAAGAATATTTTCTTAAATAACTATTTGTCAAAATTAGTTATTCAACAACCTAATATTATTAAAAGATATAAAGCGTTTTAAAATTAAAAGGTTTTATATCTTTTAATTTTATATTAATATGGGAAATTATATATAAGTTGCTATATTAATTGATGACAGGAATTTAGTATAGTAATTAGGTGCTTAAAAGTTTATTTATAAAAATATAAATTCTAATAATATTAATAAGTGTGTGACTTAGTTACACAAAATTTAAAAGTTTTAGCATAGAATAATAGCATGGAGGAATAGTAATGACTAGTTATAATCAAAAAGCCAATGAAAGAATGGAAAAGATAAAGCATTTATATAAAACTTATCCTATACTCAATAAAATTAATCAAAAAAATAATGAAATAATTAATAAACAAGCAGTTTTTAAAACTGTATATGCAGATGAATATATAAAATCTACCGAAGGAACTTGTGTTGGAATTTTATTTGTAATAAAAGGAATTATAAAAATACAGAGAGTTAATGTGGAAGGAGAAGAAACTAATTTATATAATATAAGGCAGGGAGAGTTTTGCCATGAAGTATTAAGCTGTTTATCAAATTTTGAATCACTAAATATAACAGGAAAAGCAATTCAAGATTCAGAAATCTGTATAATACCATTAGATATAGCAAGATTATATTTCATGAAAGATAATGAGTTTTTATTATATATATATGAAGATTTATATAATAAATTTAATATAGTTATAGAAAATAAAGAAGAAAGGATACATGAATCTTTAGAAACAAGACTTGTAAAAATGCTCATTAATAGAAATAGTAATATAATTTATGGAACCCATAGCGAATTAGCATTTGAAATTGATTCAGCTAGAGAAGTTGTAAGTAGGAAACTTAAAAGCCTTGAGAAAAGAGGATATATAAAATTAGAAAGAGGGAAAATAATAATAATTAAAAATTTAAAAGAAATTTTAATGGTTAATCAATAAAGGACACTTTAAAAATCAAATGGAGTTACTATTCAAGTGACTAAGTCACAGAAATAGTATAGAGATAAAATTATAATTAAAATATGATTAGGAGGAGTTAAATATGGCTAAAACATTAGATAGTAATGAATTTATTCTAAATGTTGAAAATACTAAAGGGGTTGTAGTTGTTGATTTCTTTGCAACATGGTGTGGTCCATGCAAGATGCTATCACCTGTATTTGAAGGCATTAGTAATAAGATGGGAGACAAAGCTAAATTCTTTAAGCTAGATATAGATGAAAATATGAATATAGCTCAAAAATATAGAATATCTGCTGTTCCAACTATGATTATATTTAAGGATGGAGTTCCAGTAGAAAGCTTAGCAGGATTTATGCCGGAGCAAAATATAGCAAATAAGATAAATTCACATTTATAGACAACAAAGTTAAATTAAAAAATTTAGATAAGCTATGGAAAATATCAAGAGAAGAAAGTAGTAGTTAGTATATATAAATTATAATAATTGGCTGTTGCATAACTAAGTAATTTAATATTGCAACAGCCAATTTATATGAATTTTATAGAATGTATTTTTTATGCTTAATTAGAAAAATTATAATAATAAGTTTAATTTGTTTTTTATTTTCAGCGTGTGTGGACTGAAAATATTTATGGTGGTTAATTACTTATATTCATGGTAGTGTGTAAATATATTTTTAAAATAATAGGCAAATTATCTATTTATACTTAAACTAAACATATATAATTTGGAGGAGCTACATACATTTAGAATTTTGATAGAAGTAGTTTTTTATGCTTAAAGCGAGGTCACGCGATGAATTCCCTTCGAGCATATTCTTCATCGTATATTCTTTTACTTTATCATATTGAGTAAAAATTTTTTTTGCCTGTTTACTATCATTATATACTTTCCAATATCCACATAATAAACATTTCTTTGTAGTACATTCCATAAAATCTTTAACATCTTTAAATGGTATTCCAAGGAATAATCCAAGTTCATGAGGACAGTGATATTTTTCATATCTAGATTTTAAAGCATTTATATAATCATTAACGCATTCATTTTCAGGATATCCTATATTTAATAAGAAATTCTTGTGAGACTTTTTATATAATTCTTTTTTTAGTATAAATTCATCATAAATCATAATTATAATTGATTCATTACTTTCCCTTAATTCTATAAATTTTAAATCTGTAGAATTAATAAAACTAATACCAAAATCATTCCAACTATTATATAATTTCTGATTATTCTTTTTAATTGTTAGTGTAACAGCTGGTTTGATTCCTGCAATTACTAAGGATAAATTATATACTAAAAAAGTTTCTATATATTCTTTACTATGCATTGAATTTAATTTATTATAAAAATCTAGATGTCTCAATTCATATCACCGCCAAAATTATTTTATGCAAGAGCTATTTTTTTCCCTAAACTTATACAATCTTCTTCATTATCATCTGGTTCATTTTGAATTATTAATGGTGCATCTATTAAAGTACAACCATAACCTATCATTCTTTCTTCGAAATCTCTCATCCATTTTCCATCTCCCCAGCCATAAGATCCGAAAAGAGCTATTTTTTTCCCTGATACTTTAGTTGAAAGATTATCTATGAAAGGTTCAAATTCTGACTCTTCAAGGACTTCATCACCCATTGCTGAACAACCTAAAACAATTACTTCTTCTTTTAGTAAATCTTCTACATTAACATCAGACACAGATATTGTTTCTGCATCTTTACCAGAATCTACAATTCCTTTTTTTATTAATTCAGCCATTTTCTCTGTGTTACCTGTTCCTGACCAATATACTATTTTCATTTAATTACCACTCCTTATATTCTTTGAATAAATATGAAAATCATTCTCAATTAGAGAATACAATATCTGATTAATTTTGTCAAGTATTATTTATATTTATTTCCTAATAATATTTTTTTATACTCTATAGTATTTTATTTGATTTATTAAGAATAATAGGGAATTACTATATTAGTCCAGTTTTCAATTATACAATCAGTGATTTTAGGATCATACATTATTTCTTTATTGTTCAATATTTCATTATAACAATCGTTGTTAGTGATTATTTTTCGATATGGTCTGTTACTTCTCATAGCATCAATAGAATCACATATTGCAATTATTCTAGAGCCTAGTGGAATTTCTTCTTTACTTAAGCCATTAGGATATCCAGTACCATTCCATTTTTCATGATGATGCAAAACTATATGAGAAATTTCTTTTAAGCTATTCGCTTTTTTTAGTATATTAAAGCCTATCTTAGGATGACTTTTCATAAGTTCCCATTCCGAAGAAGTGAGTTTATCTTTTTTGTTCAATATATTATCTGGAACTCCAATTTTGCCAATATCATGTAAATGACCAGCAATATGAATCCTTTGTAAACTATTTTCATCAAGTCCTAATTGCGTACCTAAATCATATGCCATATTACCAACTCTAGTAGAATGGCCAGAGGTATAAACATCTTTCGCATCCAAGGCTGCAGCTAAGCTTTCTATTATATCATGATATATTTCAATATCTATTATCATCTTATCAATCCTTTACTTAAAATAATGTAGTTTTTAGTTGAAATTGTCACAAAAAGATTTATAAATGTTGTAAATCCCTAATATATAAAGTGAGTTTATTTATAAATTAGGTTTTATTTAGATATGCATGCCACTTGTAAAAACATCTTTTTACAATAAAATTAAAACTAAAGACAATATAACATATGAAAAATAAAAAGTAAATGAAAATAGTTATCAATTAGAACGCTAAATGGTTTGATGTGTGACTTAATCACATATTTGTTTTAAGAAATCATTTATAATATTCAAACATACAATTATATAGAGCATTCTTTAAAATATATATAAGATTTAATTAAATTTCTGTATTGAAAGTATGTGCAGGAATCAAATTGATGTAGTAAAATATATTATAAAATTAGATTTAAAAAAGGAATGATATATATGCAATATCTTTTATTATTTTTAGAAGGGATTATAACCTTTATATCACCATGCATTTTGCCGTTATTGCCATTATACATATCATATTTTATGGGCGGAAATGGTGATAATGAGAAATTTAAATATAGAACCTTAATAAATTCATTAGGGTTTGTACTTGGATTTACAATAATATTTACATTATTAGGAACACTTGCAGGAACCTTTGGAAGTTTTATAAAGGAACAAAGTTTCATTATAAATATTTTTAGTGGGCTTATAGTTATTTTATTTGGGATTAATTATGTAGGAATATTTAAAATTTCGCTTTTTGAAAAAAGTTTAAAATTAAAAACTGAAATAAAAACATTTAAATTTTTTTCATCAATTGTATTTGGAATGATTTTTGGAATAGGATGGACACCTTGTGTTGGCACTTTTCTAGGAACTGCTTTAATGATTGCAGTTAACTCACAAGAAACTGTTAAAGGAACTATAATGCTTTTAATTTATAGTTTAGGACTAGGTATACCTTTTATAGTATGTGCCATCCTAATAGAACAATTAAAAGAAACATTAAATTTTATAAAGAAAAATTATAAGATTATAAATATCATATCGGGAATAATTCTTGTTATTATAGGAAGTTTAATTATGACAGGTCATTTAAATAAATTCCTTTCTATATTGACATTTTAGAGATTTCAAAGAAATATTAAGCTCAATATTTTTATATATTTCTAGAAAAAATATAAAATTTTCAAATACTACACATAAGGAGAAATTTATGAATAATAATAAAAAATTAATTATACTTGTAGTGGGTTTTTTGACTTTTTCAATATTTTTGGTTGCTGCATATTTAGGGTATGGTACTTTAGCTTATAAATATAACAATAAAAATATAATAAATGAAAGCGAGAAGAGTCAAAATCAAAATTCAAAAAATAATAAACTTAAAGTAAAACTTAAAGCAAAAGATTTTACTATATATGATGAAAATCTTAAAGAAGTGAAATTATCAGATTATATAGGAACACCTGTAGTATTAAATTTTTGGGCTAGCTGGTGTCCGCCTTGTAAAGAAGAAATGCCGGGATTTAATGAAATGTCAAAGAAATATAGTAAAGAAAAAATAGCTATTTTAATGATAAACTTAACGGATGGAGAGCAAGAAACAACTAATAAAGCTCAAAAATATATAAAGAGCAACAATTATGATATGAAACTTTTATTCGATACAAAATTAGATGCTGCGAATAAATATAATATAACATCTATACCAAGAACAATTTTTATAGATAAAGATGGATATATTTTTAAAGATAATCCAGCAGGAGTACTATCTAAAGAAGAGCTAGAAAGTCAAATTGAATTGCTTCTTCAAGCTTAGAATATAAAAATATAAAATAGATTATAGTAAGGCTGTCTAAAGTTGGAAATAAAAATTTGGTTTGGACAGCTTATTTTTTAGTGATAAAGGAGAAACTTAAAGTGAGCATTAATCATTTTTAAGTCTTTTTTATGTATATAAGTTCTAATTAAGAAAGTTCATAATTTAGTTGGTTGTCGTATCCAATCACTCTAATATAGAAATTAAATCTTAATGAACAAAATTTTTTAGAACATATATAATAATATAAATATTGGGGAATAATCGTATGATTTAAAATTCTATATGTGACTAAGTCACATATGTTCGCGAAAAATAATATATAATATAGGAATATAAGGACATAATTGAATTATTATGGCAAACACTAGTTTAGGAAAAATTTAAAACTTAAATAAATTTAAATTAAAAATTTAGGAGGATAAGATATGTTTAATTTTTTAAAAGGAGATAGTGAAAAAGTTATAAATGTTAATGATATTGATAGTTTAATAGGTGAAATTGAATTAATCGATATTAGAGAAGACTATGAATATAAAGGTGGAAGCATAAAAAGTGCAAAAAATATTCCTATGGGTGAACTTTTAAATGATCCAGATAAATATTTAAATAAAAGTAAAGAATACTACATAATGTGTCAATCTGGTGGAAGAAGTTTAAGAGCATGCAATAACCTAATAAATCAAGGCTTTAATGTTATAAATGTCTCTGGTGGAATGGGATCATATGTAGGAACAAAAAGGAAATACTGTAAACGAACATAGATAAAAATAGAAGCATATGTAGCTTGGTTAGAATATGCTTCTATTTTTATTTTTTCAAATGTTATTAACACAAAAATGAATGCAATTAAAATTTTTAATATAAAAATGAATGCAATTAAAATTTTTAATATAAAAATGTGTAGTAAAATATACTATTTCATATTTTGAAACATGGTTAATATATTTAACATTCCATATCCCCATTGTGGATTAGGATATATATCGCCAACTCTTCTGATAGTTCCTCTTGAGAGATATGTTACTAAAGTTTGAGAATACATAAATCGGTCATTGCCATCAACAATTCCCCATTCAAATAGCAGAATACAAGCACCGGCTACAATAGCAGCAGATACACTAGTTCCATTAACAATAGCAGTATTATTATTAGGAGCTACTGTGATTGCATTTACACCACCGGCGGCAACATTTATTATATTAACGTAATTATCAATTAATGACATACCTGAATAATCTAAAAGAGTTTTATTATTTTGATTATAGGCGGCAGCTGTAATTATAAGATTAGAAGTGGCTGGATTAGTGTTTGTTCCATAAATATCTGATGGAATAAATCTAGTGCCGCCAATTGATATTCCTTTTTGAGGTATCCAAGCATTATATTTGCCATCTAAAATAGAATCTCCACTTAGTCTCAGTTTCCATACACCCGGTTGTAAATCATAAAATCGAATGCGTATTAATTCATCACCAGTATTTTCTTCAGGCAAATAATAATTGACTTTAATTTTTGTATTTTCAAATGTGAATGTATAGTAATTAGTGGCGTTAATTAAAGCAGCTAATATGCCGGTATTTTCACCAGATGGAGAAATAATGTCTAAGGACATTATATTTGGAGCATCAATCCAAATTTCAAGCCATAAATCCTTTTGTTCTGGGGAGACTGTTAATTGCATCGAACTTGTACTATCAACACTAGATAATATACCAGATGCATGTCCACCATTTACACATTCATTTCCAGCACCTGTAACTACTGCAATGCCACTATTTAAGCATATAAAATCTACATACTGCTCTAAGATTCCATTTCCTTTATGACTACCTAAACTACTTCCAACAGGAAGATATATAACTAATGGTTTATAATTTGTTAAAGCATATCTATATAAGAATTCTAGAGCAGCAAAAACACTGGTTATATTAAATTCTGGAACTTCTACAGTAAACCATTTTTTAAATGCGGGATCTATTAATAATTTTACAATCACAAAATTGCAGTCTGGAGCAATTCCTTTTAAATTAGGACTTTTGCCAGTTGCTCCAATTATTCCAGACATATTTGTTCCATGTCCAAGTTCATCTTTGCTTGGAACTATATCATATGGCAACTTTCCTTCTTTTTGTGCATTTATAGCTTCTTGTATTTGATCTTTTGTGTATAAGGTTCCAAAGTTAACCATACTATTTTGAGCTTTTTTATTTGAGCTTATTGTTTGATCCCAAATACATTCAATTCGTGTTTGACCATTAGAATCTATAAATTCATCACTTAAAAAATCTATACCTGAGTCAACAACTGCTATATTTACTCCTTTCCCAGTTAGTGCTAGCGGTAACTCTAGCTGTAAAAACTGTACACCAGAAGCTTCAATAGGAGAAACTTCCTGAAGTGTAAAAAATTCAGCTGGCTGTACATAAACAATAGTTGAAAAATAGGGTGCACCTGTATTAATATCTATACCTTTTGCTATAATTTCTCTTTGTACACAGACTATAGCATATGTATCATTTAGTATTACTACATAATAACCAGCATATTTTGAAACTTCCTCTTTAATATTTCCTTGATATTTAACTAGATAACTAAAATAATCTGGATTTTTCAAAAAATCGTCTGGAGTTGGATATTTTGATTCCATTTAAATCCTCCGTATTAATACTCTCAATATCTAAATAATTATCCCTAATTTTATTAAAATTAATTGAGTTATAATAATATGTATATTTTTATATTATTTATTTGATGATATAAGATTTATAATTTATTATTTGTTTTAAGAAGTAATTTTATAAAATGATTTACGATTTCTTTTTAGTTATATTATATATGTGTCTCTAAGTCACATATATTTCTATAAAATTAATATATAATAAATTCAAGATGTTGCATATACTGCAAATATAGTAAATTTAGATGAACTGTAAATTCTATGAATTAACTGCCGGATAATTTAACGTTTAGAAGAGAAAGCTCACCACTTCCAACTATTATTGCAATGTCTCCATATTCAATAGTATCTAGGTTTACTGATTGGTTTATAGTATCAAATCTTTTATAGAGTTTCAGGATACTATTAGGATCTATTACTATTAAAGTTGTGATGTTGTTTGGTGTTATGAGGCTAGCAGTAGCAGTGAAAGAACCCTTTTGAGAAACAGTGTATATACCTTGCTTATAAACATTTGATATAGGTTGTGCCTTTGGAATTTCTGTAAATGTCAATGTTGACATTAAAAAAATTATTATGAATGCTTTTAATTTCATTATATACACCTCGCTATATAATATTTTGAGAAGTTTGTATCGAAATATACTAAATATAATTAATCATGCTAACAAAGCATTAAAAAAACAATAAAAGGCAAAATTAGAGGATCAGTTTCAACATAAAAACATTATTATTATGTGAATTAAAAAAATAAATATTCAAGATGTAGAAAGTACGTTATCTTTAGTGATTATAGTATAGATTGTAATAACTAATGTAAGCATAAGAAATAACAGTTATATAGGAGTATTAGAGAGTATAGAAAGAGGATAGCTGAGAGAGAGTAAGTACCATACTTGATATGAATATTAATAAGAAATAATTGCCATAAATAATATGGCTAATCATTAGTTATACTAATGATGTTAACTTATTGAATATATAAAACAAGTATGGAGGAACAAAAGAAGTGGAATTACAAATATTAAAAAATAGAGATAAAGATATTGTTGTTTTGTTAGATGATAACATGAGAGTAGTGAAGCCTGTATATGAATATTTAAAATATTTAAGATTAAAAGACAGAGCATTAAATACACTGAACGCCAATGGAAGAGATCTAAAGATATACTGGTTTTTTTTAAATAAAAGTGGTTATGATTATGACCAAATAAGTCCAAATATAATTGGTGATTTTATAGAATATTTAAGAGATCCTAACACTTCCGACAACGTAGTTAGCGTATATATTGAAAGTAAGCGCACAGGAAAGACTATAAATAGAATACTTAGTACAGTTTATAATTTTTATAAATATTGTGGAATGATTAAAGAAATAAATAACCCTATAATAATGGAAAATGTTAATAGACCATTTGATATGTTTAAAAGTCTGTTATACCACACAAGAAGTAATAATAAGACTAGGAAATCTATATTCAAAGTTAAAGAAAGTAAGACCATATTTAAACTTGTATCAGATGCTACTGCTGAAAAAATTTTAAATAATCTATTAACTTGGAGAGATAAATTAATCTTCAAGATAATGTACCTTACAGGGGCGAGAATAGGTGAAGTATTGGAACTTCAAATTGAGGATATACCTTATCCTGATACTTCAAAAGAAATTGGAATATTAGAAAATATAAAATCCAAAGGTAAAAGGAGAAATTTATATATTCCTATGGTTTTGCTTGAAGAAATAGACAATTTTATTATGGAAGAACGAAATGATACAGATACAGAACATAGTTATATATTTATATCACAACAAAAGCAAAATTTAGGTAAACCACTAACTTATAGAGCAATATATGAAGTATTTAATACAATAAAAAGGAAAGTAGGAATTGAATTTAATTTTCACGATTTACGACATACATATATAACCCATTTAGTTGAGAATGGTATGGATATAAGTGTTGTAAAGATTATTGCAGGACACGAACATATTACTACTACACAGCAATATACTCATATTTCCAATCAGTACCTTGAAGATAGTTTGAGTAAATACTGGAGTAAGAGTATATTAATCGGAGGTGGAGCTAGTGGCAAATAAAATTCCTAATGAGGATGTATGGGAGTTAATAGAAAATGATGATAACTCTCAAAATTTTGGTAGAAAATATAATTTTGATTTCTCTTATATAGAAAGTAAAGAAATTAAAAATATAATAAAATTTTATACTTGGAGAAATTATAAAGAAAGTCGAAAAACATTAGGCTATCTTTATGGTCAAGTAAGAACTGATTTTAAAGTAGTTAATAATTTTCTTGTTTTAAATAATATAAATTCACTAAAACAAATTACTAATAGTGATATAGATAATTTTGTTTCATATTTAAAAACGTTAATAAGTCCATTAACTAATAAGAAATATGCTTATAAGACTCAAAGACTTCACTTTATTAGTTTAAAATCAATAATTGATTGGACAAGAATATATATTCCTAAAAATAGTCCACAAACTGAGATTTTTGAAAAAGTTTATTTTCCACGTATTTCAAGAAATATTACTTATAATTTCATTCCCGATAACATCGTTATTAAAATAAATGATTCCTTAAGAAATGAAAAAAATCCTTATGTTAAATGTGGAATAATTATTCTTCAATCAACCGGTATGAGAGTTGGAGATATGCTTAGATTAACTATCGATAGCGTTAAGCCGCATTTAATAAGTGGATATACATTAACCTGGTATGATCATAAAAATAGAAAAGAAAGAGTGCCATTACCTATAAATGATAATTGCTACAATGCTATACAAGAATTATTAGAATATACAGATGAAATTAGATATGAAGCAGAATCAAATATAAAAAAATACTTATTTATCTATAAATCGATAAATCTTATAAAGGAAAATAAAGTCTCAAATATCTCATGTGAAACATTTAAAAGTTGGATTAACAATTTTTCACTTCAGCATAATATTAGAGATGAAAACGGTGAATTGTATAAAATAAAAATTCATCAGTTTAGAAAAACAATTGCTACTGATATGTTTTCGAAAAATGTAAATTTAAAAGTTATACAACAATTTTTAGGACATTCTGATATTAGAACTACTAAATTATATTATGCAGATGTTAAAGACAAAGAAAGAGCTGAAATATTTAAGAATATAGGTATTATCGGCAACATCAACAAAGTTGATGAAACAGTTATATCAGATAAGCAAGATTTAATTTGGTTCAAGGAAAACAAGGATAAAGGAGCAAGAATGGAAGATGGTTATTGCACCAAGCCTTGTACTGATGGAAAGATATGCGACAGATTATTAAAAAGACAGAAATGCTATACTTGCAGTAGATATATTACAACTCCAGAGTATTTACAGGCTCATAAGAATAATTTAGCAGAGTTAGAAAAGCAATTAGAAGAAAATATTTATGGCGATCATTATGCGGAGCATTTCCTCCCTACAATTGAAATTCTAAAGGAAATTGTGAAGAGATTGGAGGAAATGTAATATGGAAATAACTAAATTACAATTATCACCGGTAAATACTAAAAGTGATTATAGTAATATAACAATCGGAAATTCTAAATTTATTGATGATGTGTGGGATTTATCACCATTTATGCAAGAAAAAACGTTGAACAAATGTAGGAAAATACTGCAATTTGATTATATTAAAAACATAGATATGAGACTGGTTGCTAAATTATATGCTTATTATAGACTTGCAATAGTAAAACCACAGACTGTTGTAACAGATATAAATACTAGATTAACAGTATTTATCAAATATGCAGAACTAAATGGAATTGAAAGTTTTAATCAAATTAATAAAGATGTATTTTTAGATTATTATATGTGGCTAAAAGAAGAACGAAAATATGCTACGATAAGTGGATATGCTAATTTAAGAGTCATTGAACAAATAATAAAAATAGGGCAAATAAAAGGTTGGAATGTATCTAAAAGCGATATATTTGCAACAATCAATTCTTTAGAATTATGGCAATATAAAAAAGAACTTGGCATTAATAAAATCAAGCCTATACCTGAAGATATATTCGATAAAATACTTTGCCATGCAGTTAATAAAGAAACTAATATATTGACTAAAGCGGGGATAATAATTCAAAGTCAAACGGGCTTAAGAATCAATGAAATATTATCTATAAGGCAGGGATGCGTTCATGCAACAAGTGATGGATACGATTATATTGAAGTTGCTTTGGGAAAAACTGAAAAGGGTGAACCTATAATTCATAAAGTATTTATCAATGACTTAGTAAAGAAAACTGTTGCTGAACTTGAGGAACACACAAAAAATCTAAGAGAAGAGAGTAAGCTAAAAGAGTTATTCATATCCCAAAATCATAAAACTGGAATTGGAGTTTTAAAAGCTTCAGCTTGGTCAAATGTTAAATTGAAAAATTTTATAAAAAAATGGGATATAAGAGATGAAAAAGGTAATTTGTATTCTTTAAAATCTCATCAATTTAGAGCAACATTTGTCAGAGAACTTATTAAGCAAAAGGTTCCAATAGCACATATTATGAAACAATTTTCTCACGTATCTATTGAAATGACTTCACACTACCTTACCTTGAAAGAGGAAGAAGTTAAAGAAATATATTCAGATATGATACTTAGCAGAGATTCTAAAATTGCTGGACTTAGAGCAAAGGAAATTAAGTATAAACTTAATGAACAGTTTCGTGGAAAAACGGAGCAAGAGATTGATGATATTGTATCTAATTTATCTAAATCTATGAGTTTCAATCCATTACCGACAGGCGTATGCCTATATGATTTTAGAAGGGGGAACTGTTCTGATGGTGATGGCTGTTTCTTCTATAACTGTCCTAACTACGTTACCGAGGTCAAGTTCCACCCTATTTTAAAGCAAGAATTAGATCTTATGGAAAAAGAAATGACAAGGTTTAAAGAATTAGGTAAAGAAAGAGATTGGCAAAGACAATATGTTAAATGGCAATATCTAAAACCACTTGTAGATAGTTTGGAGGTGCAAATGGATGGTAAGGAATCATAATAGAAATACTGAAGGCTTAAAGGAATTTGCTGAAAAAAAGAACCAAGAAACTATTGAAAAAGTTAATAGAATAATAGATAAACTAAAGCGTTCTAAAACTAAGAAAATTAACTTTAAAACTGTAGCTGAGGAAGCAGGCGTATCTAAGGTTACTTTGTATAATAATGCCATTCTTAAAGAACGCATATTAAGTCTTAGAGCCATTGAAAAGAGTATCAATAACGATGATATTATCATAACTCCAAAGGATAAAATGCAGGTTAAAGATGATAAGATAAAAAGACTTTACCAAGAAATAAAAAAACTTAAAGAGGATAAGAAAAACTTAATTATTCAATTAGTCGAAATGGAAGAACTTAAAGATGAAAACAAAAAATTAAGAAAAAACCTAGAAAAAATGAAGCGATGTTAGGAGGGATACTATGGTTGCTACCAAGGAATATATACAAGGATTAAGAGAAAAATCGGGTTTCAATATATCTAAAGAACAAGAAAAACTTATTCTTAAAAAGTTGGGAGAAGAACCCGAACCTGAAGAGTATACAGAACAAGATATTTTTGAACAGATACGAAAAATTATCAGAAATTAGTGAAATATAACATAGTAAACACTGAAAAGTGTTTAGTATGAAATAAAGTTAGTGTTAGTGAGAGTTTGGTACTTATAATACACTCTCTCACTAAAGATAATTGACGCATTAATTAGGGTGAGAAAATATAATGGATAAAATGCCTTATAAGATGAAGGTTAAATTAAGACAATTACAAAAGCAGTTTCTAAAGTTTCAGCCATAACATCAGATATAGATAAAATATTAGAAAAATATAAGTTAGAAGCTGAATTGTTTACAGCTAATGCAGGACTAGGAGTTGATGAACAAATAGAAGGACTAAGTTTTATTCTAAATGATGAATATAATGATATCACAATTGAACATGCAATAAAAGAAATAGAAAGAGTGTTTTTATTACATGTTAACAAAAAAGAAATTTTGTAAATATTACAAATCAAAATTAAGGAGGAATTTTATAATGAGTAAAAATGGAAAATATGTTTGTACCACTTCTTGCAAGATAGGAGTAATTTTTAGACATCATATGTAAATTTGATTTAGTGAATAATGAAAAAATGCTCTTTGAAAATTGAATAATGCGATATTTACAATATATGTTATAACTAATCCATAATAAATGAATTATAATGAAGATTATTTTTATTAGGAGAATTGATAAAAATTTTAAATCTTTTTTTGTTGACTAGGACGGAAAAAAGTAAAATTATAGGAGCCACAAAAAATATAAAGAACAAAATTGTTAGGATATATAGCTTATTTACTTCGGGTATTAAATGGTTTAATAGATGTTATGATTCTTCAGCCAAGAAGTACAAGCTCAGATTTGATTTTGTACTTTACGATATATAATTTATTCAATTGGAAAATCGTGCCTTTGAAGATTCAAAGGGGACGTATGTCTATTTTTACTTCAATAAACTTCATATTTATAAAGAAATATGATTGTAAGGTTCTCATTTCATTAATTACCATTGTAATTATAATGAAATATGTAAACTATTTAGAAAATAAACATGCTTTATACAAATAACTGTCCGTAAGTCAGATGTTTATAGTAAATTTAACTTATGTTAAACCACTGGAAGAGGTTGAAAAGTATTTGGCGGAGCATATTATATTTTTAAATAAATACTATGCTAGGAACAATTTTGTCTGTTCAGGGCGAAAAAATCCTCGAACTGGTGGAGTAATTTTATGTAATGCAAAAAATATAGAAGAGGTAAAGAAAATTATTAGTGAAGATCCTTTTAATAGAAATAGTATTGCCAATTATGAGGTAGTAGAATTCCAACCAACAAAGTATGCTGAAAACTTTAAGGAATTTGTTGAATAAAGTTCAATTTATGAAAGAGTGAAAAACAAATGAGCAACTTAAACAAAGAAGCCAGCATAAGGTTATTATATGAAAACAATGATAATATATTATAACACTGGTTATATATATTTACAAATAGGAGGCTTAGAAAACAGAATACCTTAAGGTGGTATTCAATTTTTAGAAGTGGAAATTCCTGAAGGAAAAATAGAAACTAAAATAGATACGACAGTAATACAAAATGTTCCTATTTATGAAGATACACCATTAACATATATAGAAAAAATAAATACTCAAATGGCTATTATATTGAAATAATTAATTGTTCTATTCACATAAATATGTAACTAAACATAGTATATTAGTATACTAAATAACTAAGGAGGAAATTTAAATGGGATACAATTATGATAAATGTAGTCGTTATTCTAAAGAGAATGATGAGTATGAAGAACATCACTATAAAGTAAAAAATCATAATCATGAATTCGAATCAAGTACAGACTACTTTGAAGGAGTAGTGCACAACCATCGTATTGCTGGTGTAACTGGTCCTCCAATTGAATATGGTAAATCGCATGTTCACAAAATAGCTGTGTTAACAGATACTTTTGGCGATCATTTTCATAAGATTTGCGATACTACTGGTCCAGCTCTTTTTCTTCCAGGTGGAAAACACATTCATTTAGTAAAAGGTGAAACAACTTTTGATGCTGGACATGACCACGATTATTATTTTGCTACTTTAATTGAAGATCCTACAAATGTACCAAAAGATAAAAAATGTTAAAGTAATTCAGATTAGTTTTATTCCAAATATAAGATGAAATAAGCACTAAATAAATGGTACGCGTTCCATTACCTTTTATTTTATATAAAAAGTTATTAGAAAGTAGTAGGTAGGAGTAATCCACTACTGCTTATTTTTGTTCAAAATCCAGAAATTTATTCACATAATATGTTGTAATTAATAAATAATCGTAATTTTATGAGCTAATATGAAGATATAATTAAAGTCAAAAATATATGGAGGATAAGAAAATGTTAGAACAAAAAAATATTGGTATTTTACTTTTTAATGAAGTTGAGGTGTTAGATTTTGCTGGTCCATTTGAAGTGTTTTCAATTACTACATATATCGGATGTAATGAAAAACCATTCAAAGTACATACAGTTACTCAAACAAAGAATTTAATAAAGGCTCGTAATGGATTGAAAATTCAGCCTGATTATGATTTCTGTGACACTCCACAGTTTGATATTTTAATTATACCTGGAGGATATGGAGCAGAAGAAATTGAAATTCATAATCCAAAGATTATAAACTGGATTAAAGATAGTATGAATCATGTTGATATAATGGCGTCTGTATGTACTGGTGCATTTTTATTAGCTGAAGCTGGTTTATTAGGTGGAAAACGAGCTACAACACATTGGATGGAGATCAATAAGTTAGAAAAGGATTATACTAAAATTAATGTTCAGCGTAATGTTAAGTTTATTGATGAATACCCTATCGTTACTTCAGCTGGTATATCAACTGGAATAATATGTTATTTTACATTATTAAGAAACTCTTAGGTAAAGAAATTGCCAATATTACAGCTAAAAGAATGGAATATGATATTGATATTCAAAATATTTAATATAGAACCAATTCAATTTACCAAAGGGTTAGGATTTATTAGTTAAATTAATAAACTAATTGCTGGTTTTTAATTGTGCCTAAATATTATTTTTAATTTGAATTTATTTGTGAAAAATATTACTATATATAATGCAAACATATTGAAAGAATTCAGATGTAAGGTATAAAGGAATGTTAATTTATAGAAATTTGTAGTATAATTATGTATTAATCTAAGGGGGAGAAAGATGAAAACAATAGAAGTAGTTGCAGCAATTATAAAGCAAGATGATAAAATATTGGCTACTCGTCGTAGTGATGGTAAGTTTAAAAATATGTGGGAGTTTCCGGGTGGAAAAATGGAACTAGGAGAAACTCGAGGAGAAGCGCTTAGACGTGAAATCAAGGAAGAATTGGAATTAGATATTGATATATTAAGTTATTTTACAACAATTGATTATGATTATTTAAATTTTCATCTCAAAATGCACTGTTTTATATGTGTCATCTGTGGAGGAGTATTACGGTTAAATGCTCATAATGATACTAAATGGACAGCTTTAGAAGAACTAGATGAATTGAAGTGGGTACCTGCAGATATATTAGTCATTGAAAAACTTAAAGAAATGTAAAATTAAGTTATATACATCCACTGTAACGTCGTTTTAGGTGTACATTGCTAATCTTAGTTGAATCTATATCCACAAAGTTGACAATGATCCGGAACTAGTATTAAGTATCTTTTAACTGTATAACTTGTAATATTTTTATCTATCTGATATAATTTTATGAATAAAAATTAATATTTAGTCAGTTCGAAAGCCTCCTGACTTAAAATAAAACTACGGTTAAATAGTCAATAAAGATTTCATTTAATTTTTTATTAATAAGATCTTCTATTTTTGTTGAATTTATTTATCGTAGGATATTTCCTACGATTTTTTTTATTAAAAAATCTTTGGAAATTTGGGGAGGTATTATTAATTTTGATAATATCATTAAGTAAATGGAGGAATTTATTTGAACAATAACAATACAGTGAACAGATTAGTACGAACAGCTATTATCGCTACTCTTTATGTAGTTATAACACTTATATTAGCACCTATAAGTTATGGAGCAGTACAATTTAGAGTGTCAGAGATAATGATATTACTAGCATTTTTTGACCCGTTCTATATTGGAGGGCTTACCCTTGGATGTTTTATCGCCAATATTGTTGGACCTAATGGAGTTATTGATGCTATATTTGGTACGTTAGCGACATTTATTAGTGTTTATGCTATCTCACTTACAGGAAAGTTTATTAAAAATAATAAGGTTTCATTAACAATAGCATCGCTTTGGCCTACTATTTTTAATGGTGTAATAATTGGATATATGCTTAACTTTCTTTATCAATTACCACTTATAGTATCAATTGGAGAAGTTGCAATTGGTGAATTTGTTGTTGTTACAATGGTTGGGGTGCCAGTTATAAAATTGATACAAAATAAATATGATAGATTGCTTGTTGTCAAAAATACAGCTGATAATAAAAGTTAGCTATTAATATTAATTTCAAAAGCTAAAGCCTACGTTGAATATAACTTCAACGTGGGCTTGAAATATATTAAAGCATATTATAGATCTTCACTAATTTGCTTTAATTTTAAGTGCTATAAAAATAAAGTATGTATTATTCAAAGAAAATTTTAAATTATGTCTGCTATTAATATATTCTTTAGTTAAAAAGTGCCGAAGATTATTTTTTAGATATGCGTTGTATTCTGGAAAAGTATCAGTGTCCAAAAGTATCATTTTTTTCTTGATAAATACATATAATAATGATATTCTTAACTATATGATAAATAGTTTCAATTAGGAGATGACATTATGAGTATATGCAATTTAAAACTGGGGGAAAAAGGAATAATTTCATCCATTAATGGAGATTCAAAATTAATAAAAAGATTGTTTGCGTTAGGATGTATAGAGGGAACTGAAGTGGAACTTAGAAGGCGTGCACCTCTTGGAGATCCAATAATTATAAATTTTAGAGGTTTTGATTTGGCTATTAGAAAAAATGATGCTAAGAATATAATGCTAAAAAAATAAATCACTAAGATTATAAGTAGATTTATATATGACTTACGAAGAAATTAAATAAAGTTATATTGAAGCGAAATTATTAATGAGAATAGGAGAAACTTAAATTTATGATAAATGTAGCTTTACTTGGTAATCCTAATGTAGGGAAAACCACATTGTATAATGCACTTACAGGCTCTAATCAATATGTGGGAAATTGGCCAGGTGTTACTGTAGATAAAAAGGAAGGATTTCTAGATAATAATATTAAAATTGTAGATTTACCTGGAATATATGCTATGGATACTTTTTCAAACGAAGAAAAAGTATCTAAAAATTTTTTAGAAGAAGGAGATGTAGATTTAATATTAAATATTGTAGATGCATCTAATCTTAGTAGAAACTTATATTTAACAACTCAGCTTAAGCAATTTAATAAGCCAATTATATTAGCATTAAATATGATTGATATTTCAGATTCTAAAGGAATAAATATTGATTATAAGAAATTATCTAAGGAATTGAATGTAGAAGTAATTCCAATTATTGCAGGTAAGAATAAAGGTCTTGATATAATTGAAGAGAGATTAAAAAGAGGAAATTTTAATTCACCTTTAGATTCTCATAAATATAATTTTTCTACTGAAAAAGAAGCTTATAAATTTATTGAGAAAGTATTAAGTGTAAGCGTTAGGGGACATGATAATATACAAGAAACCATAACAGAAAAATTGGATAAGTGGATATTACATCCTATTTTAGCATATCCTATATTTATATTGCTAATGTCTTTAATGTTTGAATTAACATTTTCATGGGTTGGACAACCTTTATCAGATTTATTAGACGGATTTTTAAATGATGCATTTATACCTAGTGTAGAAAACATACTTGTAAGCACCTCTCCTTGGTTTAGATCTCTTATTGTAGATGGAATAATTTCAGGGGTTGGAGGTATAATCGTATTATTACCAATAATTTTAGTATTATTTATGTGCATAACTATTTTAGAAGATAGCGGGTATATGGCTAGGGTGGCTTTTATGATGGACAACCTTATGAGAAAGATGGGACTTTCGGGTAAAGCGTTTATACCTATGATAATAGGTTTTGGCTGTACTGTTCCAGCAATAATGACCGCTAGAACCTTAGAAAGTGAAAAAGATAGAAAATTAACAGCGTTACTGGTACCGTTTATGTCTTGTAATGCTAGATTGCCAGTATATACAGTTTTTGCAGCAGTATTTTTTGAATCACATAGAGGTCTTGTAGTATCATCTTTATATTTACTTGGAGTAGTAGTTGCATTTTTACTCGGAATATTATTTAAAAATACATATTTAAAAAAAGATGAAGAGCCTTTTATAATAGAAATTCCTGAATATAAAATGCCAAAGCTTTCTTCAATATATAAACAAACAAAAGATAAAGCTATGGGTTTCTTAAAAAAAGCTGCAACTATTATATTTGCAATGAGTGTAGTGGTATGGTTTTTATCAAACTTTAATATACATGGTATGGTAAATGAAGTTAACGAAAGCATATTAGCATCTATAGGTAGTGTAATAGCTCCATTATTTGAACCTCTTGGTTTTGGAAACTGGCAATCAGCAGTATCACTTATTTCAGGTTTGCTTGCTAAAGAATCAGTTTTAGCATCCATGCAAGTGATTTTTGCTGGAGATTTATCAGTTATTTTACCAGAACATTTTACTAATATTTCAGCGTATGCTTTTTTAGTGTTTATATTACTTTATACTCCATGTATATCTGTAATTGGAACCATGAAAAAAGAATATGGAATAAAATTAACTTTATTTTCAATATTCTTTCAACTAATTATAGCTTGGATTGCCGCTTTCTTAGTTTTTAATATAGGTAGCTTAATATTTTGGTAATAAATTACAATATATTTGCCTTTATAATTCATTAATATGGGTAGGTGAAGCTTAAATGATAGAAATAATAATTGCTTCTATAATAGTTGTTTTAGCTGGAGCTATAATAATGAAATCAGTAAGAAATTCTTCAAATGGAAAATGTAATTGTGGATGTGACCTCTGTAAAGCTAAAAATAGTTGCTCTGAAAAAAATAATGATTCAAATTAATTTTAAATCTCATTAGAAGCTTTTGTTTTTAATGAGATTTTTTACTGAAATTAAAAATGGACTTTATTTTTGACAGAGAACAAATATATAGTATAATAGGCATATTCAAATAAAAGATAAAATTAAGTAGGAGTATAAAAAATGAATTACAAAACACATATAAATGGAGGAATATTAGTAGGACTATATGTGACCATACAAATGACAAATAAATCTTTAATGTCCACAGGAATGTTTTTAACCACAGCATTTGTTGGAAGTTTACTTCCTGATATTGATCATAAAAATAGTTATATTGGAAAAAAAGTTAAAACAGCATCTAAAGCAATAAATAAATTTGCAGGACATAGAAAATTATTTCATGCACCACTTTTTTATTTGTTCTTATACTCAATAGTGCTTGGAATGGTTACCAATAATCTATTATTAATTGGATTGAATGGATTGTTCTTAGGTATATTATCTCATTTAGTTTTAGATAGTTTTACAGTAGGCGGTTTACCTTGGTTTTATCCTTTAAGTAAAAAGAAATTTTCTTTAAGTAAGATAAAAACAAATAGTAAGCTAGAAGATATCTTATGTGGAATTTTAACATGTGTAAATATAGTTATAGTGCTTGACATACTTCATATAACTTCAGTATTTACATTTACTCAGAAATAAAATATCAATATTAGAGTATATTCATAAGAAGATTTTTTTAATGACCATATAATACTCTAATTGGATACCGATCTAAAAATTTTAACTGAAACTCTTGAAATAGTATCTAACCTTATTATATTAAAAGAGAGCAGCATCTAAAAATGCGGCTCTCTTTTAATATAATAAGGTTAGTTCATAATATTTAAATTAGATTTGTCTGTATTTTTTAGTTTTCTAATAGCTAAGCCACAATAAATCAATGTAATTAGATAGAACATAATAGAAAATTCAGGCAAAAATATACCGGATATATCCAATAAAGCTTGAAGTAATAATGGCATTGTCATAGAATAAAAACTTAAAATGCAAACTTTAGAATAATTTAATTTTACATTCATAAAAGAACTTATAGATAAACTTATTGGACCCAATATCAAAAATACTGAAATTAAATTTAATATGAATGAAATTATTGGATCAAGTATTAGTAGTATTACTGGAATAATTATTTTCGATAAATACAACATCTTTTGTATAGTTTTGTTTGTTACATTAAATTCAGGAATATCTGAAAATTTCATAACCTGAACTGTTTTATAATTCTGTTTTAATATAAGCTCATTTGAATCTATATATATAGCATCACTATAGGATTCTACAATTGATTTATTAGTTTTACCAGTTGTGTCAACAATAAGTGTTTGGCCATCACTTTTATAATAAATAGGTTCAGTTGAATCTATAGTAAATAAGCCATTTTTTAGTTCAAATTTTGGAGCAGTTTTTGTAAAGGTTGTTTGTATATCTGACGTTTCAGATATAAATTTATTTATTGTATTCATGTTAGTTATAGTAGAAAATATTAAAGTGACTAGGAAAATATATAAAATTGCTTTTCCAAGTCCTTGTACTAAAAATTCTTTATAGGCTGCAAAATCAAAAAAGCTATATGCAAATTTGTGCCTAAATCCCATTTTAGTGTTCAAAGAAAGACCTCCTCAATTGATGTATATTTATTATGAATAATGATAATTATAACACATTGATTTAGAATGTGACAGAATGTTTGCATATTTAAATGAAATATGTTATCATTACGTGTATTAATTGAATAATAGACAGTTCGTTAGACCATCCTGTCTTTAAACAAAACTAGGCAATTTAATTTTAAATTAAGTGGAAATTTAAGGTTAGTTTTGTTGTGCTAGTTTTTTAGGATAACAAAATTAACTTTTTTTATGCATAGAAATATTAAATTTAAATTAACTTTGCATTTTTAAATATAAGCTATTACTTTAAAACTACAAAAAATAAACTATGTATTATATAAGGAGTAAAAATATGTTTACAATAAAGAGCGAAATACAATTTGATATGGCACATTATTTAAGCGGATATAATGGAAAGTGTTCTAATATTCATGGTCACAGATATAAGTTAATTGCAAAATTAAAAGCAGAAACTTTACATTTAGAAGGTCAGCTTAGAGGAATGGTTGACGATTTTTCTAATTTTAAGGATGCATTAAAAGAGATTGGAGATATTTTTGACCATAAATTAATCATTGAAGATAATAGTGAAGGAAAAGCTTTAGCAAAAAAAATTGAAGAACTTCCAAATAACTTTGATATATATTTTGTAAATTATAGACCAACAGCAGAAGAAATGTCTAGAGATATTTTTAATAGATTAAAAGTTCAAGGATTAGCAGTATGTGAAGTAGAATTATTTGAAACACCTAAAAATAGCTGCATATATACAGAAGATTAGTTGGAGGCTTAAAAATGTTTAATATAGTTGAAAAATTTTTATCAATAGATGGAGAAGGACCAAGTTCTGGTGAACTGGCTGCCTTTATAAGATTTCAAGGTTGTAATTTAAGATGTTCTTGGTGTGACACTACATATTCATGGGATAAGGAAAGTATCTGTGAAGTATTAAATGCTAAAGAAATTTATGATTATATAAAGGAAACAGGTGTAATCAATGTTACATTGACAGGGGGAGAACCTCTTATTCAAGAAAATATAGATGAACTCTTAACTCTTTTAAATTCAGATGATACTTTGAAAATTCATATAGAGACTAATGGAGCAGTTGATATAGAACCTTTCAAAAATAGACATAAGAAAAATAATATCAGTTACATAATTGATTTTAAATTACCAAGCAGCAAAATGTCTGATAAAATGAATTTAAATAATTTAAAGATTGTAAAAAAAAATGATGTTTATAAGTTTGTTGTAGGAAGTAATGAAGATTTACAAATGGCCTATGATCTTATAATTAAGTATGAGTTAGCGTCTAATTGCTTAGTGTATTTAAGTCCAGTTTCGGGGAATATAGATATGGAAGAAATTGTAGAATTCATGAAAGAAAAGAAAATAAATAAAGTTAGGCTGCAAATACAGCTTCATAAAATAATTTGGGATAAAAATGCAAGAGGAGTTTAAAAAGATGAGGAGGATTGGATATGCAAAAGAAGATAAATACTAAAAAAATAGAAGAATGTATAAGAGAAATTATAATAGCCTTAGGAGATGACCCAAATAGAGAAGGTTTATTAGATACACCTAAAAGAGTTTCTAAAATGTATGAGGAAGTTTTTGAAGGTATGACACTTTCAAATGAAGAAATAGCAAAAATGTTTGGAACGACTTTTGAAAATGAAGAGTTTATGTCGGAAACTCATAAAAATATGGTTGTTGTTAGAGATATACCAATGCATAGTTACTGTGAACACCATTTAGCGCTTATGTATAATATGAAGGTTACTGTAGTATATATGCCAAAGGAAAAAATTATAGGTCTTAGTAAGATTTCAAGAATAGCAGATATGGTTGGAAGAAGACTTCAGCTTCAAGAAAGAATTGGCAGTGATATTGCGGAAATTGTCTCTATGGCTACAGGCAGCGAAGATGTTGGTGTTCTTATAACAGGCGAACACGGATGCATGACTTCTAGAGGTATAAAGAAACCTGGAACACTTACAACCACAACAACATTTACTGGACAATTTCAGTCTAATGATATGTTAAGGCAGGAAGCTTTATTAATCATGAAATAGGTAACTCGGTTATGAGTTAGAATTAAGAGTTAAGGAATAAAACTCTTTGGGTTTTAAAAGATATATGTTTAAGTAACTCCTTTGGATTTGTTTCTGAAACTGTTAACTATATACTATAACTTGTTAATTAGAAAATTGGGAGGAATTTAATATGAATAAAAAAGCAGTTGTTGTATTTAGTGGTGGTCAAGATTCCACTACATGTTTATTTTGGGCTCTTAAGGAATTTGAAGAGGTTATAGCGGTTACTTTTGATTATAATCAAAAGCATAGAAAAGAAATAGAATGTGCAACAAGTATTGCTAAAGAATTAGGTTTAGAGCATCATATATTGGATATGGCATTACTTAATCAATTAGCACCAAATGCTCTTACTAGAGATGACATAGAAATAAAGGTGAGTAAAGATGGTTCGCTTCCATCAACATTTGTAGAGGGTCGCAATATGCTATTTTTAACTTTTGCAGGAGTTCTTGCTAAGGTGAAAGGTGCAAAGCATATTGTAACGGGAGTATGCGAAACAGACTTCAGTGGATATCCTGATTGCAGAGATATTTTTATAAAATCTCTTAATGTTACTTTAAATTTAGCAATGGATTATGATTTTGTAGTTCATACGCCACTTATGTGGATTGATAAAGCTGAAACATGGGCACTCGCAGATAGCTTTGGAAAATTAGATTATATACGAGAAAAGACTCTTACTTGTTATAATGGAGTAATTGGTGATGGATGTAGAACATGTCCAGCTTGTATTCTAAGAAAAAAAGGTCTTGATAATTATTTGTTAAGTAGGAATAACAAGTAGCAATAATTTATGAACTTTTATATATAAAATTTAAATTATTAAAATGATATATCTGTTTTAAAAATAATTTATACAAGTATGCAGCAGTAATTCAATTTAACTGAAGAATTTAAACCGCAACATATATATTAAACAATTATAGCTATTATTAATAATAAGATTCTATATTTAATATTTTATTATTTGTTAAAGAGGAGAAAAATAATGAGTGAAAGTGGAAGAAAATCTAAAGAACTTGAAGGAATCAGCCTTCTTGGAAATCAAGGAACAAAATACGATTATGGATATAATCCTGAAATTTTAGAGGTTTTCGAAAATAAACACCCAGACAATGATTATTTTGTAAAATTTAATTGTCCAGAGTTTACTAGTCTTTGTCCGATTACTGGCCAACCTGATTTTGCCACAATTTATATAAGCTATATTCCAAATATAAAAATGGTAGAAAGTAAATCTTTAAAGTTGTATTTATTTAGCTTTAGAAACCATGGAGATTTTCATGAGGATTGTATAAATATAATAATGAAGGATTTAATAAAGCTTATGGGACCAAAATACATAGAAGTATGGGGGAAATTTACTCCAAGAGGTGGCATAAGTATAGATCCATATTGTAATTATGGGATGAAAGGTACTAAATTTGAAGAAATGGCAAATTACAGAATGATGAATCACGATATGTATCCAGAAAAAGTTGACAACAGATAATCAGAACAGTTAAGAGTTCAAAGTTATGAGTTAGTAGTTAAGGAGAAAAATCCTAAGGGCTTTCATCTTTAATTAATAACTCTTAATTAATAACTCTTAATTAAATTAAGGGGTGTTTTTAAAATTGAGTAAAGTTATTGTTATAGGTGCAGGACCAGCAGGTATGATGGCAGCACTTCAAGCTGCAAAAAAACATGAAGTAATACTATTAGATGGTAATGAAAGAATTGGAAAGAAATTATTTATTACTGGCAAAGGAAGATGTAATGTTACTAATGCAAAAGATATATCTGAGTTTTTTGAATACATACCAGGTAATCCTCATTTTCTATATAGTGCATTATATAGTTTTACTAATGAAGATACTATTAATTTCTTTGAATGTGAAGGTGTTAAATTAAAAGTAGAAAGAGGCGACAGAGTTTTTCCTGAATCAGATAAATCTTCAGATATAATAAGAGGGTTATCAAATGCCTTAAGTAGGACTAAAGTAAAAATTAAATTAAATTCAAAAGTTACAGATATTAAATCTAAAGATAAAAAAATAACAGCAGTTGAAATAAATAATGATGAAATTTTAAATGGAGATTATTTTATTATAGCAACTGGTGGAGCATCATATCCACTTACAGGCTCAAGAGGAGAAGGTCAAAAATTTGCAAAGAAGCTTGGACACAAAATAGTACCTTTGATACCTGCACTTGTTCCTATAGAAGTTACAGATGCAAAAACAAAAGAACTTATGGGTTTATCTTTAAAAAATGTAGAAGTTATAATTAAAGAAAATGACAAAAAAGCAGTTTACAAGAATTTTGGAGAAATGTTATTTACTCATTTTGGAGTTTCAGGACCACTTATATTAAGTGGAAGCAGATTTATAAGAAAAGATAAAAAATATAAATTATATATTGATTTAAAGCCAGCATTAAACTTAGGAGAATTAGATAAAAGAATTCAAAAAGATTTTGGTAAGTATTTAAATAAAGATTTTAAAAACTCATTAGATGAATTATTGCCACAAAAATTGATTCCTATGATTATTGATTTATCTGGAATTTCAGAAACTAAAAAGGTAAATGAAATAACAAAGGAAGAAAGAAAAAACTTGGTAAATGTAATTAAAAATTTAACCTTTGAGATTAAAGGCTTAAGACCATTAGAAGAAGGTATTGTAACTGCTGGTGGTGTGGATATAAAAGAAATTGATCCTTCTACTATGAAGTCAAGAATAATAGAAAATCTTTCTTTCGCTGGAGAAGTAATGGATGTAGATGCTTTTACAGGAGGGTATAATGTTCAAATTGCATTTTCAACTGGTTTTATAGCAGGGAATAATATATACACTTTATAAAAAAGCAGATATGCTGCATATACGATCATTATAAAAATTATAGAAAAATAGTAGATTAATATAGTATGATGAATAAATAAATATTTTCTTGTTTGAATTGATAAAAAATTATATAATCTTATAGAAGACAAAATTAATGAGGCTGAGAAATGGGGAGAAAATTTTGAAAATTTCAGTAGCAATAGATGGACCAGCAGGAGCTGGTAAAAGTACCATCGCAAAATTGGTTGGAGAAAAATATAACCTTATGTATATAAATACAGGAGCAATGTATAGAGCAGTAGCCTTAAAAGCTTCGGAAAATAATTTATTGCCAGAACACGTTGATGAAATTTGTAATCTGATTAGCAGTATGGAAATGCATTTTGAAAATGATGATTTGATTTTAAATGGTGAAAACATCCAAGAAAAAATTACTATGCCGAGCATAAGCAGTATTGTATCTGGATATGCAAGTCTTCCGGAAGTTAGAACTATACTTGTAAAACTTCAAAGGGATATGTCAAATAAATTTGATGTAATAATGGATGGGAGAGATATTGGAACAGTAGTGCTTAAAGATTCAGAGTTTAAATTTTTCTTAACAGCGAGTCCAGAAGAAAGAGCTAAAAGAAGATTTAGAGAATTACAAGAAAGAAATCTAGAATGTTCTTATGATCAAATCTTAAAGGATATAATAGAAAGAGATTACAAAGATACTCATAGAGCTACAGATCCACTAAGAAAAGCTGATGATGCTATAGAAATCGATACTACTAATTTAGATATTAATGGAGTCGTAAATGTCATTAATGAGTATATAGAAAAAGGAAAGTAACACTTAAATAAGGAGAGCATAATGAGTGAAGTTATTTTAGCCCAAAATGCAGGTTTTTGTTTTGGAGTTCAAAGAGCTGTAAATGAAGCTTTGAAAATTCAAAAAGAACATAATTCAAAAATTTATACTTTAGGACCTTTAATACATAATAATGATGTAGTAAGGTTTTTGGAAGAAAATAATATATTTTCAATAGAATTAGAAAATATACACATTTTAAATTCTGATGACGTAATCGTTATAAGATCTCATGGTGTTTCTCAAGCCGTTTTAGATGTACTTAATGAAAAACAATTAAAAGTATTAGATGCAACATGTCCTTTTGTAACTAATATTCAAAAAAAGGTTAAGAAATATTCAAAAGAAGGTTATCATATAGTAATATTAGGTGATAAAGACCATCCTGAAGTAATAGGAATTAATGGATGGTGTGAAGACAAAGCTATCATTACTAAGGATGGTACTTTTGAAGAACCAATTCCTCAAAAGATATGTTTAGTAGCTCAAACTACTGAAAAAATTAAAAATTGGGAAAATACCTTGAAAAATTTAAGTTCTGTAAAAGAAGTATTGGCATTTAATACAATTTGTTCAGCTACTGAGGCTAGACAAAAAAGTACAAATAAAATATCAAAAGAAGCAGATGCTATGATAGTTATTGGGGGGAAAAACAGCTCAAATACTACTAAACTATATCAAATATCAAAGCAAAATTGCATAAGTACAATTCATATAGAAAATGCTAAAGAATTGCCGTTTAATTTTATTAAAAATAATAATATAAAAAAAATAGGCGTTACAGCTGGTGCATCTACGCCAGATTGGATTATTAAGGAGGTACTTGATATTATGAACACAGAAAACAACAATTTTGAAGATCAATTATCATTAATGAATGAACTAGATAAAAGGTTTGCTATTGGTGATGAAGTACAAGGAGAAATTCTTTCAAAAACAAGAGATTCTATTTTAGTTTCGCTTGTAGGTTATAAAGCTGATGGTGTCATTCCTTATACAGAGTTATCAGCAAAAGAAGATCCAATAACTTTTGCTGAAAAACTTAATACAGGCGATTCGATAAAAGCTAAGGTTATAAAGTTACAAAATAGTGATGGATATGTAGTTTTATCAAGATTAGAATATGAAAGAGAAGAAGCTTTCAAAGAACTAGAAGTACTTTTCAATGAAGGAAAGACTTTTGAAATAATTATAAAAGAAGCTAAAGAAAAAGGGTTAGTTGGAGACTATAAAGGAGTTAGAGTTTTCGTTCCTGGATCTCAAATTGATATTAAGTTTACTGAAGATAAAAATGAATATGTAGATAAAAATTTAGAAATTAAATTAATAGATTTTTCTTTAAAAAATCCAGTAAAAGTTGTAGCATCAAGAAGAATATTATTAGAAGATGTTAAAAATGCAGAAGATGCAAAAGCTTGGGAAAGCTTTAACCTGGGAGAGACAGTACGTGGTGAAGTAAAGAGATTCACAAGCTTCGGTGCTTTCGTTGAAATTAATGGTATAGATGGGTTATTACATTTATCACAAATTTCTTGGAATCACGTTAAAAATGCAAGTGATGTATTAAAGGAAGGTCAAATCGTTGATGTTAAAATTATAGGATTAGATAGAGAAGCTAAAAAATTATCGTTAAGTATTAAAGAACTTCAAGATAAACCTTGGGATAATGCAGCGGCAAAATATCCTGAAGAATCTATAGTTCTTGGTAAAGTTGTAAGACTAAATGATTTTGGTGCTTTTGTCGAATTAGAACCAGGAGTTGATGGTTTAGTTCATATTTCAAAGATATCACATAACAGAATAGAACATCCATCAGAAGCATTAAAAATTGGTCAAGAGATTAAAGCTAAAATTTTAAGTGTTGATGAAGAAAATAAGAGAATAAGCTTAAGTATAAAAGATATTTAATTGAGTTTATTTATGCAAAATAACAAGTTAGAGAATGCAATGCGTATATGCTGAAGTGTCTAGATATGCTAATATAGCATAAATTTTAATAAATCTAGATATTTGACTTATAAGCTAGTATACTAACTTGTTATTTTTTTAATATTTTAGTGTGAAACTTTTTAATAAAGAATATCTCAATCTTCTAGATATGTTCTCTTTAAACTGAATAATTCCTTTATATAGATGAAAGAAATAAAAAGTTGAAGTATAATTCTATTTAGAAGTTGAAATTACAGAAAGATTTAACACGTAAATTAATTTTAAATTTACTATATAAAAATAGATTAGGGGGAACATACATTATGAAACAAAATAAAGTTACTAAAATAAATCAATTAAAAGAGACCCAATATTTGAGTTTATATGAAGCTGAATATGAAAATAAAGTTGGAAATATTAAAACTTGGACTATAGCATCAAGAAAAAATAATGAAACACTTCAAAAGCAATTCTTTGAAAATAAGGAAGATACTAATGATGGTGTAATAATTGCAGCATATCATAAAGAGAAAAATAAACTTGTTATAATAAGACAATTTAGAATTCCACTTAACAATTATGTATATGAGCTACCAGCTGGTCTCATCGACTCGGGTGAAAATGAAAAAAGTACGATTGGAAGAGAATTAATGGAAGAAACAGGCCTTGAAATAGTGGATATTATAGAAAATAGGTGTGCAGATAAAGTCTATATTTCAGCCGGGATGACAGATGAAGCGTTGGCACTTGTTTTTTGTACTTGTACAGGCGAAATAAGCGATGAAAATCTTGAGGAGGATGAATGTATTGAACCTCTTCTAATTTCTCAAGAAGAAGCTATAGAACTTATACAAAAAAGAGAAAAGTTTGATATTAAATGTTTTTTAGTTCTTCAAAGCTTTTCATTGCTTGGTGAAAAATTATTTATTGAATAAGTATTAAATTAAGGTACATTGAAAAAATATAGACAAATAATAAGTCTAAGATTTTTCAATATACCTTAATTTTTTAAATAGAGCTTATCATTTAATATTCAACTTTATTTGCATTTTAGTATATCTCACAATAGTATAATTAATTTATTGAGACTATAATTAGTTTTGTTAAATAAAGATAAGTTAGAAAGGTATTAAAAATGGGTGAAAACAAAAGAATAAAGAAAAAATTACTTAGAATAACATGGCCAATTTTCGTTGAAAGTTTGTTATTATCAACTCTTGGAACTGTAGATACTTTAATGGTAAGTAGATATTCTGATAGTGCAGTTGCAGCTGTTGGTGTATCAAATCAAATAATAAACATGATAAATTTATTATTTGTAGTAATAACATCGGGAACTTCAATTTTAGTAGCACAATATATAGGCGCTAATAAGGATGGAAAAAAAAATTATGAAATATTTCAGCTTTGCGGCATGTCAATAGGATTTAATGCCTTAATTGGATTACTATTAAGTTTAGTTTTATCATGTTTTGGAATTGGATTCTTAAAATTACTTAATACATCTAGTGATATATTATATTTAGCTAATGATTTTCTAAAATATGTTGGTGGCTTTATATTTATTCAAGCAATATCAATGACAATTACTGCAATATTAAGACCACATGGATATGTTAAAATATGCATGTATGTAACATTGCTTATAAATGTTATAAATGCAATTCTTAATTATATTCTTATATTTGGGAAATTTGGTGCACCAGAGCTTGGCGTCGTCGGATCTGCTCTTGGAACAACTATAAGTAAATTTATTGGATTATGTATTTTAGGAGCGGTTATATATGTAAAAATACTTAGAGGTTATTCTATTAAGTTACTATGGCCACTACCAATTAAACATTTAAAAAATGTTATGACTATAGGAATTCCTTCTGCTGGAGAAAATATGTCTTATAGTTTAGCTCAGCTTGCATTAATGAGTTTTATTAATACCATAAGTGTTGAGACCGTTACAACAAGAAGTTATGTTAATAATATAGTCAGTTTTGCAGTTTTATTTTCAGCAGCACTTGCTCAAGGTAACGGAATAATAGTAGGTCGTTTAATTGGTGAGAAGAAGAATACGGCAGCTTTGAACTTTGGAATATATTCAATAAAGATTGCTATTTTATTATCTACAGGTATGGCTGGTTTATTCGCAATACTTGGGCATCCACTTATGAGAATATTTACAGAAAATCAAGAAATTATAAAATTAGGGGCTATAGTTATTGGAATAGATGTAATTTTAGAAATCGGACGTGCTACTAATGTAGTAGGAATAGGTGCTCTTAAAGCAGTAGGAGATGTTAAATTTCCAGTAGTTATAGGAATATTTTCTATGTGGGTTATATCTGTAGGTCTTGGGTATGTACTTTCAATAAAATGTGGTCTTGGATTAATTGGAATATGGATTGGTCTAGCCTCCGATGAATGTTTTAGAGCTGTACTTGTAATATTTAGATGGAAAAATAGAAAATGGGAAGGTAAAGCATTTGTTTAAATTTCTTCAAATAATGATAAATTGTTTATTATATGATAAAAAACATGGTAAAAGCGCAACAATAGTAGTAAACTATTATTAAATTTAATTTCTATAGGGGGGCGGCAAGTGTGAATACAGAATTTGAAAAAATCAAAAAAGCAAACATACTTATAAATTCACTATGTATATTTACAAATATTAAACAAGATAATGTATTAATAAATTATAAAGCATTATTAAAATATTTAAACAAAAAAGAAATTTCCATAGAAAAAGGAATTACTCTTTATAATGATTTTGTCTATGAACTTCTTAAGAAGGCTAATGGAACTTCGTTCAAAAAATTTATAATTGATATGATTTTCTTAGATAACAATTCTTTTACAAATATGATTGATCGTGAAGATTTAAGCAATAAATATATTATAAAGCAAGTAAAATATGAACTTAAATCACTTGAAAATATAACAAGTATAGCTTCTTATGAATTTAAAGAAGCTATAATACATAAAGGCAAGGCAAAGGACTTTGAAATAGAAATAATAAATTCACTTATAGACTTTGAAGTTAATTCGGATGAAGATTACGATTCATATAAAGCTATAGATAAATTGAAATTAAATATTTTAAGTTGTGATAATTGGGGGAATTCCTTAGAAAGTATTATAGAGTTTTTTAAACAATATGGAACAGGAATTTTTGGTGAATATAAAGCCTTTGTTTGGGAACATGAAGAAAATAATACATATCTTAGAGGAATTGATGCTCCAGATCCGATTAATTTAAAAGATTTGGTTGGGTATGAAGATCAAAAAGAAACTATTATTGAAAATACGAAACAGTTTTTAAATGGATATCCTGCTAATAATATATTATTATATGGTTCTAGAGGAACGGGAAAATCTTCAACTGTTAAAGCAATTACAAACGAATATTATACTGAAGGTTTAAGGCTTATTGAAGTTGATAAGAGTAAACTTGTAGATTTTACAAAAATAATAAGGATTCTCAAAAATAAAAATTTGAAATTTATAATATTTGTTGATGATTTGGTATTTGAAGAAGGAGAGGCTAGCTATTCGGCTTTAAAGACCATTTTAGAAGGCGGAGTAGAAAATAGATCTAATAATATATTAATTTATGCAACGACAAATAGAAAGCATTTAGTTAAAGAAACTTTTAGCGAAAGAGCTACAGATGATGTGCATACTAATGATACAATAGAAGAAAAGTTATCTTTATCGGATAGATTTGGAATAACAGTATCTTTCTATTCACCAGATCAAAAAGAATATTTGAAGATAATAGATGGAATTGTTGAGTCTCGCAATCTTGAAGTTGATATGAACTATCTTCATGCTGAAGCATTAAAATGGGTAAGATGGCACAATGCACGTTCTCCAAGAACAGCGAATCAATTTATAAATTGGTTAGAAGGAACTTTAAAAAGTAAATAAATAGGAAAAAAGAAATAGAGGATAATTTCGTCCCTTCTATTTCTTTTTTCTTATTTAAATTTTAAGCATTAGTTGTTGGTGGTGTATATACTCTTGCTGCAAGTTCATCATCTAGCATATATAAAGCCGCAGGATTATTTTCGGCTCTTTTAATTTTCTTTATAATAGTATTAAAAGTATTTTCTTCTTCAACTTGCTCGTTAATAAACCAATTAAGTAAACTAATAGTTGCATGTTCCTTTTCTTCAGTTGCTATATCAGCAATTCTATATAATCTGCTTGTAACAACTTGCTCGTGTTCATATCCTGTTTCAAAAACATTGACTATATTTTCATAGTTTACATGAGGTCTTTCTATTTGTTCCAAAGTTACAACACCATTTTTTTGGAATATATAATCATAGAATTTCATAGCATGGAACAATTCTTCTTGCGATTGAACTTTGAAAAAATTAGCAAATCCACTTAAATCAATAGATTCACAATAAGATGCCATTCCTAAATATACGTATGCTGAATAAATTTCAAAATTAACTTGGTCATTAAGATGTTTTAATAATTTTTCGCTTAACATATTTACCTCTCCTTTAGTTTAAATTTCTCTCTCGTTGTATAATAATTGATATTATTTAATAATATTTTACATCTTAAAATATTATTTAGCAAATTATATTTTATATTATGTTAACAGAGTATATTTTCATTTAAATATACCGACTGTACTTTTACTTCAAACTATAGATTATATTTTTTACTTTAGGTGTATAACTTTTATTAGAAAAACAATAATATAAAGTGAAATCTTTTGTTGAAATAAAAAAAAGGAGGGGATTTACTTGTCAAAAAACAAAAAGGAAAAACTTATTTTAAAATCTGGAGATATGTCACAATCAAAAGTTAAGTCTTTTGTTGAAAGAGAAGATGTTGAGAATAAAGTAGTCTCTAGAGGAAGAGACATTACAATTAACCATAAGCGCTAATGTAGAATTTTAGATATCTCAAAATATTTAATATATAATTAACAATATACAGTTAATATTTAAACATCTACTATTTATTGAAAATTTTTGAGATATCTTTGTTTTTATCTTAAATAAAAACTAATTCTTCATATTATTAATATCTGTATTGATAATATGAATTTAAGCTAGACTATTTTGTTATAGTGATAATTATTCATAAATGTGATAATATATATTAGTATAAAACTAAAATAACTATTTATTTAAGAGTGGAAGGAAAATAATTATGGCTATAAATAGAAGTGCACCAGAAAATTTTCATTATGATAATGCAGAAAAAACTAATAAAAATTTCATTTATAAAAACCTTAATAGAAGCAAATGCTATAACTGCAATTTTTCAAATTCAAGCTTTGATTATGCAAGTTTAAGAGGGGCTCACTTTAAGAAATGCAATTTTTTTAGATGTGATTTTAAAGGAGCTGAATTTATAGGCTCTAACTTAAAAGGCTGTAAATTCAAAGAAGCGAAATTCGAAGATACAGTATTTGAAGGCGTAAATTTAGATGCTGTAGATTTTATTGATGCAAAATTTAAAAATACAATCTTCGTAGGCTGTGATACAAATAAAGCTAAAAATTTAAAAGAAGATAATAAAGGCATAAGAATTTTTGAATCAATGCCAGAATTTCAAATGAGTGAAGAACTAGAAAAATTAGTTTTAAGTTTAAATGAAAATCAGTTTATAAAAAAATCAAGAGTTTTTGATACAAAAGATAAAACTATTAATACATTAACCTTAATGATTTTAAGTGAAAACTTTGATGAGAAAACTTTGATGGAAGGCCTTAATTATATAAAATATGAGATTGATAAGGAATTTCATACATTAAGTTATGTTATTAGACTTATAGAAAATATGCACAACTAAAAAAGCACGTAGTGCAACTAAGATCTTTTTACAACTAAAAAAGCACGTAGTGCAATCAAGATCTTTAATAAAAGTCTCTGTTAAAAAGCTGTTGGTTTTTAAAGGCTAAGTAATTATTTTTATGTTAAAAAATTAAATATCAATCAAATATTTAGTATAATATATAAAAACATAAAGTTTATTTAATATATAAGGGAGAGATATTAAATATGAGCAATAATCTAGATAAAAAGAAAATAACACTTACAGAAGAACAAGCTTCTAGAGCAGCTGAAACTTTAATTAATGCATGGCTTAGAAATGATGACAATACGAATTGCTCTAAAAAAAATCCTGAGAAGAATAAAAAATGAAAATAATATAAATGAATTAATAAAAAATTAATTTGCAATTTTTTTATGCAATTTGAATATTTTATATTAATGTAGATATGCTAATATATTATTGCTTTTATTTAAACTAAAAAATATATTACAGAATAATTTTTAGATTTTTAATATATTGACTAGGTTTTTAGAAGTATACTTGCAAAATATGTACATAATAAATTTGGAGGAAATATTTAATTTGGAAAATATAAAATTTTCAAAATCAACAATGAAGAATTTAAAAAAAACAATTTCTATAATAAAACCTAATACAAATGAATATAAAATATATACTCCAGAAATTATTGAAAAATATAAGAAATTATTTAAAACAATACTTAAAATGAGTGATAATAAGATTAAAACTAAGTTTATAATGTATAATAAAGTATCGAAGTGGTATGAGGAAGAAAAAAATATAAATATAAGCTTAGAAAAAATTTATATAAAAACTAAACTGGGATCATTTACTAGTGGAGGATGTGGAATTGGTGCATCATTACTAGCTGGACTTACTGCTAGTGGTATTTATTCATATATGGATAGTTATATAAAAAAGTTAGGACCATTTTTTTTAATTTTATATGTTGTATTTGTCTTGAGTTTTGGAATTAAAATTCTTTACAATGAAGATAACAAGGTAGAAATGTATAATATGTTTCTAGAAGCATTGAATGCTTTAGAGCGTGAAAAACATGAATAACTAATATGCATTAAAGTTTATAAAACGTTAGAAGTGTAACTTTCTATTTATTATTGTTTTTTATTAGTTAATATGATTTGAATTTTTTTAAGGTTCCTAATAATATAGAATACTTTGGAGAATTAACAAAAGTTTTATAGAAATTTCTAGACTTTAATTCTCCAAACTCATATCCATTTATACAATATATTGTTAATTAATATGAAAATAAGTAAAAATGCTTAGAGAATTTATTTTTTATCTTAATTTATATAGATCTAAATTATAAAATCTTAATATGTTAGAATTTTTATCGTAAAATGCAAAGTTGCTTAATAATAATCATTTAAGTATAAAGATATTTATTTAGGAGAAAAACTATTGAAAAAAAATACTTAAAATGTTAAAGTTTTAATGAAAACGTGAACATACATATGATACAAGTGTATGTAAAATTCTGGCTTTAGAACTATGCACGTTTGCTAATAAAAGGAGGTGACTTTACATCTAAAAATAAAAATAATTGTATCAAAATTTACTGTTGCACCATAAATTATTGATCCCTGGAGATCTTCAAATTTCGAGTAGTAATAGACTTGAGGATACAGAAATTAAAAAAACAGTTAAACAATAAATTCTGTAGCCTATAGAAGCTTTTATCTACTTATAGTAATGGAAATAGCAATGGATTTAGTAAATCCTCATTCCTTGGAACAGATAATGCTATTTTCACATTGTATAAAAGCAAAATTATATTGATAGTTTGTTATGTAATTAATCTCTTAAATAATTAAAAAGTAACAGTTGAATAATATATAATAAAAATTATATTATCGTATGTATTTTAATTTATTTATATTTAATTAAATTAAAATCTAATTATTAAAATTTGATTTATAAATGCGTATTCAGAAATATTTCAAATCTATTATATTATAAAATTCTACGTTATACAAAATAATAAAGGTGGATTAAGAAAAATGCTTAGTCTACCTTTTATTTATTTTGCTATATAAAAAGATAATGTAAATTAAAATTAGTGATTGTTTCCTTATGAATTAAAACTTGAGTATATATGTTTTTTAGAAATGCTTTTTAAGAGTATTAGAAATACTAAACAATCGACAAGATGATAATAATGAGAAATTAGGATAATTAATATACGGATAAAAGTACGCTTTAGTGGACAATATAATCTTATAGAAAGGAAGTGTTTAATGTGAATAACAAATCTAAATCAAATAATAAAGATAATCCTTTAAGTATTTCATATGGTACTGACAAAGAAAGAAAAAATGAAGGATGTAATGATTGGAATTCAGTTCCTAGAACTTATGACAAAGAAGAATCATGTCACGAACATGAAAAAACTGCTACAAATAATCAATGGTGTTCTTGTAATAAGTAAGGTAATAAGAAACTAGTACATTATACTAAAGTAGAGGAAGTGATTATTATGAGTAAAGAAAATAAAAATTATTCTAAGGAAAATAATATGAACGATGGATATTATGATTTTCAAGGTGGATATATCTCATATGATCCAACTCAATTAACAGAGCATTATACAGTCAAAGGATTTGAAGGTAAAATAAAAAAGTCGCAAATAACAAAAAGTAAATGGTGTTAATGAATAAAAAGTATAAAATAAGTATATAATTGTATTGGGATTAAATATATTTCATGTTTCCTTCATAACGATAATTTATGAAGGAAACATTTTTATATGTATAATTATATAAGTAATCATAATACAGTTTATGTTACATTTAGTATGATTTTATCGGTTGACTATAGCATTTAGAAGAATTATAATTTATCCATGTAAAAGAAAATAATAAGTCGACAAAATTATTATTATCTTACCAATTTATTATTTTCCAAAATATGCTTTAATTATCGATGGGGAAATGAGGAATATTTATGACTTTTTTAGAAAAAATATCATTAATTAAAAGTATTAATATCAAAAAAATATTTTTTTTTAATATTAATACTTTTAAAGTCTATAGATTCTCTGAATCAAAAATTTATTACATTATAAATAAGTTAAAAGTCAAAGTAACTAAAAAAGAAATATTAATGCATATGAAAACAGATGATTTTTATAAAATGGCAAATGAAAATAATGTTATATTTAAGCATTTTAAAGAAGGCGAAGATGAAGAGTTAAGATGCAAAATTCAAAATTCAGTTTTCTATGATAAAAATAGAATTCCATTAAGTACAAGCGATATTTGTGATGAAGAATATGAAGAATATTATATAAATGATTTTGGTGTTTTTATATGCAAAAACAATGGACAAGCTATTGGTTATGGACAAGTTATCCTTAATAAAAATGCTCATACAATAGTTAACTTAGGCATACTTGAACCATATAGACATCAAGGTTATGGAGAACTATTGATAAAATATTTAATTGAGCTTTGTTATAAAAATTCTATTAAAAATGTATATATTAAAGTTGAAAGAGAAAACATAAATGCTTTATCCTTATATAAAAAGATTGGTTTTAAAGAATACAATTCAATTTTTCTTGGTATAAAGATATAGATTTGTTTTAGATATAAGAATATACATTTGTTATAGACTTTTATTTATAATCATTATTTGTTATAATATTAGGTACATTGTATAAAAACGGAGGAAAAAATAATGAATTTTGATATAGAAAAATTAAATAGTGAAAAAATTAATGAAGAAAAAAAATTATTTTGTATTTCCACATTTGGTTGTCAAATGAATGAAGAGGATTCTGAAAAGCTTTCTGGAATGCTTAAGAGAATAGGGTATGAACGTACTGAAAATAATGAAGAAGCATCTATAATAATATTTAATACATGTTGTGTTAGAGAAAATGCAGAAAATAAAGTTTATGGTAATCTTGGAAGATTAAAAAAACAAAAAAAGAAAAATCCTAATTTAATAATAGCAATATGTGGATGTATGATGCAGCAAAAAGGGAAAGCTGACGAAATGTTAAAAAGATTCCCTTATGTTGATATAATATTTGGAACACATAATTCATATAAGTTCCCTGAATACTTAAATAGGGTTAAAACTGAAGGTGTTCAAATTAAAGAAATTATGGATAAAGAAACAGAAATAGTAGAAGGTCTTCCAATAGACAGAAAAAGTGATGCAAAAGCTTTTGTAACTATAATGTATGGTTGTAATAATTTTTGTACATACTGTATAGTTCCCTACGTTAGAGGTAGAGAAAGAAGCAGAAAACCAGAGGATATCGAAAATGAAATAAAAGAATTAGTATCTAATGGTTATAAGGAAGTAACTCTTTTAGGTCAAAATGTTAATTCTTATGGAAAAGGCTTAGAAGAAAATATGACTTTTGCAGAGCTTTTGAGAAAAATAAATGAAATAGAAGGTCTTGAAAGAATTAGATTTATGACATCTCATCCTAAAGATTTAACGTTAGATGTAGTATATGCTATAAGAGATTGCGATAAGGTTTGTGAGCAAATCCATTTACCGGTGCAAAGTGGATCGGATAGAATTTTAAAAGAAATGAATAGACATTACACTAAAAAGCAATATTTAGAATTAGCTAAAACAATTAGAAATGAAATTCCAGACGTAACATTTTCTACAGATATAATTGTAGGTTTCCCAGGAGAAACAGAAGAAGATTTTAACGAGACATTAGAATTAGTTAAAGAAGTTCAATATGATGCAGCTTTTACTTATTTATATTCAAGAAGAAATTACACACCAGCAGATAAAATGAAAAATCAAATTTCTGATGAAGTTAAACATGAAAGGTTTAATAGACTGGTTGAAGCATCAAATGCAGGAATAGCAAAAGGGAATAAAGAAGCAGTAGGAAAAACATATGAAATTTTAGTTGAAGGTCCTAGTAAAAATGATGATTCAAAATTAACTGGCAGAACTAGAAATTCAAGACTTGTGAATTTTGAAGGTGGGGAAGAACTAATAGGAAAATTAATTAATGTAAAAATAATTAAAGCAAATTCATTTTCTTTAATTGGTGAAGTTGTTAAATAATATTTAATATAATGAATCTATGCATACATTGCTATAGATTCATTTTTTTCATTATTTAAGTTTGAAATTTAATACTCATTATTTAAACGTATAATTATAATAGGAGAGTAGAATGGTAAAATCAAAGATACAATGTGGAAATTATTATTTGATGATATCTTCAAAGGAGCACTTTATAACTTTTTCAAGATCGTTTGGCTTCATCTCGATTTGAACTCCTATTTTTCCTCCGCTAAATATTATGGTATCAAATAGCAAAGCTTCTTCTTGGATAAATGTTTTAAAAACTTTTTTCATTCCAAGTGGAGAACAGCCGCCCCTAATATATCCGGTGATTGAATTTATATCTTTAACATGTATCATTTCTATATTTTTTTCACCAACTATTTTGCTAGCTTTTTTCATATCTAATTCTTCAGCTACTGGAATTACAAAAACATAAAATTCTTTGGAATTACCTTGAGTAACCAAAGTCTTGAAAACAGAATCAGTATCTTTGCCTATTTTATGAGCAACTGCAATCCCATCAATTTTATTGTCTTTATTTTCATAACTATGAGTTATATATTCAATTTTATTTGTATATAAAATCCTCATAGCATTTGTTTTACTTTCTTTTGCCATAATTTTCGATTTCCTCCATAGATCAAGTTTACTTTAATTCTTATTGAATTGATTTGTCAGCAATAATATATATATTATTAGTTTAGATTTTATTTCAGCTGTTTGATATATACATGTTACATTATATCATAAAACAAATAATGTTAATAATCAGATGAAATGAATTTGAATAGCAAATGAAAGTGAATAAATATGTCCTGTGTATGAGTTCGAATTTAAAAAAAATGAAAAACGAAATGAGTTTAAAATTAATTATTGTTTTACAATTGAAAAGGTGTTGTTAAAAGTAATCAAATGGAATTTTAGTATAACAATTTCGCTAAATCTAAATTTAGCGAAATTGTTGTGCTAATTAAATAAATTTGATATAATATATTTAATTAGCATGTCCATAAGTAGCAAAATACTTAGTTTATGTCTTTGCTAGATAAAAAATATGAAATATAAAAGGTGAAAAATATGAAATATGATATTCAAGTTCTTCAAAATGACAATCTTCCTGAAAGTTTAAATGATTTTTTGAATTATCTCCAAACAATAAAGAGCGCTTCCCAAAATACCATTGACGGTTATAGATTTGATTTGGTTTTGTTTTTTAGATTTATATTAATTTATAGAGGAAAAGTAAAAGCTGATTCAGTTGAATTTGAAAACATAGATATAAGCAATATTGATAGCGAATTTTTAAAAAGCATCAAGCTCAGAGACTTATATGCATTTATTTCATTTGCAGAAAAGTATAGAGATAATAGTTCTTATGCTAGAGCTAGAAAAATCGCCACTTTAAAATCATTTTTTAAATATCTTTTTGTAAAAGCAAAAAATATAGACGAGAATCCAGCGTTAGAATTGGAGTCTCCTAAAATAAATAAACGTCATCCGATATACTTAACTTTAAATCAAAGTATTCACCTGTTGGAATCGTTAGATAAAAGCAACAAACATTACGCTAGAGATTATTGTATTCTAACATTGTTTTTAAACTGTGGAATGAGATTATCAGAACTTTGCAGTATTCAAATAGACAAAATAAAAGAAGATACGCTTACAATTATAGGCAAAGGTAATAAAGAAAGAACCGTTTATTTAAACGAAGCTTGTCTCAAATCTATAAAAAATTATTTGAAAATCAGAGATGAATCTAAAGCTATATTAAGAAATAAGAATTTTTTGTTTTTATCTTCTAGAAGTGCTCCTATAAATAAACGAACTGTTGAAATAATGATAAAAAAGCACACAACAAACGCGGGTTTAACTGACGATAAATATACCCCCCATAAATTAAGGCATACTGCGGCTACTCTTATGTATAAGTATGGAAATGTAGATATTAGAAGTCTCCAAGATATATTAGGGCACGAAAATGTATCTACAACACAAATTTATACTCATGTAGATGATGATTCGTTAAGAGATGCAGTGAAATCAAACCCTCTTTCAAAATTATAAAGCTCTACTCTCCTACTATAATTTTTGAATATTTTTCTTTAAGACTAAAAGGTTACTGAATTTTATTTTATATCCAGTAACCTCCCCTGTTTGATAAACAAATTTTTAAAGTACTTATTTTTTATTATATAAGTTCTAATTAATTTGTCATCTAAAAGCCATGTACAGTAATAATTTATATGTATTTTGTTAATTAGAACTAATTTTAAACATTAAAGCTATATATAATAATCAATCAATATGTAGTTTGTTTATTAAAGTATATATAATAATTTTATAAATTTATTAAAGTATATATAATAATTTTATAAATTTATTAAAGTATATATAATAAATTTATAAAATTATAATTATGGAATCAATGCATTACCATACATTGATTTAAACTGATTAACATATGCAGGATCATTTCCTTCATATACTATAAGAGAATTTCCTTTTCTATAATAATAAGGCTTGTTGGTGTAATTGGCATCAGTTCCGTTGATAGTTAATCCGTTTTGAGATATTCTTTTAATATCTCCTTCTAAGTCTTGTGCAGAATTGTATTCATAAACTCTTACAACGTCATTTCCTGCTAGATAATCCGTTTCATTTCCTGTGAAATAATTTTTAGTTCTATTAGCCGCTTCCTTTAGATTATAACCTGCATTAACAATATCATCTCTAAAATTAATAGCGCTGTATTTCAATGAATCACTAATGCCTTGCGAATTAGCTTCATTTGTTCCAATAGAATTATTTGCAGTTCCACCAACATTATTTCCTGCATTTGTATTTGCGTTGCCATAAGCATCAGTATTAGGAGTTCCTGCCGGATTAGTTGTTATATTCGGACTTCCGTCCGCATTATTTCCAGTGGCGTTATTTTCTGTATTAGGAGTACCAACGGCGTTGTTTCTAGTAATATTATTATCCGTCTTTGTTCCTGAATGATTCCTACCACATCCAACTAATGATAATGAAACTACAATAACTGTAACTAAAATCAATGCTAAAATGGATTTTCGTTTCATAATAAACCACCCTCTCTTTAAAAATATATTACGTGATTATTATGTGAAAAAATCGAAAATCTATGCATTTCTTTTACTCTACTCACTTTTTTAACTTTCTAATTCCAGGATAAAGTTCTTCTGTCATTTCGTCAATATCCATATCATTTGCTAAACCTATTTCATCTAAATATTCTACATGGTTAAAAGCATCCTCGTAATCTTCTTCTTCAAAATTAGAACCTTCAGATAAATCAAGCGAATTTCCGAATTTATTGTATATATCTTTTAATTCAAGTTTATCTTCATCTATTTCTTGAAGTTCATCTTCATTCAAAGAAGATTTTAAGTCATTTAAAAACTCTTCTTCTAACAATTCGTTTTCTTCTTTTGTTTTTGCTATATCTTCTATTTTAATAGCTTTAGTATCTATTCCTTCCATTTCTAAACATTTTCCGCAATTATCACAAATCTTATTTTCATAGATATCACAATAATCATCATCTGTATATTTATATGCCATTTAAAACACCTCATTTTTCTTTTTAGACTTATTATTATACCAAAAATAATTGACTAAATCAAATTTTGCTACTATAAACTATAAATTCAAAAATTGAATTTATTTACAAATTGAAAGTGTAGATAAAATTATTATCTAAAATATTTAAATAATAATATATGCATTAAAAATCTTAAATTATATGTTCCCATTCTATATATTTATTAAGAATATTAATTGAAATTTCTAAATACTTTTGTTCCAATTCTGTAAATCTATCAAATTCATTACTATCCAAATCAAGAACTCCAATAAGTTTATCATCTTTAACTATAGGTATTACCATTTCAGAATTAGAAGCAGCATCACAGGCAATATGTCCTTCAAATTTATGTACATCTTTAATTAGCAATGTTTCTCTTTTTAATGCAGCTGAACCACAAACACCCTTACCTATTTCTATCGTGGTACAAGCTGGCATTCCTTGAAATGGTCCAAGTACAAGAGCATTGTCTTTTATTAAATAAAATCCACACCAGTTTATTCTTCCTATAAGTGCATTGATTAATGCCGAAGCGTTGCAAAGTTTGGTTATTGGTAAATCTTCGCCTTGCACTAATCCTTCTAGCATAACAAGCATGTTATCTAACTTGCTTTCCACGCTTAAATTTTCAAAAACATTTATATCAAACATTTATATCACCTTTTCTTTCAATGAGTTTTAATTAAAAATATGAAGAATATAAATTAATACTATAATTTAATTTCATAAAATTAAATATTTATAGTAAATATAATACTATTATTTTAATAATATGGGAAGAATAATATACAAAGATTATATTATAGAAAATAAAGAATAATTTATTAGATTTGGCTGCTTATCTAAAACTTTAAAGTGTATTTATAAAGTTTTAGAACATAAGTTTGCTATATAGCACAGTATGTGCTATACTAATTAGAAGAATAGCGAGGTGTTTGCAATGACAGACGAAAAAGATAAGCAATCAGAAATATATGAATTTTTAAAAAGTTATACTGAAAGTAAAGGATATCCACCTTCTGTAAGAGAAATTTGTGAAGCTGTATCTTTAAGATCAACTTCAACTGTTCATGGTCATTTAAAAAGATTAGAGAAAAAAGGCATGATAAAAAGAGATCCTTCTAAACCAAGAGCTCTAGAAATAGCAGAACTTTCAGCTCCAAAGAAGGAAATGATTAATATACCTATTGTAGGTAAAATTACAGCAGGACTTCCAATACTTGCAACTGAAAACATAGAAGATACATTTCCTATACCATTAGATTATATAAAACATGATAATGAACTTTTTATACTCAGAGTCTCAGGACAAAGTATGGTTAATGTAGGTATTAGAGATAACGATTTAGCTATTATAGAAAGTACACAACGTGCTGTAAATGGTGATATAGTAGTAGCATTAATAGATGAGAGTGCCACTATAAAAAGATTTTTTAAAGAAAAGGATCATATTAGACTTCAACCTGAAAATGATGCTATGGATCCTATTTTAGTAGATGATTGCAAAGTATTAGGTAAACTTGTTGGAATATTTAGATCTTTTAAATAAAGTTTGCTGATAAAAAACTTTAACAAATAATAGACTATTCAGATTATCAGATTTTCTTCTTAAAAATTTTGTTGATAATTATAAATAGTCTATTTTCATATATATTTTTTCTTTTCTTTAAATTAATAAAATAATAATTTGCTAAATTAAAATTATGTACAATAAACTAATAAATATAATTTAAGCGCACTTAATATTTATTGCACATCTAATACTTTACTCAATCCTATAAGTACACCTATTTTACCATGATCAAAGTTTAATCCGCCTTGAATATAAGCTATATATGGTTCTCTAACAGGACCATCTGCAGATAATTCAATAGTCGATCCAGAAATAAAGGCTCCTGCTGCCATAACAATTTCACTATCATAACCAGGCATAGCCCATGGTTCACATACTGCAAATGCATCTATCGGAGAACCAGCTTGTATACCGCTGCAGAAGTTGACTAATTTTTTAGGATCACCAAATTCTATTGCTTGAATTATATCAGTTCTCTTATCACTTGATGTTGGGAATACCTTAAAGCCTGCAATTTCCATTACACGTGCACAAAAAACTGCAGTTTTTACTGCTTCTATAGATACATGAGGCGCTGAAAATAATCCTTGATAAAAGCTTCTCATAAGTCCATAAGTAGCTCCATATTCCCCTCCTACACCAGGTACAGTCATTCTATTCGCTGCCGCATCTACATATTCCTTTTTTCCTACAATATAGCCACCGCCAGGTGCAATTCCGCCACCTATGTTCTTCATAAGTGAGCCAGCTATTATATCTGCACCGAATTCTGTAGGTTCAATAGTTTCAACAAATTCACCATAACAATTATCTACGAATATTATAACATCGTTTCGAACCTCTCGTATATTTTTTATTACTTCAGCTATTTCTGAAACTAAAAATGATTTTCTAGAAGCATAACCTGTGCTTCTTTGTATATGTACAAGTCTTATATTATTATCAGTAATTAAAGCTTCTTTAATTTTATCAAATTGAAATTTTCCTTCATTATCTAAATCTATTATATCAGTTTTAATTCCATATTCATCTAAAGAACCAGGATTTTTCTTTTTTGATAATCCAAGAACTCCAAGTAAAGTGTCATAGGGAAGTCCTGACACGCAAAGAATTTTATCACCAGGTTTTACGTTTCCAGCTATAGCACAACCAATAGCATGAGTCCCACTGACAAAATGCGGACGAACAAGTCCCGCTTCAGTATTAAAAATTCTAGCATAGACCTTATCTAAAGCATCTCTCCCTAAATCATCAAGTCCATATCCAGTGGTATTAGTAAAGTGAGAATCACTTATTTTTTCTAATTGAAAAGCTCTTAAAACTTTAAGCTGATTAAATTCTCTAATTTCATCATATTCCTTAAACTGAGTTTCAGTATCTAAAATAGCCTGTCTATATATTTCAAATGTTTTTTTGCCAATGTTATAATTATCAATTAAAAATTCTTCTGTTTTCTTTAGCATATCTATTTTCTCCTTAAAAGCTAGTATAAATTAATAAACTAATGTCTATTGTAACTTTAAAAAATGTATAAACCATCTTATATATTGTTTTGCGTAATTTAAGTCAATATCTTATAAGAAATATATCACATAAAGTTTTTAGGTGGGATTTTTACACCCACCTAAATTCAGCATTACTATTATTCATTATCTGCAAATAAAATTGGCTTAATTGGCGTTATAGTTGATATTGAATGTTTATATATAAGCATTTGCTTATTATCACATTCTAAAATAACAGTAAAATTATCAAACCCTTTTACAAAACCCTTTAACTGAAACCCATTCATTAAATGTATTGTTAATTGTAGTTTGTTTTTTCTTGAATTATTTAAAAAAATATCCTGCAAGTTGCTTTGTTGTTTATTGACCAAAACATAACACCTCCATAAGAAACTTTAATATTATTATAACCTTAGTTTTTTCTTATGTCATTAATAACTTTATCCAAAATTTCATCATCGCACATGATATCTTTATCAATAAATATGCACCTTTTATCACGTCTAAACCATGTCAATTGTCTTTTTGCATAATTTCTTGAGCCTTGTTTTATCATATTAACTGCTTCGTCTAAAGAAATTTTATCTTCTAAATAATATAAAATTTCCTTGTACCCTATTCCCTGCATTGATTGAATATCAGAAGTATAACCCATTTCTTTTAGTCTTATACATTCTTCTAAAAGACCTCTTTTCATCATAATATCTACTCGCTTATTAATTCTTTCATATAACTTTTCTCTACCCATAGTTAAAACATAATAATATACATCATAATCACCATTATAAAAATCCTCACCTGCATTATAAGAACTAAAAGGTTTATTAGTAAGTTTAAATACTTCTAATGCTCTAATAACTCTTTTTCTATTGTTATAATGTATTTCTTTATAGCTTATAGGATCACATTCTTTTAACATTTCATGTATATATTCATTACCTTTTTCCACTGCTAAATTTTCTATATACTTTCTAAAGTGTTCATCTTTTTCAGCTTCTGTAAAAGTCATATTACAAGTTAAAGAATTAATATAAAGTCCAGTGCCACCAGATATTATTGGTAATTTACTCTTAGATAAAATATCATTTAAAGCTTTATTACCATAATCCTTAAAATCTGCAACTGAAAATGGAACATCTGGATTTATAACATCAATTAAATAATGATTAATTCCATCCATTTCTTCTTGTGTCACCTTTGCAGAACCTATATCCATATATTTATAAATTTGCATAGAATCAGCCGAAATAATTTCTCCATTTAGTATTTTGGCAAGTTTTATAGAAAGGTCCGTCTTTCCAACAGCAGTTGGACCACCAATTACTAATAATTTTTGTTTCATTAATTATATCCATTCCTTTCTCTAGACATAAAACGGCATGAAAACATTTCTTTTAGGTAATCGCCTATTATTAGGTTATCAATTACATTATCCGCCTAAATTTTTTATCTATATCAACACTTGTAAATTTTATTATAACTGGTCTTCCGTGTGGACAATGAAATGGCTCATCAATATATCTTAAGTCTTCAATTAGTTTTATCATTTCATTCAGTTCTAATTTATCATTACCCTTAATAGCAGCTTTGCATGCTTTACTGGCTATAGCATTGTGTTTAACTTCACTTGTTTTTCCATTACCCAAATTTTTAAGATTATCAAGTATATCTAAAAATAATTTTTTAGGGTTTAATCTACCTAAAAAATATGGAACCTCCTTTAATGATAATGAATTCCCACCAAATTCTTCAAGAAGAAATCCAGCAGTTTTAAAGATATTTTTATTTTCCTCAAAATAAGAATAATCATCTATACTTAAATCAATTATACTTGGAACCATAAGAGGTTGAATTATAATATTTCCTTCTTCAATTTCTTTTAAATACTTCTCAAATAATATTTTTTCATGGGCTGCATGTTGATCAATCATGTATAAAGTTCCGTCATATTCTCCTAATATGTAAGTTTTATTGTATTGGCCAATTATTGTTATAGGTGGAAACTTAGCAACAGACTTTGGTACATTTATTTCCTTTTTCGTTTCTGAATTGAAAGCATTTGATTCTGTATAAAGATATTTCCCATCATTAACTAAAACTTCTGCATTCTCAGTTAAATCTTCTTTAATAAAATTATTAGAACTTGGATTTTCAATTATATTTACAGTATTTAAAATCTCACTATTCCTATTAGATTTAAAATCTAAGGGAATGTCAACTATTATTTTATTAAATTCATCACTACTGCTTGATAATGAACTAGCGTCATAATCTGAATATAACCCATTAACATTGGAAGATAAATTATCATTATAATTTGAAGCTGAATGATTATTGTAATTTAAATTTGAAATATATGTATTTATGTTTTTATCTTCTGCTGAAGAATTATTAATCATTAAGTCTTTCCCTTGTTCAATTAAAGTTTTGGCTAAAGAATTTGCAATTTTGACTTTTTCCTCTTCTTCTTTTATTTTAAAAGTTATTTCTTCAAAACTTGGAGATGTAGAAGCTTTAAGAGTCTTTTCTTCTTCTTTTATAGCAAAACTTTCAAACACTTCGTTTTTTAAAGCAGTATGTACTGCACCAAAAATCTTTTTAAAAATCATTCTTTCATCATTAAATTTCACTTCTGCCTTAGTTGGATGAATATTAACATCTACATATTCAGGATATACCTCTATAAATAGTATAAAGAATGGAAACTTATTTACTGTTGAAAAAGATTTAAAGGCTTGCTCAACAGCTATTCCAATAGACCTATTTTTAATATATCTTTTATTTACAAAAATACTTTGATTATTTCTAGAACCTCTAGCTATTTCTTCTGTTCCTACATAACCATAAACAGTTATAAGATCAGAGGTATCATCATAATAAAGTATATTATCAGTTATAGATTTCCCGTATATAGTTCGTATAACATCCTTGAGGTCACCATTACCAAAGGTGTGAAGGATTTTCTTATGATTATTATATAATTTAAAACTGATTTTAGGATTAGCTAGAGCAAGTCTAGTTATTATATCATTTATTAATGAACCTTCTTTAGATACAGATTTCAAAAACTTTTTTCTAGCAGGCACATTAAAGAATAAATCACGAACTTCTATTATAGTACCTTTGTTTATACCACATTCTGTAACACTTGAGGTTTTCCCTCCTTCAACAGATATTTCATAACCAAATTCTTGATTTTCTTGTTTAGATTTTAAATTTACCATAGCTACAGATGCAATGGACGGAAGTGCTTCTCCTCTAAAACCCAAAGTGTGGATATTATAAATATCTTCTGATTCTTTAATTTTACTTGTAGCATGAGGAAGAAAAGCCTTATCTATATCATCTTTATAAATTCCATCACCATCGTCAATAATTCTAATAAGTGATGTTCCGCCTTCTTCTATTTCAATTACTATGTTTCTAGAATTAGCATCTATAGAATTTTCCACTAATTCTTTAACTACTGAAGAGGGTCTTTCAACAACTTCACCTGCTGCAATTTTATTGGCAGTATCTTCATTTAAAATATTAATTCTTTTCAATATTATGCCCTCCTTTCTATTCTTCATTTTATACATAACTTCATTTTATGTAAAGCTTAAACCACATAGTTATATGTTAATTTTTTAATCTTTATTCAAATGTATTATATCGAATTTAAATAAGAATAACAATTGAAACCATATATATTCTAAACCATATTTATTCTTAAGAATATTACCATAGATATATAAATACTTATGTATTATTAAAAATATGCACAAAAAAATGCATATTAAGATGAATTTTTTTGTGAATAACATATATTTTTAATTAAATTTAGCTTTAATAATTATATACAATTTTAATTAGAATTTATATAAAACGAATAATATTTTTTATAAATATGGATAAGTTAAAATAGAGATTAACTTATTCTTAAGGAGGCTTTAATATGAACAATAATTCTAGTAAATTATCTAAAAAAAATGCATCTGATCCAACAACACGAAATTATGCTAAGCAAGTTAAAAATAAAGCAAATGAAGATAGCCCATATGAAGAGAATGAACCTTCTCATCGTACTACTTTTAAATAATGAAAATTTCAACAACAAAAAATAACCTCTTTTAAACAGAGCGGTTATTTTTTGTTCTATACTTTTTAATTTATAAATATCATGTTAATCTAATAGTTATTATCAAATTAAAGTATCTTCCTTTAATAAATTATATAACGTTGGATTAAAGTTAAATTGTTTCATTAAATTTTTAACTTCAGTTAAAGCTTTTTGTTTTTTCTCTTTAGATATATTGTTTTTTGATGCTCTAATTAATATATTTTTAGGAGAGTGTGCTATATCTATAAATTCTAGAAGTTGAGTTTTATATCCTACACTTTCTAAAAGATTTGCACGAACTGAATCTGTCATAAGAGCTGCAATTCTTTCTTGTACTATTCCATACTTAGTTAATATAGATAATGCTTCAGTTTTCATTTGCTGATTAAATTCATGCTGACAGCAAGGAACCGAAAAAATCATTTTAGCATTCCACTTTATAGCATTATATAAAGCATAATCAGTAGCAGTATCACATGCGTGCAATGTAATTATCATATCAACTTTATTGCTGTATTTAAATCCATTGATATCTCCAAGTTCAAAATGCAAATTTTCATAATTATAATGTTCAGCTATATCATTACATTTTTTAATAACATCAACTTTAAGATCTAACCCTATCATCTTTACTTTAATCTTTTTTATTTTAACAAAATAATAATATAATACAAAGGTTAAATAAGATTTTCCACAACCAAAATCTAAAATAGTAAGTTCTTTAAAATCATTTTTTTTAATTTCATCATCAATAATTTCTACGAATCTATTAATTTGTTTATATTTATCATATTTTGAATTGATTACCTTTCCTTCTTTTGTGAATATTCCTAAATCTATAAGAGGTTCAATAATCATACCTTCTCTTAAAATATAATTTTTTCCTTTGTTATGATCTTTGTTTGTAAGTTTTACATTATCACTTTTTTTCTTACTTAATAAAACCTTACCTTTTTTAGATATTTTCACGTTAAAAGTAGCAGTATTTGACCAAGCTGAAATTTGTTTATAGTTTGAAGCTGTATATTCTAGAACTTTTTTTTCTAATATATCTATACTAATATTTTCATGAAATACCTGCTTATCAGTGAATTTTTCTATTTGATAATATTGTTTATTATTATTTTCTTTAAGTATAAATATTATTTTATTATATTCAACATTATTATTAATCTTATTACTTATAACTAATTTTATGATATCTTTTTTTATTATTTCAGCAATTGCTTTTTCTAATTCTTCCATTTTTCAACACACCTTATTGTTTATTTTTAAATTAAATGAATACACATAATAATACCATTATATATACTCATTTAACAAATTTAAACTCTTTTTTTATTGTATAAGAAATTATAGATTTTTAATCAATGAAAATTAAATATAGTAGTAAAATAAAAATTTATAATGATTATACTATATTCCGAAGTATTCACGTATTGCTCCTAGCTCCTGCCTTTAACTTTACTCCAAAGCTTGTATATGCATATTTGATATTATTTAATATTTATACATATTATAAAATCTCCTAGGCATAATAAATATGAAAGGTAATTTTAGAAATGAGAGAATTTATAGCTATATTATTAGTTTTATTATGTTTTTTCTAATCTAACACTAACAGATCCTAGCCCAATAAAGACTTGTCTTCTTTAATTTTATTTATTTCATTTTTTACTCTTACCAATTTTCCCTATGTTTCTAATTTTTAAATACTATATTTTCCCATAAACTGTAATGTCATTATTTTTCAATTATATTGTTTTTATCCAATCCATTTTCTACAAGAATACTATATAGTGCCCCATCTGCTTTCATATCATTAATTGTTTTATTTAATGCATCTAACAGGAAAATATCATTTTTTTTAACTGCTATTCCAATGCCTCCTTGTAATTCAGGAGTATAGTCTTTTAACAGTCTTAATAATGGTTCTTTTTCCTTTATTAAATAATAGTCTACAATAATAGAATCAGCTAACCCTGCATCAATTTCTCCGTTACTTATAGCGCTAAATAATTCAATTGTACTTTCTAAAACCACCACTTCCTTTATTGCGTTATTTTCCTTCCATTTTTTAGCTAAGTCTTCAAATATTGTTCCTTTCTCTACTCCAACTACTGAATTTTTCAAATCATTCATAAAATTGATTTTTGAAAATCTTGGTACAATAACAGCTTCTGTTTCTTTATATAATGGTCTAGTGAATGATACCAGCTTTTGTCTTTCAGGAGTTATAAATATACCTCCAACGGCTATATCTACACTATCATCATTATTAAGTTTTTCTAATAAATTTGCAAATGTTGCTTCCTTAATTTCAACTTCCTTAATTTTAAGTCGTCTTGCAATTTCAGTTACGATATCAGCATCAATTCCATTTATCTCATTTGTTTCAGAATTTTTGAAAAAAAATGGTGTTTCCCTTGGTGGTCCAGCAACAGTTATTACCCCTTTTTCTTTTATTATTTCCAATCTATCTTTTTCTATTGAATTATTCGCTATCGTAGTGCCCCTATTACATATCTCACATCCAATTATTGTTCTAATAAGATTTATAATAACAATTAAAATGAATATTTTTTTCATAAATAGAAATCTCCTTTAAAATGATAAACATTTTTTGTAGTTATTGTTTGGAATTTAAATTTAAATTATTCAAGCTTGAAAAAAATTAAAATTCATCAATTATAATTAGAATAAGTTTTCTATTTATACATAATATAAATCAAGCTATCATAACATGGAGGTTTAAGATGAAACTATAAAAAAAATAATCATTATTATGATTACATTTATGGTAATTACTACATTAATATGTACTATTCAAAATAATCTTTATATTAGTTCAATTAATGCTATAGGAAATCCACCCAAGGTTGGTGTGCTATTATTTAATTTTAATGATCCAAACATTTCATTCATTAAACAAAACCTAGAAAATATTGAAAAAGAAAATCCCGATAAAGTTAGATTGTCCTTTTATGATGCAAAGGACAATCAAGCCATACAAAATGCAGATATAGATAACTTAATTAATAATAATGTTGACCTTTTATTAGTAAATTTGGTTGATACAAAACAAAGTACTATATTAAACATTATCAATAAAGCGAATTCAAAAAATATACCACTAATCTTCTTTAATACAGAATTACCAATACCTACAAATAAAGCTTTCGGAAAAGTTGTTATTATAGCAACTGATTCTAAACTTTCAGGTATTATGCAAGGTAAAATTCTTGTAGATTCATGGAATAATAATAAAGTCATAGATAAAAATAATGATAACGTATTGCAATATATAATGTTACAAGGTAAAACTAATAATCCGGCTGCAATTAACAGAACTATTCATTCTATTTCAACACTTAATGATAATGGCATAAAAACTGAAGAACTTGCATTAAAAATTTGTAATTGGGATCGAGCTTGTGCCAAAGATTCAATTAATTCATTATTTCTTAAATATGGTGGGAAAATAGAAGCAATAATTGCAAATAATGATGCTATGGCAATAGGTGCTATTGAAGCACTACAAGCCTATGGCTACAACAAAGGGGATAAAACAAAAACTATTCCAGTTGTTGGAGTTGACGCCATCCCAGAAGCACGGGAACTAATTACTAAAGGCTTTATGACAAGTACTGTTATTCAAGATCCTAAAGACTTTGCTAATGCACTTTATTCTGTTGGCATAAATTTAATTTACAATAGAGATCCACTTGAAGGTACAAATTATAAATTTAATACAGAAGGTATGATTGAGATACCTTATCATGAATATACACCTTAAAGCAAATATGGATTAATCTTCACCATTTAAAACATATTTACATAAGCTCTTCTATGGAGATATCAAAGGTGTCAAAATACATGCACAACATAGTCTATTTATTCAAAATTGCTCTAACTATAATTCTGATATTTCAGAAACTTATCGGTCTTTATCTAAATTGATTTACAAATTACTTAGAAAAATACCGCATATATAGTTAATTACTAAATAATGCGGTATTTTTAAATTTATTATTTATTTTTTGTTAAGGCTCTTTTTTGATATATATAATTTCTTGTTATTATCTAATCCAGCATAAAATACATCTGAACTCTCCTTTATATTTTTTTTATTAAGTTCAGATTTTAGCCATTCCTTATCCAGTCCAGCACTTCTCAGATTTTCTTCTATTATGGTTCCATCAATTATTATGTCCTTTTCAAGACCTGAACTAGTTACTTTCACTTTTATATTATAAGGTGTAAGTGGCTTTTTATCAGCTTTAGGTAATACTGATAATTGCCCATCTGTTTCCATAATTGCAAATTCTACATCTGCCAGACTAAATGCACTTTTTTCTCTTAACTTCATTTTTAATTCATTAATTGTTAATTTAGTTTTTTTCATATTCTTGTCAACAATATTGCCATTTTCAACAAGTGTAACTGGTTCTGAATTTATTAATTTTCCGATTGTAACACTTTTCATACTTAAGTATCCAGTTACAATGGTGAGAATAGAAAATAATATTAAAGCAGTTGTAGCTGATATTGATGGAAATTCCTTATCAATAATTGCATTAGCAACTATTGATCCCATTGAAACTCCCATAATAAAATCGAAAAAGTTCATTTGTGATATGAGTTTTCGTCCAATGTTCCTAGTTAAGAATATTGCTAGAATATATATTCCAACACCTTTTATTATTGTAATCAGCAAAACTTTTTCCATGTATTTAATCTCTCCTTTTATACCTTATTAAAATTTCATTTATAAATGCTATTATCTGCATTTGATTATTTTATATTCATTCACAGATCAATGTTTTTTAGATAGATTTAGAAAATTTTATTTGTTAAATAGGAGCTCAATATTTTGTAAATATCGCAGTACTCATTTTTCTGTTTTAATTTACATTAGAAATAGAATTTACAAATCTTAATTTCTTGTGAATTTAATAGCATGACTTAAAGGGCTATAGAGTTTCATAGCCCTTTAAATATAAAAATATATTTTATTTTTGTAGAAATTTTTAGATTAATATATTTAGAATCAAATATAATATTACTTATAAACCAAAGAATAGAGGTATACAATAGATAATATTCTATATAAGTAATCTTAGTAAATTGAAAGAGACTTTTGACGAATTAAACTTTAACTATTTTTAAAATTTAATATCATAACTAAAACAATTGATTTTATATATATATTCCTTTATTGAGCATACATTTATAATCATCCCAAGAAACATACTTACCGCCCATAGTTTCTAGATGTTCTGTGTGCATTTGACAATCTATAAATATAAAATTTTCATCAGCTAATTTTTCTGCTAATTTAATTAATGCTATTTTAGATGCATTGCTTACTTTAGAAAACATACTTTCTCCAAAAAAACACTTTCCTATTTTGACTCCATATAGTCCTCCTACTAATTCTTCACCAACATATGTTTCTACACTCATTGCATAATCATGTTTAAATAGATTTATATATGCATTTTTCATATCACCAGTGATCCAAGTACCTTCACCAGCAATTTCCCTCAAAGAAGAACAATTATTTATTACATTTTCAAAATCATTATTGAAAGTTACTTTAAATTTATCTTTTCTAATGATTTTTTTCATTGATTTAGAAATTTTAACTTCATTAGGTTGAATAATAAATCTAGGTTTAGGACACCACCAAAGAATTGGCTCTCCTTTGTTGTACCAAGGAAATATACCATTGCAATAAGCTACAATTAATCTTTCTAAAGATAAATCTCCTCCAATTGCCAAAAGACCATCTTCTTCAGAAAACTCTGGTTTTGGAAAGATAATTTCTTTAGTCAATTTAAATATTGGCATTCTGTTCACTTCCTTACATACTAAGTTTATTTAATAACTATTTTAGCATATTAGATTAACATATAGATATACAAAAAACTTAAAGCAGAAAAATTCTACTTTAAGTTTTTCGTTTAAATATTTATTACTCTTACTTAGAAAACATTACTTTTCAACATTACTCATTACTTCAGTTAAATTATAGTTTTTAGGAATTTCTTTTGATTTAATACCATCAGCAGGAACGCCTTTAAATCCAAATGAAATATTCTTTCCTGATTGAATATTAGCATTATATGATTTAGCTTTAATTACATAATGCTCTCCTTCATGATTTAAAATTTCAGCATTCCATATCGATTTAATATTATCTTTATAATCAAATTCGATAACCCAATCTTCTATAGGTGTGCTACTATTATTATTAATTTCGAGTTTAGCATTAAAACCATTATCCCATTCACTATCTTTAGAAAAATATACTTTATATTTATCTTCATTAACAGCTTGAATGGCTGACACCATAGAATAGTTTGTAAATTCTGGAGGATTTTCTCCTTCATATGAAGCTATAAAACCGAATTCAACTGCTGCACCTGTAGTAATATCTTGTGGCCAGCCAGAATTTTTTATTATATAACTATTTCCAGTATTAGATGCTATTGAAGCATTCCAAATTTGAGTGATTTTCCCTTTGAAATCAGTTTTTAATGCCCAATTACTAATTGTTTTACCACTTGTATTAGTTAATTTTATGGTTGATTTAACTTGGTTGCCCCATTCTTCATTAACTTTATAATCAACTGAAATAATATTATCTTCTATTGGTTTTGATTCGGATGATACCTCTTCATTATAAAGAGCTTCTACTTGTTGATCTGTTAATGCAGTATCATAAATAGATACGTTATCAAATTTTGCTGAAGCTATATCTGCATCACTCCAAATATTTCCACTTCCAACGCTAACATCTGTCATATTTGAAAGGAAATTATTTGAAAAACATGCTGTTAAATCTTTTTTAACACTGTTAACTTCATTCCCATCTACATATACAGAAATACCTTCTGAATTTACTGTATATGTAATGTATTGCCACGTATTCCCTGTTAATGGTTTTGAAATTTCGGTTGCATCTGCATATGCTCCATTAGCATTAATTCTAGAGTATAAGTTTGCACTTATTCTTGTAACAGGATATTTGCTACCGCCATTTGCTTCAAATAACGCACTATGTTCAAAATAATTAGGATCTGTAATATCTACGTTTACCCACATCCCAACTGTATAACCCTTATTTGTAATTTCACTAAGTGTGTCATTTGGTAAAGCTAAGTAGTTTGCTTTTATAGCTCCCTTTTCATTTTTTATGCTAAGTACCTTACCTCTATTTTTATCCTCTAAAACAGAAGCTGATCCTATTAAAGTTGATTTTCCATCTTTACTTCCACTGTTCACAACTTCATTTGATCCATTTATTGTATCAAAATCATATTTATAAATTGGTGTAATATTAATTTTATCTAATTTTCCCTTAACTAGAACATTAAATGTTTTAGTATAACTTTCTTTGCCTTTAGATATTTTTGCTGTAAGTGTTATATTTTCATCATTTTTAGTACGATTTACTATTCCTTTATTACTAAGAATACTTGGAGAATTTGAATACCATGAAATTATTGTATCATATGCACCTGTTGTAGGTAATGTTATATTTGTTTTTGTACTAGTTGGAATTTTATTTTCTAAAGCATTTGCAGCATACTTCACTGCTTCACTATCTTTTAAATCAAGCTTACTTCCCCAAATACACTCATTATTGCTGCCTACAGCAGTGAATGTCATCACTTTTGACGTCTTTTTAGATTCATCTTGTTGTTTAAAGAATATTCCTTTATAAGTTACTCCATCAATAGTTATATTCGTGTAATACGAACCATCTTTCATACTCCAAGTACCAGTCACATCACCAGTTACTGTGTAATCATCATTTAGTTTTACAGTGAGTGTATCTAACATTGCAGAACTATTAGCATTACCATGATTAATAAATTGATAATAACCAACCATTTCATTCTTTGAGTAACCATTTTTAGAAATTTTATCACCACTATATTCATATGGTGCTACTACTGGCCATCCCTCTTCATTTATAAACATTTGGTGAACTCTAACTTGATGTTCCTCTGTACCTCCATTAAATCTTGTATGATAAACAAGGTACATTTGACCATCAGAATCAATAAATGATGAATTATGTCCAGCAGCTTTATATCCTACATCTAGACAATCTAACTTATAGTTACCAATAAGTTTTATACCACAATAAGCATTATCTACATTACCTGACAAAACAGCATTATTTCCAGCTGCATCTAAATAAGGACCATTAGGATTTTTCGATCTAAACATTCTAATGTTATATCCACCATTTGCAGCTAAACCAGCATAAGATTGATATAAATAATAATATCCTGTTGCATCATCATAAACAATTTCTGCCCCTTCTCCTGATTTTGTATATCCACCAGATATTCTAGTTCCAAAATATCTATCAGTTATATTACTTGTATCAGTATTAGCATCTTTTCCAGGATATATAGGAGCACCTGTTTTTTTATCAATTTCTAGAATATATGTTCCACCAGACCAAGAACCATAGTTCATCCAAAGTGTTCCATCTTTATCATAAAATAATTCTGGATCTATAGCATTTGGAGCATAGCTTGTATTATATACTCCTGCACTTGTAAACCATTTCGAATTTGGTTCTGTTAATGTACCATTATCTATAAGCTTCTTAATATTAGTATTTATATAATTAGTGTTTTTACTACTTCCATCATCATGGGCATCACCTTTAGTAAATCCTGAATATATGATTGTATCTACATAAGTATATGGGCCTTCTATATTTTGAGATACTGCATAGCCTATAGCAGAACGTTTGTAAGTTGACGATGTGCAATAATACATCATATATGCGCCTACTTTTCCATCCTTATTTATATAATCCTTATTCCAAATAACACTAGGTGCCCATACAGAATAACCTCCTTTGGAATCTGAATCGTTTTCACCAGCCCAAGCAAAAGAACCAGCTAAGTTTTTAGATAAATCTCCAAATATCACATTATTAGGTGTGTTATAACTGTTGGTAAATTTGGTCCAATTTTGTAAATCTGTAGATTTTGCTGCTTCTATATGAGAGCCGAATACATAATATGAATTGTTATCCTTTACAATAGAAGGATCATGTACAGATACACGCTCTTTAGCTTCTATTGATATGTTTTTATCACTACTTGTTGTTACAGTTTGTCCATTTTGACTCGTTTCCTCAGCAAAGACAGTATTAGTTCCACTCAAACTAGTAATTATTAATCCAGCCATCAAACACGATATGATCTTTTTTATTTTTTTTCTTTTCATAAAGACATCCTCTCTTTTTTTAATTCTATAATCACCTTGAATTAAAGTTGATTATTTTATAGAATATTAAATTAATTTAGATTAATTTAATATAAATTATATTATTATAATCACATAAAATCAACTATTATTTTCCTATTTATTAGGATATTTTTAGAAAAATTTATAATTACTTAGATTTTTTTATTAGTATTATATTATAATTGTTTTAAATCACTAATTTTATTCGAATATAAATATAGAGAATTTAAAATATTATTTATAAATATTTAAACTAAAAGAAAATAATCCACAATAATTTCAATTATCGTGGATTTTGTGTTGGAATCAGAATCTTACCTATAAAGTTTATTAACATTATGTACTTATACAATAAAATTTTTTAATAATTTTATATAAATATACTTTTATTCACCATACTTTTTACTGTATTTCACGTGTACTTTTATATTAGGATGTTTTTTACAAAATTGACTAATTACATAATAGCAACTTGGACAGGGTTCCCATTTACTATATAAAACAAGATTACCTTGGTCTTTCAAGATATTAGTATCTATTTGTTTATGTATTTCTTCAAATATTTTTTTTTCACTATCATTAATTCTGTTATATCCTATACCCAATTTGCCTAATTTATTAACTTTACTACTCTTAAAAACTGCTGTTTCTTGTGGTGGACTGCAATAATTTGGTATGTCAGTACTACCACTTATTGCTTTAAACTCCTTATTATCATATATTGCTAGCGCTATATTTATAGAGCCCTGCAAAGTTTTACTTTGATTTATTCTAAAGATTGCTTCTTCTTGAACCTTCATATATTTATTTATATTTTTTGTTAATCTCTGAATTCTTGGTATATTATTTTTTAAATGTTCATGATATTCTACAGTACCTTTCTTTGCAGGAATATAATGATAATTTATATGCTTAGGTATTTCAATAGATATTGTTTTTATTTGTGTTTGGGCGTTATATTTTTCCTTCACGCTTTCTTTTTCAATGAGAAGTATTTTTTTTAACAATTCAATATCCTTTGCATAAAGATATTCTTTATTTATTTCTTTTTCTAAATTTTTTAATTTTAATTTCTCTTCTTCATTTATTATTGTTGAAATATTTATTTTCATTTCTTCTATGGAATTTGTAATTTCATCAACATTTTCTTGAATTCTTGGCTCTCGTTCATATTCAATTCTATCTATATTTAATTTTTCTACTTTACTTATTTTTTTCCATAATCTTTTATGTTCATTTTCCAATAGTATCATCTTTTCTATGTAGTCCATAAAATCCTTACTATCATTTGATCTATATGTAATGTTAGTGTTATTAATGTTTTTATATAACCACTCTATAACACCACTATCTACTTGAAAAATCTTTGTAATTGCTTCTTTAAATTTTTCTTCATCAAATTCGTTTATTTTATAGCCTTCATTTTTTAATGCAACTTTAAAATCATTTATATTATTAATTTTTATTCGTGCTTTTTTTCTTTTCTTTAAGGTCATGCTTATTTGTTTCATATTTACCTCTTGTGCTTAATATTTATGACAAGTTTTTGCCCCATTCATTTATAACTACTAATGCTGGCATCAAATCTTGACATATATCTGTTAAAGAATATTCGACATGAGGTGGAAAGTTCTTAGTTGCATTTCGTGCTTTTTTTATATGTGTATACTCTACTCTCTTCACAAGACCATTTTTTTCTAAAGATTGTAAAGAGCGAGTCAGCATAATATTAGTAATTCCAGGGATACTTCTTTTAAGTTCATTATATCTTAGGCTTTTTTCAGCAGATAACCTCCAGATTATAGGAATTCTCCATTTACCGCCAATAATTTCAAGAGCATGAATAATAGGACATTTTTCATGACCAATATGCAATGTTTCTTTTAATTTATTTTCCATAAATAATACCTCCAATAGTAAGGCACAAAAATGTGCGTACTTGATATTTTGTTCCTAAATAAAATATACTAATAACATACCAAATAAAAAGTTGTGTGTAAATGAATAATAAAATGGGAGTGTGAAATTTTTGAAAAAATTATTTAAAGAATTTAATATTAAAAATGTAAAAATGAAAAATCGTATTTGTGTTCCTCCAATGGTGGTTGGATTTGCTAAAGATGGATATGTAGCACCTGAAAATATTGAACGTTATAAAAAGTTAGCACAAGGAGGAGCAGGACTAATAATTCAAGAAGCTACATGTATAAATGCTGATGGAAAACTATCAGAAAAGCAGCTTGGAATATGGAAAGATGATCAAATTGAAGGACTAAAAAAAATAGTTAATGCAGTTCATGAAGAAAACTGTCCAATTTTTATTCAAATTCATCATGCGGGAGTCGTTGGTATTTCAGAAAATCCAATATGTCCAAGTGCTTATGAATATAAAAATTCTGCTAGAACTGTAATTGGACGCGAAATGACTATAGAGGATATAAAATCTATACAAAATGATTATATTGAAGCTGCCAGAAGATCTTATGAAGCAGGATATGATGGTATTGAACTTCATGGTTGCCATGGTTATTTAATAAGTCAGTTTTTAAATAAAAGAGTAAATAAAAGAACTGATGAATATGGTAGCAATCCCGAAAAATTTGTAATAGAAATACTAGAAGGTATTAGAAAAGTAACACCAAAAGAATTTGTTGTTGGAATCCGTCTTGGAGGATTTGAACCAACAATAGAAGATGGATTACACTATGCTAAAGTATTAGAAAAAAATGGTATAGATTTCCTTGATATTTCTTATGGATTTTTTAGTGAGCAAGAAATGCATGTAACTGAAGGATATAAATTCTCTAATGCTGTTTATTCAGCAGAAAAAATAAAAGAAGAAGTTTCAGTTCCAGTATTTGCAGTTAACGGAATTTATGTAGCAGAAACAGCAGAAGAAATATTAAATGAAACAAATGTAGATATTGTAGACATTGGTAAAGGTGCTCTTATAAATCCTAATTGGGCAAATGCTGCTAAAGAAGGTAAAGACACAGGAAAATGTTTAAGCTGTGCAAAATGTATGTGGTTTGGCCAGTCTAAAGCTTGTCCAGGTAAAGTTATATTTGAGAAAAATAATGAACAAATATAATATATAACAAATAAAATAGTAATATTATATAATAAGCTCACGAAAATTCAAATCAAAATTTTATATTTAAATTTTCGTGAGTTTTATGATGAATATGAAGTACAACTTTGAATTCACCACTATAATATATTAATTAAGAATATGTTACAAAAATGTAAAAAATCCACGATAAATTTATCGCGGATTTAATGTTGTAAACATGTTGCCAATTTTATAAAATTACATCTCTATTACAATTTTTTGAATATATAATTTAACATTAGGTACTACATTACTTAAATCCATCCTTTGATATTAATTCAAACACCATTGGCTTAAACAGTGCTCTTATTTATAATAAGTCACTTGGATATTCAATGTTTACCATTCGTATTTGTTAATCAATTTATTATTATATCAAAATTAATTATAGTCTCTTATTCTAAACTTCCATAATATCCTGTTCTCTAAATAAGCTTAAAATAGCTTCATCATAATCGTATAATCTTTCTGATTTTCTGATTTTTTTTGCATATTTTGCATTATCAGAAAACATGGGCATCATATAAAACCATAATTCCTTCATTTTAAATAAGACATTCCTATCTCCAAAAAGTATTTTCTTATAATCTTCATAAATTTTATCATGGAAGTCTTTTAGTAATTTTTTTTCGAGTTTGGTATTATTTTCAATATCACTAATCAATCCAGGATTGGCTAATAATCCCCTACCAAGCATTAAAGTTTCTACACTAGAGAAATCGTTCGAAAACTCCCTATAATCTGTGACTGTACGAATATCACCATTATAGCAAACAGGATTTTTACTTAATGTTAAAGCGTCCTTAAAAATCTTCAGATTAGGCTTATTATTATAAAAATCTTTTTGAGTTCTAGGATGAATGATAAGTTCTTCTATAGGATATTTGTTAAATATTTCAATCAAATGATAAAATTCTTCTGGTTGGTCTTTTCCTATTCTAGTTTTTACTGAGATTTTTGTTGTCGCCTCTGAAAAAATTTCCTCAAAAAACAAATTAAGTTCTTCTGTTTTTGAAAGAAATCCTGATCCTTTATTTTTTGAAACTACAGTTCCAGAAGGACATCCCAAGTTTAAATTAATCTCATTATATCCAAATTGCTTTATTTTATTAGAAGTATGTATAAAATCTTTTGCATTATTTGTTAATAATTGTGGAATTAAAACTAGACCTTGGTTGTTTTCTGGTAAAATATCATTTAATTCCCGTGCCTTAAAACTGTTACTTTGATTTGCAACAATAAAAGGTGAAAAGTATTTATCTATATTATTAAAAAAGGTATTATGGGCATTTCTATAAATGTACCCCGTCAAACCTTCCATAGGAGCGAAATAAAAATTCATATATTTAAAATCCCCTTTATTCAAGTGATATTACTACAACTTAATTATTCAATTTTTTAGCCTCAGCCACTAACTTATACAAAGTATTCATAGCCTCCATAGGATTTAAACTTAAAATATCTACTTCACTTATTTCCTTCAGAAATGCTTCTTTTTCAATAAAAGTAAAATCTAATTGCATATTGTTAAAAGCTTCTTTATGTTTATGTTTCTTTTGCGTATTTTCTTCTTTAATCACATCTTTTGCATAATGCTTATTTTCTAAACTACTATGATTATTATTATCAAGAGTATTTTCAGATTTAATTTCTTCTGTATATTCACTCACTGTTTCTGAGACTTTTTGAGTAAAAGTAACCTCATTAGTAAAATTGTTATCAATAGCAACTTCTCGTTCTTTAAATTCATTATTTTCAATCTGGGTTACCTTATGTATATCAAAGCTATTTTCCCCTTCTATACTTAGGAGTATTTCTCTAGCTCTTTCTATTACTGCATCTGGAAGGCCTGCAAGCTTTGCAACTTCTATACCATAAGATTCATCTGCACCGCCTTCAACTATTTTTCTTAAAAAGATTACACTGTCTTTCATCTTCTTAACTGCTACAGAATAGTTTTTAACACCAGGTAAGATTCCTTCAAGTTTTACTAATTCATGATAATGAGTTGCGAACAATGTTTTACATCTTAATTTATCATTTCCAGTTATATATTCAATAACTGACCAAGCTATTGAAAGACCATCATATGTTGAAGTCCCTCTACCTACTTCATCTAATAAAACTAGACTCTTAGAGGTTGCATTTTTTAATATGTTAGATACTTCCCACATTTCAACCATAAAGGTTGATTTACCACCTGCTAAATCATCTGAAGCACCAATCCTAGTGAATATTTTATCACAAATTGAAACATTAGCTGATGCTGCTGGTACAAAGGAACCTATTTGAGCCATTAAAGTAATAAGTGCTACTTGCCTCATATATGTAGATTTACCTGCCATGTTAGGACCTGTTATAAGTAATAATTCTTTATCAGTTTGATTTAACTTAGTATTGTTAGAAACAAACTCTCCTCTTCCTATTACCTTTTCAACAACTGGATGTCTTCCATCAGTTATTTCAATTACACCATCTTCATTAATTTCTGGTTTAACATAATCATTTTCAAGAGCTACTAAAGCTAAGGTAGATATTCCATCTAAATTTGAAATTATTTTAGCACTTTTCTTAAGTCTAGCAATTTCTTTTTCTATAATATCACGTATTTCAGTAAACAAACCATATTCTAAATTAATAAGCCTCTCCTCAGAGCCTAAGATTTTATCTTCCATTACCTTAAGTTCTTCTGTTATATATCTTTCAGCATTAGCTAAGGTTTGCTTTCTTACATATCTTCCTTCTGGAATAGAATCGTAATTTGATTTTGTGATTTCAATATAATAACCAAAAACTTTATTATAACCAACTTTTAAAGATTTAATTCCGGTAAATTCTCTTTCACGATTTTCCAGTGCTGCGATCCATTCTTTTCCGTGAAGTTTTGATTCTCTTAATTCATCAACTTCTGCATTGTATCCATTTTTAATTATGTTTCCTTCTTTTATGCTTAAAGATGGCTCTTCTTTAATTGACGCTTCTAATAATGCTCTTACATCATCTAATTCATCTAAGTTTTCATAATATTCCTTTAAAAGATCAGAATTTGCATATTTTAAAAGCTCTTTAACTGCTGGAATTTTATCTAATGAAGCTTTAAGTGATAACATATCCTTTGCATTTACATTTTTATTAGAAATTTTACCTACAATTCTTTCTATGTCATAAATTTCTTTTAAAGAACTTCTTAAATCTTCATTAAAACTTATAGAACTAAATGCTTCATTAACTCCACTTAATCTTTTTTCTATTTCTGATTTAATAATTAAAGGTTCTTCTATCCATTTTCTTAAGGTTCTTCCTCCCATAGATGTGGCACTTTTATCAAGAACCCATAAAAGAGATCCCTTTTTACTTTTTTCTCGTATACTTTCTGTAAGTTCTAAATTTCTTCTTGAGTTCCCATCTATAGTCATATAATTTATTATTTCATATTGTTCTAATAAATTTATATTTGTTAAACTCATCATTTGAGTTTCATATATGTACTTAAGCAATACTGAACTTGCAAGATCTCTTTCCTTAGTTAAACCTGCAACTTCTAAGTCTGAAAATTGTTCTAAAAGCTCTTCTTTTGTAACGAAAAATTCATTAAAATTCTTCTTAGATATAAATGCAGTGGTTACTCCTTTTATATCTTCTATAAGACTTTCACTTATATTTTCATCTAAAAGAATTTCTTTAGGAGAAACCTTTGAAATTTCATCTAATAAGCTTATTCTTATATTATCAAAAGAAGTTGTTTTAAATTCGCCAGTACTTATATCTGAAATTGCTATACCTATTTTTTCATCATTTTCATATATAGCCATTAAATAAGTATTATCATTTTCAAGGGTACTATTAGAATCTACAAAGGTTCCAGGTGTAATTATTTTTACAACTCCTCTTTTAACAATTCCTTTAGCTTCCTTTGGATCTTCAAGCTGTTCACAAATTGCAACTTTATATCCTTTATTAACAAGTCTTGGTACATAGGCAGCAGCAGCATGATGTGGAATCCCACACATAGGAGCTCTTTCTTCAAGTCCACAGTTTTTACCTGTAAGAACTAATTCAAGTTCGCGAGATACAGTAATTGCATCTTCAAAAAACATTTCATAAAAATCGCCTAATCTATAAAATAGAATACAATCGCTGTATTCTTCCTTAGTTTTCATGTATTCAACCATCATTGGCGTTAAAGCCATAACTAATTTCCTCCTTAAAATGTTCATTCATTTTCAGCTAAAAGTAACTTTTCTATAAATTAACTCGTTATACTATATAAAAATATATTTACAATATTCTTAAATACTGCATATTCTAATATAGTTTAACATATATATTTCAAACTATATATTCTTAAGAATATAGGTTAGGAATGCGGATTTAGAAGCTTGTTTTATAAAACTGATATAAATTTAACTAGCACAATACGTTAAATTATCTAAAAAAGTCCTAGAACAATTATAACAATTATTCTAGGACTTTTCATTAATATTTTTAAGCAAAGTCATTAAAAAAATGATTTTAGTTCTAAATCTTCAATTAAATGAAATTAGCTTACAATTTCATTCTGTAAATAATATTATTTTTATCTATGCTCTTACCTAGTTAAATTTATTACTGTTGCCTTAGGTCTAGACATAGATTCAATAGAATATCTTATTCCTTGTGTTCCTATTCCAGAAGCCTTAACACCAAGGAATGGGAAATGATCTGGTCCTCTTTCTGTTTTATTATTTACTTGAACTGTTCCTACATCTAATTTATCTGCTATATAAAAAGCATCATTTATATTTTCTGTAAATACAGCACTTTGTAATCCATATTCAGATTTATTGGCAATTTCTATAGCTTCATCTTTATCTCTCACTCTTATTATTGGGAGCACTGGACCGAATGGCTCTTCCCATGCAAGTCTCATATCTAAAGTTACATTATCAAAAAGTGTTGGATATATTAAATTCCCTTCTCTATTTCCACCTACAATTAAATTTGCACCTTTATCACTAGCATCTTTTATTAATTCACAGACAAAATCTGCTGCCTTAGAATTAATAAGTGGAACTATGTCTACATCTTTTTCTAATGGATTTCCAACTTTAAGATTATTCATTTTTTCTTTTACTTTTTCAACTAACTTATCAGCCACTTTATTTACCACTAAAATTCTTTTTACAGCTGTACATCTTTGACCAGAATATGAATAACCACCTGCAACTATATTACTTGCTGTAAGGTCTAAATCTGCATCTTCTAAAACTATAGCAGCATCTTTTCCACCAAGTTCCATTAATAGTGGAACCATACTAGTTATTCTAGAAATTTTAGTTCCAACTTCTGTACTTCCAGTAAAATTAATAAAGTTTACTCCAGGATGAGTAACAATATAGTCTCCGATTTCACTACCTTTACCTGTAATTGTATTTAATACTCCTTTTGGAATACCAGCTTCTTCAAAAACTCTTGCTAAATATAAGCCGCATAAACTTCCTTGAGTTGCAGGTTTTAATATAACAGAATTTCCAGCAACTATTGCTGGTGCTATTTTAGATGCTGATAAGTTTACTGGATAATTAAATGGTGATATTGCAAGAACAACTCCTAAAGGTTCTCTAGTTACAACAGAAATTTTATTTCTATTGAATCCAGGAAAAGAATCTCCTGGAATACTTTCTCCTGACATATTCTTGGCAGTATCTGCTGTAAATCTCATAAAATCAGCAGTTCTGGAAATTTCTGATTTTGAGCTTTTTTTATCTTTACCAATTTCTCTAATCATAATTTCTGTAAGTTCATCACTGTACTGAAGGAGTATATCAGCAGCTTTATATAATATTTCAGCTCTTTCGCTTACAGGAATACTCTTCCACTTTAATTGTGCTGCTTTTGAAGATTCAAATGCAAAGTCTACTTCTTCTTTTGCCATTGCGGGAATCTTGCCTATAAGTGAACCATCAATTGGAGAGGTTATTTCTATAAACTCTTCATTTTTGCTAATAATCCACTGACCATCTATTAAATTTCTAAATATATTATCTTCACATTGTATACAATTAAACATTTCCTCACCTCTATCAAATAAAAATTATCAAATAATATTAATTATTATTTGATACTATAATATACTATATTTTAAATTATATCTATAAAAAAATTAAATAT
>NZ_LZZM01000153.1 GCF_002006345.1 Clostridium puniceum
TTATAATACAATATGGTTATTACCTTAATTAAAGAATTATGTAAAAAAGATGTTAAATTAATATAAAATTCAGTGTATAAAATATTTACTATAGACTAGATATAATTACTTATTAGAAAAGGAAATATTACTATATATAAATATATAGTAATGATTATTAATATTCCTATAGGAGATTTAATTATGATATAAATGCTAAAACATTTACTTTTGGCTTAGTAAAGGGAAAAAATATGAAGATTGTGGTCTTTGGATTACATATTTGAAAAATATATGGTAAAGTTATGTTATAAAACATTATATTGTGTGGAAGTTAGAAATATATAATTGGATTTTTGAGTATGGAATTTGATAAACGAGAAATTTGTATTATCCTATCTTATTATTTAATTATAAATAATTTAAATATTTATAAAGATGAATAGGAGTGATTTTTTTGTCTAAAACAAATTTTATTAATAAATCATATAAACATAAACTTAGAGTAACTTATGCTTTGCTTATGTTTGTTATTTTAATTGTGTCAAGTATTTTTGTATATTTTCAAATGAATGTAACAATGAATCCAATTATTGGTGACATGGGTGATCATGTTATTAGTAGTGAAATACAGTATTTGGGGGATCAATTTGATGACCAAAGTAAATTGTTGGAATTACTTGGAAGTACAGAACCATTTAAAAATGGTGATATTTCTGTTATTAAAAAAGAAATTGATAATCAAATGCGAAAACATGGGGATATAATAATGTCCATTAAATATAAATCAATAACTGGTGAAGAATATGAAAATAATCGACATAATATTAAAGTGCCAGATTATTATGAAAAGAAACTATTAGAGGGAAATAGTGATACCTTTAAATCAGAAGCAGTTTTCGATGAAAAATTAGGTGAATATATAATTTTTATGGGAGCAAAAATTACAGATAACAATGATAACGTACAAGGTGTAATAAGTATTAATACTAGTATTAAAAAAGTAGTTGCATCATTAGGTAAAACAAAGATTGGACAACTGAGCAAAATATGGATTATTGATTCTTTTGGCAATGTAATAGTTAGCTCAAATAAAGAGCAAACACCAGAATTTGATATTGAAAGCTTTAAAAATGATATCAATAGTAATGAAATGGTGGAAATAAAGTCTATAAATTCAAATGATGCTTCTAATAATTTAGTTTATGGTAAGATATCTAATACTGAAAATTTATATCTAGTTACACGTATAGAAGAACATGGAGATTTTAAAAATGCAATGAAAGTTTTATTGTTTGTCTTTCTTTGTGGTGCCGGTGTTATTTCTATTTTAATTTTTATTGCTGCAAATAAAATAACAAATTTTGTTACAAAGCCATTGACTCGTATGGTGGAGCTTATAGAGAGCTCTAATGGGATAAATTTTATTGAAATTCCAAATGATCTTAAAGGAAGTAAAGATGAGATAGGGATACTTGCCAATACTATTGATAAAATGGCTAAGAATATTCGCAATAATTTACAAGTACTTAATAGTGAGATTAAAGAGCGTAAAAAAGTTGAAAAACATCTAACTGTTTTAAATGATGAATTAGAGTGTCGAGTGGCAGAGAGAACTAATGCTTTAACTAAAGTTACAAATAATTTAGCTATTTCAGAATATAGATTTAGAATAGCTATGGAAGCTTCAAATATTGGTGTATATGATGTAGATTTTATTAATAATGTATTTGTGGTTAACAGTGCTTTTCTTAAGCTAATTAATGCACCAGAATATGAGCAATGTATTATAGAAGATCGTGACTGGATTCAATGTGATGGGAATTTTGAAAATTATGTCTATGAAGAGGATATATTGAATGGAAAACATTTCACTTTAAATAAGTTACCAGTAATGGGGGAGATTTTTTATACAGAGTTTAGATTAAAGGAAGATTCCAGCATTTGGCTTTCATTTAGTGGGCAAGCTATAAATGAAGATGAATCTGGAAAAATTATAAGGTTTATAGGTGTATTGCAAAATATATCTGAAATAAAAAAGAGTGAAGTTGAACTTAAGGCTGCTAAGGAAGAGGCAGAAGAAGCAAGTTTAGCTAAAAGTCAATTCCTGGCCAATATGAGTCATGAAATAAGAACACCAATGAATGCAATTATGGGCCTTACACATTTAATAAATCAATCTGATTTAAATGATTCTCAGAGGAACTATATTTCCAAAATAGAAGGGTCATCAAAGACATTACTTAGGATCATTAATGATATTTTAGACTTTTCAAAAATAGAAGCTGGAAAATTAGAAATAGAAAATATTAAATTTAACTTAGATAAGGTATTTGAGAATGTATCCACTCTATATACAACGTCAGCAACTAATAAGGGAATTGACCTTAATTTTGACATAGGGGAAGGGGTACCAGATTTACTAAAAGGAGATTCACTCCGATTGGAACAAATAATAGCTAATTTGATTACAAATGCAATTAAGTTTACGACTCAAGGAGAGGTTAATGTTGCAGTTAGATTATCAGAAGAGCAGGAGGATAAAGTTAAGCTACATTTTAGTATTGCAGATACAGGAATAGGATTAACAAAGGAACAAATAGGAAGGTTGTTTACAGCATTCGCCCAAGCAGATAATTCTACGACAAGGAAATATGGTGGGACAGGTCTTGGGTTAACAATTACAAAGCAATTTGTTGAACTAATGAATGGTGAAATATGGGTGGAAAGTGAATATGGTGAGGGTTCAACCTTCCACTTTATTATTCAATTTGATAAAATTGCAAACATAACACAGCCAAGCTATGAAAATTATCCTGATATACATGGGAAAAAAGTATTAGTTATAGATCATAATAAAACTTCATTAAGGATACTTGAACGTATGCTCCGTTCATTTTTACTTGAGGTAATATCAATTAGAGATCCTTTTGAAGCTATTGAATTATTAGAAAAGGAGAATTTTGATTTACTTTTTATTGATTTTAATTTACCAGAATTATCAGGGATTGATTTATATAAAAGGCTGGTAGTTAACACTGAAATTAAAGTACCTAAAACAATATTCGTAAGTGCAATTGGACGAGAAAGTTATTATAATCAAGCAAATCAATTAGGTGTTAAGAATTTTCTTATTAAGCCTATTAATCAATCATTAATGTTTGATGCTGTGATGGATGCTTTAAAAGGAACTATAACTAAAGAGGGGAAGAGGGATTTTAATGAAGAAGATCATATTAAGTTTCAAAATGCACTTAAAAACAAACGAATATTGGTTGCAGAAGATAATGATATTAATCAATTAGTTGCAAAGGATATTTTAGAACAGGCTGGTATTCAGGTAACTATTGCAAATAATGGTGAAGAAGCAATTAAATATGTTAGTACTAATAAATTTGATGTTGTTCTTATGGATGTGCAAATGCCAATTATGGATGGATACAAGGCAACAGAAATTTTGAGAGAAACCTATTCAAGTTCAGAGCTTCCAATTATAGCTATGACTGCAAATGCACTTAAGGGTGATAGAGAAAAAAGTATTGAAGCGGGCATGAATGATTATATTTCAAAACCAATTGATCCAGAGATCTTATTTGAAACTTTAGCTAAATGGCTAGGTTGCAATATTATTAGAAATACTGAGAAATCTTTAAAGAAAATTGTTAATAAAGAACTTGAAGTTTTAGATTTTAATAAAACATTAACTCGATTAGAGAATAAAGAAAATTTCTACTATGATTTATTAAAGCGGTACCATGATAATTATAGTAATTTAGTAAGTGAATTCTCTGATATGAGGATAAATAGAAAATATGATAATATCAAACGATTCATTCATAGTCTTAAAGGTGTTACAGGTAATATAGGAGCCATGAAACTTAATAAATTTATTGTTCAGTTTGAAGAGCAATATGAGTCTTATGATGATGAGAGTTTAAATAAAGAGCTTACAAAGCTTTATGCTTTAAATGAAGAGCTTTTAAATAGAATTGCAGATTTTGTATCTCAGAAGGATTTAGAAAAAGAACAATTAAGTTCAAATTTTGATATATATGAGGTTTTAACTAAATTACTGGAGGATTTACAGAAAGCTCGTGCTAAAGAAATAAAGGAAGATATGAATTATTTAGTATCTAATGCCGAAGATAGAAGTTTTATGATTAAAATTAGCGAAATAAAAAAACTTGTAGATCGCTATCGTTTTAAAGAAGCTAAAGAGTTGGTTAAAGAATTGATAAATATTGTGAAGGAGTAAAATAATGGACAGACAAAAAACAATAATGATAGTAGATGATACAGAAATGAATATTGATATTCTAGTTGAAGCACTTCAAGATGAATATGAATTAATTGTTGCTATTAATGGATTAGTTGCTATTGAGTTAATTGAAGAACAAAAACCAGATTTAATTCTATTAGATATTATGATGCCAGAGATGAATGGATATGAGGTTTTAAAAAAGTTTAAAGAAAATCCAGTTTTAAATCATATACCTGTTATTTTATTATCAGCAATAACCGATAGTGATTCCAAAACTAAGGGTTTTTTCTTGGGAGCAGTGGATTATGTTACTAAGCCTTTTGAAATTGTTGAAGTTAAAGCTAGGGTTAAAACTCAGCTTAGACTTGAAGAGGCGCGTCTAGTATTAGAAAGCCAAAATAGTATTCTGGAAGAAAAGGTAAAAGAAAGAACCAAACTAATTGAAAGAACAAACTCTGCCACAATATATTGTCTTGCTGCTTTAGCTGAAACAAGAGATCCTGAGACTGGTCAGCATATAAAAAGAACACAAGAATATATCAGAGAATTGGCATTGGAGCTGCAAAAGAATAAAGAATATGAGAGTGTACTTACAGATGAATATATTGAGTTGCTTTATAAATCAGCACCATTACACGATATTGGTAAAGTAGGAGTGAAAGATGAGATTCTTCTTAAGCCAGGAAAATTAACAGAGGAAGAGTTTGAAGAAATGAAAATGCATACAATTTATGGTGAAGAATCGTTAATGGTTGGTATAAAAGAACTTGGAGAAGAATCCTTTTTGACTTTAGCTAAAGAAATTGCATTAACACATCATGAAAAATGGGATGGATCGGGATACCCGAAGGGTATATCAAAGAAAGAAATTCCTATATCAGGGAGGCTTATGGCACTTAGTGATGTGTATGATGCTCTTGTCAATAAGAGAATTTACAAGGGAGCATTTACACACGATGAAGCTAAGAAGATTATTATGGAGGGAAGCGGAACACACTTTGATCCAGACATTGTTGAGGCTTTTATAAAAAAAGAAGCAAATTTCATTAAAATTATGGAAATATTTAAAGATTCTTAGTATCTAGTATGTAAATGTAACTAAAGAAAAATATTCGGTAAAAAGGAAAAATGTTGGGAGATTACATATTAAGAATAAGGCTTTTGTAAATCAAATAATATGATTTTCCATCAAAAGATCAAACACGTTTAAAAAAGAATTTTTTTTACATTATATTGTGTATTCAAAAAGGATTTATACCTTTTTGTATTATAATATACGTTTAAGATGAAAATGAATGAATATTAGATTTTAACCAGGTATGTGAAACATACCTAAAAGAGTAAAATTATTTTTAATAAGAATAATTGTGAATATATATTAAAAAAAACTATAATTTTTCAAAATTCCCTTTAATGCTATAACTTTTTTTGTTAGAATTTAATATAGGAGGTGGCAGACTGTTTTGAAAATAAAAAAGAAAATTATTACCTTTGTTTTAACGTTCGGAATGTTATTAGCTTTAATTCCAACATTAAATGTACAAGCAACAACAACTGATTTTAAAATAATATCAAGCACTGAAGTTACTGCAAAGGATGCGAGAAAATGGGCTAAATCGAAGGGAGCAACAGATACATTTATTGACCTTGCTGATCTTTACTTTGAATATTCACCTGAATGTGGTGATGTTAATCCAGCCATTGCATATGTACAAGCTGCAAAAGAAACTGGATATGGAAGATTTGGTGGTGTTATAGATGAAAGTTATAAGAATCCATGTGGGTTAAAAATAGCAGCTGGTGGAGGAGATACTGATAAAGATGCTCACCAAAAATTCAAAACCTGGGATGAAGGTGTACAAGCACATTTGGATCATTTAGCTTTATATGCAGGAGCTAAAGGATATCCAAAGAGTGATACTTATGATCCAAGACACTATGTAACAATTAAAGGAAATGCAAAGACGGTAAATTCCTTAGGTGGGAAATGGGCTCCAAGTGCTACATATGGTGAGGAAGTAAGTAAGCTTTATCAAGATTTAATGGATTTTGCTGGAGTAGAATATGAAAAGGATCAAGAAGATAATAAAGATGATGATACTAATGGAACATCAAATGCAGTCCCAAATCCAGGGAAGAGTGAAACTAAACCAAATCCATTAACTGCAACAGATGTTATTGCAGAAAATCAAGCACAAGTAATAAATAAACCTACTGATGATACTCCAAGTATAACATCAAATATTGGTTGGAAAAATGAAAAAGGAGCTTGGTACTATTATAAATCAGATAATACAAAAGCAATTGGATGGATTAAACCAGATAGGAATTGGTATTATTTAAATGATGATGGGAAAATGATAACGGGATGGAAGAATGATAATGGAAAATGGTATTATCTTGATTCTTCAGGAATGTTAGTAAAAGACTGGAAGAAAATAAATAACAATTGGTATCTTTTTAATAATTCTGGAGAGATGATAACTGGAATTCAATATGATGGCTCAGGGTTATATTATTTAGAAGATTCCGGATCTATGGCAACAAAAGATGGATGGTTTAAATTAAATGACAAATGGTACTATTCTGAGAAAAGCGGGAAAATAAAGACTGGCTGGTTTAAAGAAGATGAGAATTCATATTACTTCCAAGGTGATGGAAGTATGATAACTGGTCTTAATAAAATAAATAGCAAGACATATATGTTTAATGGCAGCGGAGCAATGGTAACTGGTTGGATAAGTCAAAATAATTATTGGTATTACTTTAATCAAGATGGAACCATGGCAACAGGCTGGATTAAAGATGGCACAAATAGTTATTACTTATATGATACTGGAGCAATGGCTAAGGGCTGGATTAGTCTTAGTGGAGCATGGCATTACTTAAAAGAAAGTGGAGCTATGGCAACTGGTTGGATTACATCTAATGGAGATTCATATTATTTAGATTCAGCTACAGGAAGATTAGTTACTAATACTACAATTGAAGGTTATAAGATTGGTTCTGATGGAAAAAGAAAAAATTCATCTAGTGAAAACAATACGAATAACGGAAATAATAATCCATTAGTTAATCCTACAAACGGAAATAGTTCAAATGGTAAGAAGACTATTGTTATAGATCCAGGTCATAATTATGGTGGAGACAGTGGTGCTGTATCTACAATAGATGGAGTAACATATAGTGAAACTGTGTTAAATATGCAAGTTGGATCAAAACTTAAAGCAGAACTTGAAAAAAGAGGCTATAATGTAGTAATGACTAGAAATGAAAATGACAGAGACACATTAGAAGAAGTGGCAAGCCTTGATAAAAGAGCAACCATTGCTAATAATGCTAAAGCTGATTTCTTCATAAGCATACATCATGATTCTTTCACTTCAGCAGCAGCATATGGAGTAACAGGTCTTTATACTAGTACTCCTCAAGATGCTAGTTTTGGAGGAAAAACAGACAATGCTAAAATAGAGAAAAGTAAAAAAATGGCTACTCTTATAGTTGATAATATTGCAAATAAGCTTAATTTATATAACAGGCATGGACGTGATCAAAATTTACGCGTATGTAGAAATGTAAATATGCCAGCAGTATTAGTTGAAACAGGATTTATAACAAACAAAGAAGAAGCAATAAGATGTGCAGATCCAGCTAGTCAGCAAAAAGTAGCGGAAGCTATAGCAGAAGTTATTGCTGGGAACATTTAAATTAAAGATTGATAATGTCCCATATAATTGAGTTATAAATTATTATAGTAATAAAGTCGGGAAATATAGTTAATGTATAACATTACTGTCAGTTTAAGTATCCCAACATATAGTAGAAAGTTTGAGAGCCCAACTAGAGAGTTTGGGCTCTTACTTTTAACTTTAAGTATGCAATTATGCAATTTATCTTTTATATTGAGTTAAGAATTTTCTTACAATTAATTTTAACTTCAGTTGCCAATCAATAAGTATTTAACTTAATATTTATTTTGTGTAAATAAAAGGAGTATTTTCCTGTAAAAAAATAAGGCTTATTTGTCGTATAAAGTACCTAAAATAAAATAATTATTTGTATTATATTAAAGTAAGACAAATATTTTACACTAGTATTTACTATTGAAACAACCCTTATACTAAGTAAAACTAAGCAGAACGGAGGAAAACTGTTTTGAAGACTATTAAGAGATTGACTAGATTTATGTTTGTTTTTGCAATGGTTTTATTATTAATACCAGAAGCTAATGCACAAGCAAGTACAACAGATAACAAAATAATATCTCAAACAGAGGTTACAGTAAAGCAAGCAGAGCAGTGGGCTAAATCTAACGGTGCAACTGATAATTTTATTCGACTTGCACAGTTATATTGGAAGTATGCGAAAGATCATGGAAATGTTAATCCAGCTATTGCATATGTACAAGCAGCTAAAGAAACTGGATATGGTAAGTTTGGTGGCGTTTTAAATGATAGTTACAAAAACCCTTGTGGAATGAAAACTGTAGTTGGTGGTTCTGATACTGATCCAAATGCTCATCAAAAATTTGACTCATGGGATGAAGGTGTACAAGCACATTTAGATCACTTAGCACTTTATGCAGATGCTGATGGATATCCAAGAAGCAGTACATATGATCCAAGACATTTTATTACTATTAAAGGTAAAGCAGTAACCGTAAATGATTTGGGTGGAAAATGGGCACCAAGTCTTACGTATGGTGAAGAAGTTAATAAGCTTTATGATAATCTAATGAGTTCAGCAGGAATTATATCTAAAACAAAAACTGAAGCTGTTGATAACAAAGATAAAACTTCAGAAACACCAAATTCAACCACAAATAAAACAACTTCAAGTACAGGAACGAATACGGTAACAAAGTCAGAAGTTGATAAAACTACAACAAACACAGTAAATATTCCAACAGGATTACAAGCAACTGAACCAATAAAAAATTCTGTAGATAATAGCACAAATATTTCATCATCAATTGGATGGAAATATGAGGGTGGAGAGTGGTATTATTATAAATCGGACAGGAGTATGGCAACTGGTTGGATTAAGCCAGATCAAAATTGGTATTACTTATACAGTAATGGTACTATGGCCAAAGGTTGGTCTAAGTTAGGTAATAATTGGTACTATTTGAATTCAAGTGGATCAATGCAGATTGGATGGCTTAGAGATAGCAATAAGTGGTATTATCTTCAAGGTGATGGAACTATGACAACAGGCTTGAAATTGATTGATAATAAGAAATACTTTTTAGATGCAAGTGGTGCCATGAGAATTGGTTGGTTTCAAATTAGTGGACAATGGTATTACTTTAATCCTAGTGGAGAAATGATGACGGGCTGGATTAAGGTAAATGGTAATTCATATTATTTATATTCAAATGGAATAATGGCAACAGGATGGACTAAACTTGGTGATGACTGGTACTGGTTGAAAAGTTCCGGTGATAGAATGACTGGTTGGGTGAAATACGGAAATGATACATATTATTTAGATCCAATCACAGGAATTATGGCTAAAGATATCATTGTGAATGGTTGGAAGATAGATAAGGATGGAAAAAGAGGCGAAAAAGTACCAGGAGCTTCAACTAAAGTAATAGTTATAGATCCAGGACATAACTTTGGTGGAGATGATGGAGCTTATGCAACTAATAATGGAGTCACATATTCTGAAAGAGACTTGAATATGCAGGTTGCAGTTAAAGTAAAAGCAAAGCTTGAAGCCCAAGGCTATAAGGTTATTATGACAAGAAATTCATCAGATAGAGAAACAGCAAGTGTAACTGAAAGTCTTACAAATAGAGTGAATATTGCTAATAATGCTCGTGCTGATTTATTTGTAAGTATACACCATAATTCAGCCTCAGCAGCAGCTAGCGGTGTTGAAGTTTATTATAGCTCAAAAGTACAGGATGACAGCTTTGGTGGATCGTACAGTGATTTAAGGCTATCAGCAAGTAAGAACTTGGCAACATCTCTTGCAACAACTATCACAAATAGCACTGGAGCAATAAATAGAGGTGCTAAGGATGGTAATTTATTTGTTTGTAGAAATACAACTATGCCAGCAGTCTTAATTGAATGTGGTTTTATAACCAATCCAGATGAAGCACAAAAATGTGCATCTTCATCTTATCAAGACTTAGAAGCCGGTGCAATTGCAAATGCAATATCTTCAGCAGTGTAAATATATATAATAAAATGCGTATCAATGTGCTATTGATACGCATTTTATTATATATATGATTTTGAAGTTTTAAGGCTAAACTTGAGTTTAAGATAAAATTTATTAAAATATAATGAAGTGATAACAAGTTTTATAAAAAATTAATATATTATTTATATTATATACATTGATACTTTTGTCATATTAGATTATATTTTAAAGTAATAGTATATAGATTGCAGTTAACAATCAAAGTTGAAGTTCAAAGAGAGAGTTCTGCTGGACAAATATAAAATTCACTGTATGAAAGGATTCGAAGAATAAAATGTAAAATTTCGATTCTCACTTTCGAAGCATCACTTTTCCCTTCAGAATTTGTTAAAATTAAATTATTAATAATGTAAAATATGAATTTCAACATATACATATTAAAAAGTGCAATTAAAAGTTAGATTTTTATTTCTAGTTAAGCGGGGTGGGAAAATGAATTGGTTAAAAAAAATTATGTATGGAAGATATGGAGGAGATAATCTATCAAAGGCATTGCTTTTTTTATCATTACTACTATTAGTAATAGTAGGTCTTCTACCCAAATCCTTATCGATTTTATCCGTTATAGCGTATATTCCAACGATTATATGTATTTATAGAATGTTTTCAAAAAATATATTTAAACGTCAACGTGAAAATTATAAATACCTGAAGTTGGAAAACTCTGTGATTAAATGGTCTAAGCAGAAATTAGGTGCAGCAAAAAATTTCAAAACTCATAAGTATTTTAATTGTCCAGATTGTAAGCAAAGATTACGTGTGCCAAGAGGTCAAGGACATATAACTATTACATGTCCCAAGTGTAAGAAATCATTTAAAGCAAAATCTTAGAGTAAAAAATTAAATAAAAGTACCTTCCATTATATATACAGATGTATTATATAATGGAAGGTTTTTTATACTTAAATTCTAGTTAAAAAATAGGAATAGTTAAAAAAAATTGTTTACATAAATATGGAGTTATTAATATAAATAATAATTTAAATGAATATTCCCAATTTACTAAAGATAGAGTTAAATGGTTCGATATAAATAATGTGGTATATTATATTACCATTGGAACAAGGGGATAAAAGTAACATAATAACATAGATTAATTAATTCCAACATTAAGATTAAAATTAAATACACAATTTAGGAGGGTGACAAGAATGAAGAAAATAGGAAAAAGGTTCGTTGCATTATCTATAGTATTTGCAAGTATAATTTCATTTTTACCAATGCAGATAGGTTCAAATGGAAAAGCTGCTAATGCTATGACGACACAAATACAAGTAAGTGGCGCATCTAGCGAATCAGGTGGCAGTATTAGTACTGTTAGCCAAACTGAATATGCTACAGATAATCGATATAGTAGTTTTACATTATCAGTTGATTATCAAGTTAAGACTCTAGGTGATATAGCAATTGGTCAAAAGGGAGTAGTTGAACAAGAAGTTATAGTAACTAATATTGATGGAATTGAGTTGAATGGAGCAACTTTACAAGAAAATAATGATAAGTTGTCTGTTATTGGAACAAAAATTGGCGAAGGAACCGAGTTAATTACTGATTTAAACAATAAGAAAAAAATTGGTATAACAATATATGGATTACCTTATGGTGTTAATATAATTAAATATAGAATAAGAGAAAAGCAAATATTTAACAAAGGTAAGCAAGATCCTGCATATCCTACCGATACAACTAAAAAAATAGATGACTATCAATATCTAGAGGATGAATATTATCCATCTAAAACAGGATCAGCGGAAATGACTATTCAACATGCAAATAAGTTTCTTCAAGGAAAAATCAATCCTATGGTTTTTGATTCTTATCTTGTTAAAACTATGAAGGAATATAATGAAAGTACAACTCCAAAGGATAATAAGTATCCGTTCTTATTTACAGAAAACGGTGTAGCAGATGCAAACTGTCCTCTTAGATATAATTTCGCTATATCAGATGCAGTTATGACATTGAAATATTCAATGACTTTTAATGGGTTATCTATAGACAATGCTAAAATATTTAAAAATGGTGTTGATGATACCAGTAATATAAGCACAAATGGTAATACAATCTCAGGTTTTTTAACTAATTTGACATCATCAGATTTGATCGTGGCTAAAATACTTGATACTGGTGAAAATGTTGTTAAGGCATATTCTATACAACTAAAATATAATACAATATCAGCTAATAAAGACTATACATTAAGAGATGCTGGAATTAAAAAGTTATATTATAATGCAGATAGTACTGTTGAAGCATATGTTGACAAGCATTTCTATGTATCAACTGAAAATGGAGTAACAACGTATAAAGGAACAATAAATATAGATAAAAGAGCTCAAATGATAGCTATGGTACCAACTTTGGGAACCACAGGGAATGTGGCATTTAAATTGAGTAATCACTATGATAATAGCCAGGTTGTAAGTTCTAGAATTATAAATGGAGAAACGACTCCATATGTTGAATTTAATAAGGGAACTTCTAACGAAGTATGGCTAGAAGTATATGAAGGCAAGGATGGTAATATAAAGGAAGGAACTTCACCTTTAGCAATCTATAAATTAACTGTTAAGCCTATAGATAATACAGAGACAAGTACAGTAAATTTTAGCGTTGATAGTACTGTTGCATATTTAACTCAGCCAGGAAGAACTAGTGAAGCTGACAAAATAGATTTTGATGCAAGCAGACGTACTTATAATTTGAATTTTAAAGATAATACGATTAATAATGTTTATATTGATCTTAATAGCCCAAATACAGTTAATAAAACTGGTGTCAGAAGAGAGTATATAAAAGCTTGGGGTGGTACAAGCACTCAAAGTGATAATGTAACTGAGATTCCAAATGTAGATAAAGATGCAAGAATTAATGTTGATGTAACAAATTACAAAAAAATAATAGTTCAAGCTTATTATGATCAAATCGAATATGTAGTAAAAGATGGTGTTGAAACAACAGAAGTAAAAAGTACTACAGCATATCCTTTAGGAGAAAAGTATACATTTTACGTAGCTAAAAACCCAGATCAAACGGATCCTACTGTTACAAAGTCTACTGATGCTTCATTAACTAATATGAAGGCAAGTAATGGAAGTATAAAATCTACAGATGGAACTAGTGGTTTTTCTACTGACAAAACTAATTATACTGTTACAGTTCCTAAAATTGATACCTCATCAGCTATAACTGTAACAGCAGCAAATAGTAAGGTTAAGGATATTACAGCAACTATTGCTGAAACTGGAGATGAATATGGTTTAACTTCAGGAGAAGCTTTTGAATTTCCATTAACTTCTACTGGAACTACTAATATTAATATAGTTGTTACTGCAGAAGATGGAGTTACAACTAAAACTTATAATCTTACAATTAAAAATGATGAAAGAAGTGCTAGTGCATTATTGAAAAATGTAATAACAGATAATGGAGAGTTTACTTTTGATCCGGATAAAGATCCAAATAAAATACGTGTAGATCAAGTTATAAATAAACTTAAAGTTTCACCAGTTGCAGAAGAGGCCAATTCTAGAATTTTTGTAAATGGAACAAAATACACAGGAAGTCCAATAACAATAAATCTTAAGGGGTCACAAGAGACTGATATGGAAATAAAGGTAACCTCAGAAGATGGAAGTGAGAGTAAAACTTATAACTTTGAGATTTATAGAACAGATTCGCCTATAGATGATACAGATGATGATGATGATGATGTATTCTATGATGATATTGATGATACTTGGGTGGATTTAAGTAAGTATGAAGAATGGGGTAAAGTAGATGGAAAGACTGTCTATTTTGATAATAAAGGTAGACAAGTTAAAGATAAATGGATAACCACTAAAGGGGTATCTTACTACTTAAATTCAAAAGGATATAAGGCAACAGGATGGAGAAAAGAAGTTGGTGGTAAGACATATTATTTAGATCCAAGCACAGGAGCAGTAAAAACTGGATGGTTAAATCAAAATAATAAATGGTATTACTTAGGTTTAAATGGAGTTATGCAAAAAGGCTGGTTAAGTTTAAATGGACATTGGTATTATTTCACACCAGAAGGTGAGATGATAACTAGTCAAAGTATGTATATTGATGATGGAATATATAATTTTGGCGCAGACGGAATTATGTATTAAATATAAATTGTGATTACAATAAAAATATATTAATTATTTAGCTGATATTTACTAATATTAAAGCAGGGCTGATATTGCTATGTGCAGTATCAACTCTGCTTATTTGCTTGTTAATCATCCAAATTTAAAAGATAAAATTGGAAATTCATAATTGACATCAACAATTTTAGGGAATATAATAAATATAGTTCATATTTCGAACAAAGAGGGTTTTACGTTTTTATCAACAATTATATTTAAAGAATGAGATTTATATCTATTTATTGTAATAAAATTGATGGAGGGTATTATGTTAGAGGATAAATTGGAAGTTTTAAAATCATTGAATGATAATTTTAATATTAATCAAAGGGAATTAGCTAAAAGGACAAATATGTCTCTTGGTAAAGTTAATGCGGTGTTGAAAGAGTTTACTCTAGATGGCTTTATAGATAGAATTACTAATAATAGAGGAACCTTGTATAAGGTAACTGAAAAAGGAATGAAGTTTTTAGAAGAAAATATTGCATCGGCAAAAAATACTAGATTGAAGCTTCATGAAGAAGAAAAAAAAGCTGTAAAACAAGCAGTAATACTTGCAGCAGGTAGAACAGAAGAATTTGATAGGCCAGTAGGAATGCTTGAAATAGAAGATTTTAAGCTGATTGATAGAACTTTAAATATTTTAAAAGAAAATGGAATAACTAAAATTGTTATTGTGGTTGGTTATAAAAGTCAGTTTTATGAAGAGTGTTTTAAAAGCAGTAAGAATATAATTTTAGTAAAAAGTGATACTTATAAATGGACTGGAACTATGCATTCTTTATCTTTAGCTAAGGATTATATTGATGATGATTTTTTACTTATAGAAAATGATTTGATTTTTGAAAAAAGGGCTATTAAGGAATTAGTAGAAAGTGTGAATCGTGATTGTATACTTTTCACTAATGAAAGTGGTTCTGGTGATGAGGCTTTTGTTGAAATAAGAGACAACCATTTATTTAAGATGTCTAAGGATATTCATCAATTTAATAGGATTGATGGTGAAATGATAGGGCTTACAAAGATTTCTTATAAATTATATACAATGATGTTAGAAGAATTTAAAGGAAATGTTAATCCTTACTTAAATTATGAATATGTACTTTTGGATGTAGCTAGAAATTATAATATTGGATTTGTTAAAATAGACGATCTTGCTTGGGGAGATGCAGATAGTAATAGGGAATATGAAAAGATTAAAAATTATCTTTATCCGACTATAAGAAGGAGAGAACTTAGTTATGAAATAAATAATATAAAGAATATTATCTGTGAATCTTTAAAGGTTAAGGAGGACGATGTTACAGAAGTTGAACCAGCAGGCGGAATGACAAATAAAAATTATAAAATATGTGTTAAGGGAAACAGATACATATTAAGAGTTGCAGGAACTGGTACAGAGCAGATGATCAATAGAAGCACAGAAATGTTTAATTCTGCAATTGCATCAGAAAAGGGATATAATGTAGAAGTACCTTATTTTAATCTTGAAACAGGTATTAAGATATCTAAATTTATAGAAAATGCGGAAACACTAACTCATAGAAGTATTAAAAAGGAAGAAAACTTGAAGCAAGTCACTGATATTTTACGAGATTTACATGAATCAAAGGATTTTCATATGGATAATGAATTTAGTCCGTTTAGAGAACTTGAAAAATATGAGGATATTTTAAGAAAAGATAGAGGAAGTTTTTTTGATGATTATGATGAAGTAAGAGCAAAAGTAATGGCTCTTGAAGAAGAGTTAAAAGCCTGTAAAAGAGTATTTGTACCTTCTCATAATGATTTAGTTTCTGAAAATTTTGTGAAGGATACTGAAGGTAGAATTTATTTAATTGACTGGGAGTATAGTGGAATCAATGATGATATGTGGGATTTAGCAGCATTGTCCTTAGAAAATGAGTTTTCAGAAGATGATATTGAGTTAATGTTTAGATTGTATTTTAAAGGAAAAGAAGCAGACAAGGCTTCTAGAAGAAGAATGTTAATTCACCAAATATGTCAAGATACTTTATGGGCAGTTTGGACTTTGATTAAAGAGGCAGAAGGTGATGATTTTGGTACTTATGGAATAGATAGATATAATAGAGCTAAAGAATATTTAGATAGTTTAATTGAATTCGAGGTGTGATATGAGAGCAATTTTAATGGCAGCAGGTATGGGTACTAGATTAAGACCACTGACTGAAAATACTCCCAAATCTTTAATAGAAGTTAATGGAATGTCTTTGCTTGAAAGACAGATAATTAATTTAAAAGAAGTTGGGATTGATGAAATTATAGTTTTAACTGGTTATTTAAATGAAAAATTTGATGATTTAGTTAAAAAATATGATTTGATAAAAGTAGTTAACGATAAATATGATGTTTATAATAATATTTATACAATGTATTTAGTTAGAGAATATCTTGAAGATGCATTGGTTATAGATGCGGATAATTACATAACAAGAAATTTTTTGCCTAAGACGAAACCAAACACATCAGTATATTATTCAGCTTGTAAAGAAAATTTAATAGATGAATGGATTTTGAAATATGATGATTCAGGAAAGATATTTGGAGTTGATATTGGAAAAGAAGGGGATGAACCTAATTTTATAATGTCAGGAGCATCTTTTTGGATAGCAAAAGATGCAAGATTAATATGCAAAAAAGTTCAAGAAGCTGTCGAAATAAATAATTCAACTGATATATATTGGGATAATATTGCTGTAGATAATATTAATGATATGAATGTATATATTGAAAAAATACAATCAAACGATATATTTGAAATAGATTCACTTGGAGATTTAGAATACCTTAAAAAAACACTTAAAATATACACCTTATAAAAGAGCAGCTATGCTGCAATACGGAACTTTTCTGCAATTTAAGAATATTTCGAGTTATAGAAAAGAGTACTTTTAATGTAAAATTTAATCATTAAAGTACTCTTTGTTTTATTGTTAAAATATATTACTATGATTTTATTTAATATAGTATACAATGAGATTACGTTTTGTAAATAAGTATGCGTAGTTTATTTATTAGAGTGTATTCTGTATACAATATTTATGAATTATATGCATAAACTTTTATTATAATCAGATATGTATTAGTGAATGTTTCTTATATCATGAGTATATGTACGCTTTTTATGAAAATTAACATCGATTATATTGTTATATTTATTTTTAAAAATAGATTGATATTTATATGATATTGTTTTATTATATGATGAATTTAAGTATATATTCAATATTTTATTAGAGAGTTTAAAAATTTTTTTGTTTATTTTGAATTTTGTTTTTAAATCTACATCTTCCCAATTCATTTCGTAAAGAGTTTTAGAAAATCTAAATACATTATGTATTCCCCAGAAAATTAAATTCTTTTTTAAGTTATTAGTGATATAAGACAATCCAGCACCTGAGGTAGTGGATATCACTAAACCAATCTTATTATTCATAATAGATTTTGTATTATATTCAATAGATTTGTAAAATAAATGTTCCAAAAGTGATTTTAGTTCTGTAGTCATATTACATTGGATTACAGGACATGCAAGTATTATTAAATCAGAATTATTAAGGGATTTTGTAAGGTATTCAATGGAATTAGAATTAGGATAAGTAACTTCATTATTTATAAAACATGAAAAAAATTTATCAGAATAATTAGGGAAATCTTTTTCTAAAAAAAATTCCTTAACATTTATACGTATAGTAAGTCTAAGACTATTTAATAACATTTGAACACAATTATATGTGCATGCTTTTCTGGTAGTTCCATAAATAATAGCAATATTCACTAATATCATCCTTTCAATGTATACATATCTTTAAATTGACTAATGTGTTTTTTTAATGACGTAAGCTCTTTATCTGTTATAGAATCATGTCTATAAAATAATAAAAAGATTGGAGAGTAAAATTGGATAGCTAAAGTATATGGATCTTTTTTTATTAAAATATTTGAATTAATTAGGGATTCGAATATTTTTGAATGAAAATTAAGTACATCCTCAATAAATAATTTATGATATAAATCTGCTATTTTAGAGTTGTTAAACTGTTCTATTGTAAGCAATTTTCTAAACTTAACCATATATTCATCTTGTAAGCAAAATCTACAAATATCTAAGCTTTTAGTAAAAAATTGATCCTTAGTCCACTTAATATCATTAAGTATAATTCCATGAGTATCAGTTTCCATTTTTACACTTGAAAAAAATTTATTTATACGCTCTGAATACCTTCTAATTATAGTATCAAAAATATCTTGTTTATTTTTGAAATGATTATAAAGAGAACTTGCTTTAATTCCAACTGCTTTGGCAATATCTCTAACAGATATGGCATTAAAGCCTTTTGTTGAAAAAAGTGTTAAGGATTCATGGATAATTTTTTCTTTTGTATTCATAAAAACTCCTTGTTAAATGTTATTGGCTGTATTTTAAAATTTTTAACAATTATTCATATATAAATAAGTAAATTTAAAATTTTAGTATGAAAGTTTCTAAATAACTTTCGATAGTAATTTTATTATTTATACACAAATTATCAATATACTATTATAGAGTTTGAAAAACTTTTAAAAATACAGCAATAATAAAATTTTAATTTAAAACTAACAAATGTTAGTTTAATTATAACTAATAATCACAATAAAGTCCATAAATTTCAAAAAAATATATAAAATTGTAAAGTTAATTGACAATAAATAGCGTTAAATGTACAATTGAAAAAGTGAAAAAAGAAAGTGATAAGAGCATAGATAGTTTTTAATATGCTTTTATTTATGGAGGCTAGGAAAAATGGCTAAATCAATTTCAAAGAATGCAATTTTTAAAGCAATGTTAAATTTATTCAATATAATTTTGCCTATATTAGTAATACCTTTAGTTAGTAGATCATTTGGAGATGAATTATATGGATACATGGGGTATGGAGATTCTTTAACTGCATATTTTTTGATATTTGCTAGTTTTGGGATTTATCAATATGGTTTACGAGAAATAAGCAAAGTTCGTGATGATAAAATTAAACTCAGTCAGACATTTACAAGTTTATTTGTTTTCACCGTTATTACAAATGTTATTGCATCGGTTGCATATATGATATTTGTAGCCATTTATTATAAAAATCAACCATATTTTTATACATGTATAGTTTTAGGCTTTAACTTAGTTTTTAATATGTTTTATGTGGAATGGGTTAATGAAGCGGTAGAAAATTATGATTTTATCGCTATTAAAACAATGGCAGTTAGAATAATATATTCAGCAATAATTTTATTGTTTGTTAGACAAAAGGAAGACTTTATATTTTATTTATATTTAGTTGTAGGGTTTAACTTCATAAATAACATAATAAGTTTTATATATGTGAAGAAAAAATTAAAGTTTGATTTTTCTAATTTAGAAATTCTTAAACATATAAAACCTATGCTTTATGTAGTAATTCTTACTAGTACTGGTGTTTTATATACTCAACTTGATAAAATAATGTTAAAAGACAGTCCAGGGGGAACTACAGCTGTTGGTTATTATTATATGGCTCAAAGGGTAGCGAGCATAATAAGTACATTATTATTAACATTAGTTCAGGTTACTATGCCAAGGCTTTCTAATTATTTAGGAAAAGAATCGAGAAGTGAGTATTTAATATTATTAAAAAAAGTAGTAAGAATATACTTTATAGTTTTATTTCCAGCATCTATAGGTTTGTTTTGCCTTTCTAAAGAAGCAATATATATTTTTGGTGGAAAAGATTTCTTGGGCGCAGTTCCAGTAATGTTTGTATTTGCAATACATATGTTAGTCATTGGAATTGAAAGCGTAATAGCAAATCAAATAATATACCTTCATGGAAAAGAAAAAGATGATGCCATATTAGTATTAATTGGTGGAGTAATTAATTTGATATTTAATGTAACATTAACTATTACAGGAAACTTTAACATGGTGACAGCTATAGCAACTACTCTTATTGCTAATATAATTATATTAATACTAGAATATAGAATGGTTAAAAAGGTTATAAAACTAGATATACATTTATTTGAATATGAAAATATTAAATATTTCTATTATTCTTTAGTGTTTATACCAATAACATTCGGAATAAAATTTTTTGTAGATAATACACTTATTGCATGTGTATTTGAAGTTCTAATATGTGGATTAGTTTATTTGTGTATACTTACAATTACTAAGGATGAAGTATTTTTTGAGATAACAAATAAAGTTCTTGTGAAACTAAAACTTAAAAGGTAAATTTTGAGAATATATTACCTATAGATTTTAAGTTGTTAAATTAAGTGGAATTACTATATATTACTTTAATATATCAATAATAAATAGAAAAGTTTGTAGCATAGAAGACAATAATAAATAAAAAGATATTGTTTTTTATGCTATTTTTATATTAAAAAATAAATTATTATTTTTTATCTGAACATATTGTCATGAACAATGAACAATGTTAATATGAATATGTTCACAAAATGAACTTAATAAATCTGAACGAAATTATGTTAAATTTATTATATTATATTAATTATTTTTACTATGAAAAAATCTTTATAAGTAAGTCTAATATAGAAAATTAAGTAGTGAAATTTAGAAGTGATAATTATTATGTAATAAAATAAAATTATATTGAGGGGGATTTTTATGGAAATCAATAAAGGCAATTATAAACTTGGCGTAATGAGTGGAATAACTTCAGCTATTACTTGGGGATTAGATACAGTTTTAATGGCAATAATACTTGCAATGAGTCCATTTTTACCAGAAGGAGCAGCATTTTTAGCACCATTTATAACAGCATTTTTTCATGATGCTTTTTCAACAGTGTGGACATTTATATATCTTGCATTTAAGAAAGAGCTAGGAAATTTGTTTAGATCTATGAAAACTAAGAGTGCTTTATTCGTTGTTTTAGCAGCACTTATGGGAGGTCCTATTGGAATGACTGGATATTTAGTTGCAGTCAAACTTATTGGGCCATCTTATACAGCTATAATTTCATCATTATATCCAGCAGTTGGAGCAATTTTAGCATATTTTATATTAAAAGAAAAAATGAATAAAAAAGCATGGCTTGGATTAATATTTGCAATTATAGGAGTATCAATAATTGGATATTCAGCAGGTGAAGCTGGAACTAGTATCGTAGGATTCTTGTGTGCATTACTATGTGTATTTGGATGGGGGAGTGAATGTGTTATATGTGCATATGGAATGAAGGGGGATGAAGTATCTTCAGAATATGCACTTCAAATAAGGCAATTAACATCAGCAGTCGTTTATGGATTGTTAATAATTCCAATTGTTGGAGGTATAGGACTTAGCTTTGAGATTTTAAGGACAAGCATAATTTGGTGGATTGCAGCAACTGCATTATCAGGAACAATATCATATTTATTTTACTATAATGCAATTTATAAAATTGGAGCAACTAAAGCTATGGGCTTAAATATAACATATGTTGTTTGGTCAATTGTTTTTGATGTATTCATTAATGGACGTGCAATAGATTTAAAAACAATTTTATGTAGTATAATGGTTATAGGAGGCGTATACTTTGTAGCAAAAGCGCCAGAAGAAGAAACAAGTGAACAACCAGAAATTGCAGCGGTTGAATAATATTAAAAAGTAATATTAAAGTGTTAAACAAGTTGAGTTAGAATGGCTTGTTTAGCACTTTTTTTGTTAAATGAGTCTTGAAATTATGGAATTTTTCATGAACTAGAGCTATTAATTTATTTAATTTTAAAAATCATAATGTATATAGTAAAAAACATTGAATAGATTTAGTAGAGAGATTTTTCTTTATAAAATTCTAATTATAAAAAAATATATATAATAATCAAAAAGTTTGATAAAATTAATGTATAATATCTTTCATAAATCGTGATAATGTGAGTAAGGCTATAAAAATAGAAAGGAAAGTTAATTTGTGTGTTAGAGAAAAATCTTTAATATTTCCATTAAATGATTATAGGAGGGAAAATATGAATATAAGAAGGAGATTTATAATTTTTTCTATTATATTAGGAATAGTTCCTGTAATTATTTCAACAAGTATATGTATTGCAAAATTTAATGCTAAGAATAAGGAATTGATTGAAGAAAATGTTATTGCATCTGCTCATGATCAAGCTATGCATTTAGAATATTTCTTTAATCAAAATATAAGTGATCTTAAAATTATTGCAGGTATACCATTAGTTAAAGATTTTCTAATTGATCCAAATAATAAAGCAGATAAGAAAAATAAACAAGATATTACTGAAGAAGTAAATGACATTTTGAATAATAGAAAAAATCAACAATTTTATTTGAATACAGGAATACTTATTAATAATACAGGAGTTGTAATTGGATCTAGTGATCAAGAGAATATTGGAAAAATTAAAATACTATCAAAAGCAGAGTTACAAAAACTTGAGCATAATGAAGTAGTTGTGACAAATATTGTAGAAAAAGAATATCCCAATAAAAAAACTAAAAGTGTAGTAATCGCGAGCCCAATATTTTTTGAAAATGAATATATAGGTGCTGTAGCTAATGTAATAAATATGAGTTATTTCGAAAAAATTGTAAACGATGTAAATTTTTTCGAAGATGGCAAAATAGTAATAATGGATGGAAATGGTGTTGTTGCATCAAGTAATAGTGAAAATTTAACAGAGAGTATTGATAAAATTACTATCCCTAATAATTTATATGAACAATGGGATAAAATAGACTTTGATAATAATCATAATGGTGTAATAGAATATACTATAGGTGGAATTGAAAAAATAGGACATTACTCAAGGATTAATGATACTGGCTGGATAGTATTAAGTTCTGTTAACTGGGAGAAATTTAATACACCTAGGGATAAGAATATATTTACTATAGTTATATTGTTAATATTTATTTTGATAATTACAATAATTTCTTACACATTTATAATTAATCATTTCTCAAAACCAATATATGAGTTATTAAAGGTTATAAGAAAAATAAAACAAGGAGATTATAGAGATAGATTTATATATAATAAAGATAATGAATTTGGGGAAATAGCTAAAGCATTTAATGATTTAATGGATAACATAGAAAAAAACAAGCAATATATAGAAACTAAGAATAGAGATTTACAATCTATAACATCCAATATACCAGGTGGAGTTCATCGATGTAAAATAAAAGGTGGAGAATTTTATTTTGATTTTTTAAGTAGTGGTTATTTAAATATGTTAGGTTATGAAAAACATGAATTTAGAGAAATTTTTAATAAAAAAATAATTGATTTATTTTACGAAAATGATCGTGAAAGAGTAATTAGTGAAACAAAAGAACAATTAAGTAAATCTAACAAATATAATGTTGAATATAGAATTAAGCGAAAAGACGGGAGCATTATATGGTTATTAGATAATGGGCAAATTATTAAAAATAAAGATGGTAAAGTGTTTAGTTATAATGTGGCAATAAATATAACAGAATCTAAAATAATTCAAGAGGAACTTAAACATAGTGAAGAGCGTTATCGCATAATTATGTCTCAAACAGAAGATATAATTTTTGAATGGGATATTATTAAAGATACCATTAATTTTTCTGAAAATTGGAAAAAGAAATTTAATTCTTTGCAAGTCATGGAAGAGGTAAGTAAGAAAATATATGAAACTAATATTATATATAAAGAAGACATTAAAAGTTTTGGTAAACTATTAAATAATATTATTAATGGAAACACATATGAAGAAACGGAAATTAGGCTTAGAAAAACTGAGGGAGATTATATTTGGTGTAAAATAAGAATTACTGCCATGTTTGATGAAAAGGGGAACATATTCAAGGCAGTAGGCGCAATAATTGATATTAATAAAGAAAAAATAAAAGGTGAAGATCTTTTATTCAAGGCTCAAAGAGACAGTTTGACTGAATTATTTAATAAAGGAAATACTCAAAACATGATTGAAGAGTATATAGAAAATGAGGGCATAAATTCTAATAGTGCATTATTTGTAATAGATATAGATAATTTTAAAGCCGTTAATGATAATTTAGGTCATTTAGCTGGTGATGCAGTCTTAAGAAGTATTTCTTCAATGCTTGCAGAAGTTTTTTCAGAAGATTCAATTATTGGTAGAATAGGTGGAGATGAATTTGTTGTATTTTTAAAAAAAATAAGTTCAGAAGAATTATTATATAAAAAAGCAGATGAGTTAGTTAAAGGACTTAGAAGTAATTTTACAGGAGAAACAAAAGAATATAAGGTATCTGGAAGTATAGGAATTGCTAAGTATCCGGAACATGGAGAGTCTTTTAAAGAGCTTTTTGAAAATGCAGATAAAGCAGTCTATTTAGCTAAAAAGAAAGGAAAAGATAATTATTGTTTTTATAAAGATATTAAATAGAATATTAATAAGAATATATATGTTTTTGTAAATTTGCTATATTAAATCTATGTATATAATATGAATATATGTAGTTTATTTATTGAAACATATATAATAAAAGTTTTATTGTGAAAGTTTGTTGGAAGAAATATTTAAATACTAGAGAAAAGGTATAAAGAGGGGGAGATTAATTGATAAAGAGAATTGATTTAGTATTTGCGAAGCTTAAAGAATTAGTAGAATTTAATATAGAGGGAATATCAGCATCAGATATAGCAGAAGAATTGCATCTTAGTAGAGCAAATGCAAGTAATGATTTAAACAAGTTGGTTATAGAAGGCAAAGTTATAAAAATAAAAGGAAAACCTACGTTGTTTAAACCTATAATTATTGAAGAGCAGAATGTTTTAAATTTATCTATTATAAATAAGTTTTCAGAGTCAAATCCTAGTTTATATTCAGCAATTGAGCAGGCAAAAGCAGCTATATTGTATCCACCTAATGGAATGAATATTTTGTTACTAGGAGAGACTGGAGTTGGTAAATCAACCTTTGCTTCTTTAATACACAAATATGCTGTTGAAATGGAAGTTAAGTACTTAGAGAGTCCATTTATAACATTTAATTGCGCAGATTATGCAAATAATCCTCAGTTGCTACTAGGACAATTGTTTGGAGTAAAAAAAGGAGCCTATACAGGGGCAGAGAGTGATAAGGTTGGTTTATTAGAAAAAGCTGATGGAGGAATTTTATTTTTAGATGAAGTGCATAGATTACCAGCAGAGGGACAGGAAATGTTTTTCACTTTTATGGATAAGGGCGTATATAGAAGACTTGGAGAAACTGAAAGTGAGAGACAAGCAAATGTGCTAATAATAACGGCAACTACTGAAAATCCAGATACAACACTATTGAAGACATTTACTCGAAGAATTCCTATGGTTATAATAATACCTAACTTAAAGAAAAGAGGAATGGAGGAAAGATTCAACCTTATTAAACAATTTATGATGGAGGAGTCTGGAAGACTTGGGCAATGCATTAAGGTGTCTATAAATTCAATAAAAGCATTTTTGTCTTACGATTGTGAAAATAATGTAGGTCAATTAAGAACAGATATACAACTCGCCTGTGCTAAAGCATATGCTGATTTTTTATCAAACAGAAAAGATGAGATAAAAATAAGTAGTTTAGATTTACCAACATATATAAGAGAAGGTCTTTATAAGGAAACAGAGCATAGAAAACTTTGGAATAAGCTTATTGATATAAACAAAAGATACTGTATATTTGATAAGGATGAGAATGGTATAATATTTGAACAAAATACAAGTGATGAAAATATTTATGAAATGCTAGATTTGAGAACTCAAGAACTTAAGAAAGAAGGAATACATGGTACTGAACTTGAGGAAGAGATAGAAAGAGACATAGGGGATTATTTCAAGAAGTATGTAAATAATTTTAGTTATAAAGTAGACATTAATAATATAAAAAGTATTGTAGAAGAAGATGTTATGAATGTAATAGAAAAGGTCATAGCGTTTTGTGAAGAAAAACTTGGAATAAGGTTAGATAAAAAAATTTATTATGGCTTATCAGTTCATATTAGTAATTCTATAGATAGAATACGCAGGAATAAGAAGATTGTAAATCCTAAATTACATAGTATAAGAGAAGAATTTAAGAAAGAATTTAGTGTATCCTTAGATGCTTTAAAGATGATAGATGAAAAACTTGATTTAGATATGCCAATTGATGAAGCTGGATTTATAACTATGTTTTTAAGTTATAATGGTGAAAGTTTTAAATACAAACAAAATGATGTTAAAGTAATAATAATAGCTCATGGACTAAGTACAGCAACTTCAATGGCAGATGCAGTAAATAATCTTCTTGGAACTCAAAATGCGATTGGAATTAATGCACCTATAGAAGAAAAGCCTAAAAATATATTGGAGAAGACTAAAGAATATATAAGAGAACATAAAATAAAATCTGATATATTGTTTTTAGTAGATATGGGATCACTTACAACTTTCGGAAGAGAAATAGAAAATTCATTTAACTTAAAAACTAGAACAATACCATTAGTTAGCACTCTTCATGTATTAGAAGCAACCAGAAAATCCATGATTGGATATTCGTTAGATGAAATATATAGAGAAACTTTAGAAGTAAATAATTTGTATGACAATGATGTTTTAGATTATAAACCAGATGAGGAACAAGATAAAAAGCTAGCAATATTGACAGTATGTACAACTGGAGAAGGTGGGGCTAAAACAATAAAAGGAATACTAGAGAGAAATTTAAATTTTGATAAAAATCTAATAGAAATAGTCCCAGTAAATTTTATAGGAAAAGAAAATATCTATGAAAGAATAGAGAAATTAAAAAGAAAGTACGTATTGATATGTTTTGTAAGTCCTTTTAAATTAGAGGTCAATTATCCACAATTTATGTTGGATGACATTATTGATGGAAAATCAACTGAGCAAATTCAAAAACTTATAGATATAGAAAAAACATATATAAAGATGGAAGAAACACTAGATCATCAATTAAAAAATATTGATGGAAGAATAGTCTTAAAAGATATAAAGAAGTTTAATGTAACTGTTAGTGAAGCTTTAAATGTAAATATAAGTACTAATATTCTTATTGGAATTACTTTTCATTTAGCTTGTATGATAGATAGGATTAAGGATAATGAATTTATAGATGAATTTCAAGGGAAAGATCAGTTTATAAAAGATAATTTTAATTTATATAGAATAATAAAAAATGCATGTGCATCTTTAAATACTAAATATTTAATTACTATTTCAGATGATGAAATATGTTGTTTAATGAATTTTTTTAATAATAAAACACATTAATAATGTGTTTTAAAAGGTTTTTAAAAAGTAAAACACATTTATGCTTTTTAAAAACCTTTCTTTTTCATTATAATGCATTGCAAATGCTTGGATACATTACTTAACTTATTAATTTATTTTAGGATAAAAACTTGGCATCATTATTGCTCTATATATAGGCATAAGAAAATTAAAACAAAATTAAAAAACAATTTAATAATGAATGGTTCGCTGTAGAAATTTAAATTAATTACTATTATTTTTTTAGAAAAACTCAAATTATAATCTAGGAAAGGAAAATTATCATGAAAAAAATCACATTAATTTGTGCAGGTGGATTTTCAACAAGTATGTTAGTTTCAAAGATGGAGGAGGAGGCTAAAAATAAAGAAATAGAAGTAGAAATAAGAGCTACAGCAGAATCAAAATTTTGGGAATATGAAAACGATACAGATGTATTGTTACTAGGACCGCAAGTTGGCTATTTATTAGATAAATTCAAAAAAAAGTATTCAGAGAAGGAAATAAAAATTTCAATAATAGATAGTGTAGACTATGGAATGATGAATGGTAAGAAAGTATTAAATGATGCTGTAAATATGTAATATTGATTGGCTGATGAGTAAAAGTGAATAATAAGGGTATAATATATAAATAATAATATTATTATTCAATAAATACAGTAAAAATTAATAATCATAAATTAATATAACTTAGAAGTAAAACGATAATAATTAGAAAATGGGGGATTTAATATGGAACAATTAGAAATGGCAATTATGAATATTATAATTAACGCTGGAGATTGTAAGAATCATGCGTATATGGCACTTAATAATGTTAATGAAGGAAAATATGAAGAAGCAGATAAAGAGTTAGAATTAGCAAATGATGCATTGGGAAAAGCTCATGATGAACAAACAATGTTTCTTCATAAAGAAGCAAATGGTGAAAAAATAGATATGTCTGTTTTATTCGTACATGCACAAGATCATTTAATGACAGCAATAACTGAAAAGAATTTAATTGAACAAATAATTGAACTAAGGAAAATTGTAAATACTTTAGTTAAATAAAATTAGAGATTAAGGAAATACTAAAACTAATATTTATAATTAGATAAAAATTAAAAATGTAAACCTAGTAAAAATTTATTATAAAAAATCATTAGAGGTTTGAGGAGGAATAAATTATGATAAAAATTAGATTATTTTGTGCAGCAGGTATGTCAACAAGTCTTTTAGTAAACAAAATGAAGGATGCAGCTAAAGCAAAGGGCGTAGAAGTTGATATTGAAGCTTTCCCAGAAGGTCAAATGGACAAAAATCTAGATGGTGTAAACGTTGCATTATTAGGACCACAAGTTGGATATACATTAGGAAAAGCAAAAAAAATATGTGAACCAAAAGGAATTCCAGTTGATGTAATACCAATGGTTGATTATGGAATGATGAATGGACAAAAAGTATTGGATTTTGCATTAAAATTAGCTGGAAAATAATAATTCAAATTAATTTTCTAGTAATTTAAATAGAAAACAGAAAATAAAGAAAACGTTTAATCAAAAATGGTTATATTAGTTATGCAATTTCTATGTGATTTCACTAACTAACATCATATTCGTTAAACCACATAGAAATCTGTAACTTTAAAGTGATAATTATAAATCTGATATATTTGTAATTATTACACTAAATATAATAACACAACAAATTAATTTATATAAGGGGGAATTATTATGTCATCATTCGGAAATACTATGAATGAAAAAGTAATACCAGTAATTATGAAATTCGTTGGAATGAAGGGTATTGTTGCCTTAAAAGATGGTATTTTGTACACACTACCTATAATTATGGTAGGATCAATATTCTTATTACTTGCACAAATTCCTTATCAACCATTTAATGATTGGGTGTCTAGCATATTAGGATCAGGCTGGACAGATCCGTTATTTGCAGCTTATGGTGCTTCGTTCCAAATAATAGCACTTATTGCGGTAATAGGTATAGCTTATACTTATGCTAAAAATGAAGGTCACGAACCTTTATCAGCAGGAGCCATAGCAATTGTAGTATTTTTATTAACAATGAGTTCTTCAGTTGTAAGCCCTAAAGGAGAAGTTGTAAGTGGTGTTATCAATAAAGATCTTATTGGTGGAAAAGGTATGGTTACAGCTATTATTGTAGGTCTAGTTGTAGGTGCAATATATTCATGGTTTATGGCTAGAAAGATTACAATTAAGATGCCAGCAGGTGTGCCACAAGGAGTTGCAAATTCATTTGCAGCATTAATACCAGCAGCAGTTATAATAACAGGTGCAACAGTAGTTTATACTATTTTCAAATTTGGATTTAATACAACATTCATCGACTTTATATATAAAGCAATACAAACACCATTACAAGGAATGACAGATTCTTTAGGTGGAATTTTGATTATGTCTTTCTTAATTCCTTTCTTATGGTGGTTCGGAGTACATGGTTCAACAATTGTAGGTGGAATTATGACAGGAATATTAACATCAAATACATTAGAAAATCAAGCTATAATAACTAGTGGAAAAGAACTTACAGTAGCAAATGGTGGTCATATTGTAACACAACAATTCTTAGATAACTTCGTTAATATGACAGGAGCAGGTGTAACCATAGGACTTGTATTATGCATGATAGTTTTGGGAAAATCAGCACAAAGTAAAGAATTAGGTAAATTAGCAGTAGTACCGGGATGTTTCAATATAAATGAACCAGTTACATTTGGAACACCAATAGTAATGAATCCATTTATGGCAATACCATTTATAGTTACCCCAATGGTAAATAGTTTAATTACTTATTTAGCAATTGCTTCAGGAGCAGTTCCATTATTTACAGGAGTAATGGTTCCATGGACAACACCACCAGTAATTTCAGGATTCATATTAGGTGGTTGGAGAACAGCATTATTACAAATTGTAGTTATGGTAATATCATTCTTTATTTATTTACCATTCTTCAAGAAACAAGATGCCATTAATCTTGCAAATGAAAAAGCAGCACAAAATTCATAAGATTAATAAGTAAAAATAAACACCTTTCAATAAATACAATATTTTATTTGTTATATAATTAGTTAAACCCAATATTTCTAAATGCATATATGCAAAGAAATATTGGGTTTGTTTATTAAAAATTTTAAATTCTAGAAATAACAGATTATTGTTAATAAAACACATTAGTAATGTGTTTGGGAAATCTTTCATAAATAAAACAGATTTTAATTTATAAAAAACACTTTTTGTTTTACTAAAACCATTGTAAATACTAAGGAAAGGATAAGATAAAGTGATTTTGTAAGAAGATAAAAATTGGCATGAATATTGCTTTATATAAATAATATAAAAACAAATGTGTTAAATATAAGTTTTATGAAAACGTTTTTAAAAATCTGAAATAGCATAGAAGTTTTTATTTATAATTATCAAATTATAAGAATAAGAGGAGATTAAGAAAAAATAAATTATTAGGGGGAATAAAAAATGAATGAATATTTACAAGAAAAGGTAATACCAAAAGCTAATCAGATAGCATCCAATAAATATTTAAAGGCTGTAAGTGATGGTTTTATGACTATTATGCCAGTTATAATAGTAGGCGCAATTTTTTCATTATTAAATTCATTATCAATAGCACCATATCAAGCATTTATAACAAATATAGGTTTAAAATCTATACTAGCAATACCGAATATGGTTACAAATGATATGCTTGCAGTATATGCTGTATTTTTCATAGCATACAGTCTTGCAAAACAATTTGATAAAGATCCAGGTGTAGCAGGAATGATTTCTCTATTTACATTCTTATCAATAACACCAATTTCAAATACATCAGGTATAATTAATAATTTTGTAAAAGCAAATAAAATTACATTACCAGAAGGTGTAAAGGTTCCAGCAGCAAATGTGTTTACTTTTGATTATTTAGGTGCTAAGGGCTTATTCGTTGCTATTATTGTAGCCTTAGTATCAACAGTTATTTATAATAAATTAATAGATGGTGGATTAGCTATTAAAATGCCTAACGGTGTTCCACCAACAATTACAAAATCATTTTTGGGCTTAGTTCCAGGTTTCGCTATAATTATGTTATTTATGATTTTAAACAAGGTAGTAACACTATTACCTATCCAAGGAATAGATGGAATACATACTTTAATATATACACTAATTCAAAAGCCATTAGAAGCCTTTATTGGTAACAATATATTCTCATTCCTATTTGCAATATTACTTGCGCAAATATTATGGTTTTTTGGTGTGCATGGAGTATCAGCAGTAATACTTCCTATTTTCTATCCATTATGGACATCATTGACTGCTGCTAATATAGAAGCAATGAATGCAGGTGTGTCATTATATGAATTGCCTAATATTATTAATAGAAGTTTCTTTAGTGTATATGCTTTATGTGGAGGATCAGGAGCAACTCTTGGGCTTTGTATATATATGGCATTAAAAGCTAAAAGTCAGCAATATAAAACTCTTGGAAGATTAGCTGTATTATCTAATTTCTGTGGAATAAATGAACCAATTGTATTTGCAACGCCTATGGTTCTTAATCCTTACATGGCTATTCCATGGATATGTACACCACTACTTGCAAGTATATTAGGATATATATTAACGTATATAAATGTAGTGCCAAGATTAACAACAATAGTTCCACTTGGAACTCCAGTTTTAATGTCAGGTTTTTTAGCAGGTGGAGTTGATGGGTGGAGAGTTGCTTTAGTGCAAATATTGATAATAGTTGTAAGTGCATTAATATATTTACCATTCTTTAATATAATTGATAAGAAGAGTTATATGAATGAATTAGAAGCAGGTAAAAACTCAGCGCAGTAAAATTTATTTAAAGATTTAGATAAAGAAGAATATTAAAATAATCGTTTATCGATAAATTAATTTGGAATTTCAATCAAAAATGAATTAATATTTAAGGCACACATAGAAGAAGCTGTTGCAAAATTTTTTAATTAATTTTGCTCCATCTTCTTCTATTTAATATTATCATGAAAAAACAAGTTGTTTTATGAAAAAACAAGTAACTAAAAAGTAGCATGTGTAACTAAAACTTAAAAAGTAAAGTAATTTAATATTATTTATGATATATTTCAAGTAAAGACTCATTAAAGATTTTTTTGAGTATAACATAAGAAAAACTCATTTAAAGCATTTATAAAAAATTATTGGTCTTTGCAAATGTCATTATGGTACAAAATTCATTTAATATAAAATGTTAAGGAGGAAATAAGACATGAAAAAGAAAAAAATTAAAATAGTTACTATTGGTGGAGGATCAAGTTATACTCCTGAATTAATAGAGGGATTTATAAAGAGAAAAGATGAATTGCCTATTAAAGAATTATGGCTTGTTGATATTGAAGATGGAAAAGAAAAGTTAGAAATTGTTGGAGCTATGGCTCAAAGAATGGTTAAGGCTGCAGGTCTTGATTGGAAGGTTAATTTAACTTTAGATAGAAGAAAAGCATTAAAAGGAGCTGACTTTGTATCAACTCAATTTAGAGTAGGTCTTTTAGATGCAAGAATAAAGGATGAAAGAATTCCTTTAAGTCATGGGATAATTGGACAAGAAACTAATGGTGCTGGTGGGATGTTTAAGGCGTTTAGAACAATTCCAGTGATTTTAGACATAATAGATGATATGAGAGAATTATGCCCTGATGCATGGCTTGTTAATTTTACAAATCCATCAGGAATGGTAACAGAAGCTGCTATTAAATATGGTGGATGGGATAGAACTGTTGGATTATGTAATGTTCCAATTAACTGTATAGAAGATGATGCAAAAAAATTAGGTGTACCTTCAAGTGAACTGTTCTTTAAATTTGCAGGCTTAAATCATTTCCATTGGCATAGAGTATGGGACAAACAAGGTAATGAAAAGACAACAGAAGTAATTGAAAAGTTATATAATCCAGCTTTAGCAGAAGAAAAAAAAGATGCTGGTGTTGCTAATATAAAAGATATTAAGTTTAATTATGAACAAATTAAAGATTTAGGAATACTACCTTGTCCATATCATAGATACTATTATATTACAGATGATATGTTAAAATCTGAACTAGAAGAATTTGAAAAAGGTGAAACTAGAGCAGAAGTAGTAAAGAAAACAGAAGCAGAATTATTTGAATTATATAAAGATCCAAATCTTGATTATAAACCAGAACAATTAACTAAACGTGGAGGAACTCACTATAGTGATGCTGCATGTGAGCTAATTGCTTCAATTTATAATGATAAGAGAACTACTATGGTAGTTAGCACAAAAAACAATGGAGCGTTAGAAGATCTTCCATATGATTCAATAGTAGAAGTTTCAAGTATAATAACATCTCATGGGCCAGAGCCGATTAACTTTGGTAAATTTGATCCAGCATCAAGAGGAATGGTGCAAATAATGAAGGGGATGGAAGAAACAACAATTTCAGCAGCAGTTACAGGAAATTATAATAAAGCACTTCATGCATTTACTATAAATCCGTTAGTCCCAAGCGGTAAAATTGCGAAAGAATTATTAAATGAAATGTTAGTAGCTCATCAAAAACATTTACCTCAATTTAAAGAAACAATAAATTTATTAGAAAAATAAATAAAAAAATTAAAGTTGACAAAGAATAATAAAAACAAAATAAAAATAGAGATAAATCGTTTAATTATAGATTTTGAATCTATATTTGGGAGGAATAAAAATTGATTAACAGTAAATTTCAAGGGTTACCAAAAGATTTTTTATGGGGAGGAGCAACAGCTGCAAACCAATTTGAAGGTGGATATAAAGAAGATGGAAAAGGTCTAAGTACTTCTGATGTCATGACAGGAGGTACTCATACTACTCCAAGAAGAATAACACCAGAACTTGAAGAAGGAACATATTATCCAAGTCATGAAGCAATAGATTTCTATCATCATTATAAAGAAGACATAAAATTATTTGGTGAAATGGGTTTTAAGACTTTTAGAATGTCAATAAATTGGAGCAGAATCTTCCCAAATGGTGATGATTTAGAACCAAATGAAGAAGGTTTAAAATTCTATGATAATGTTTTTGCAGAATTAAAAAAATATAACATTGAGCCATTGGTTACAATTTCTCATTATGAAACTCCATTTGGATTAACTAAAAAGTATAATGGATGGGCTTCAAGAGAAGTTATTGATTGCTATGTTAGATATTGTGAAACCATATTTAAAAGATATAAAGATGTAGTAAAATATTGGTTAACGTTTAATGAAATAAATTGTTTGACTATGCCATTTGGTGCATTTATGGGTGGTGGAATTTTATTAAATGATGGTGGTGAACTTGCATTTGATAAAGAAACTGAAGATAGTAAACAAATAAGATTCCAAGCTCTTCACCATCAATTTATCGCAAGTGCCAAAGCTGTTAAATTAGGACATGAAATTAATAAAGAATTTAAAATAGGATGTATGATTGCATATATGACAGCATATCCATACACATGTAATCCAGAAGATGTATTTTTAGCTCAAGAAAGAGATAATTTAAATAATTTCTTATGCTCTGATGTTCAAGTAAGAGGTGCTTATCCAGGTTTTGCAAAGAGATATTTTAGAGATAATAATGTTGAGATAAAGATGGAAGAAAATGATGAGGAAATATTAAAAGAAGGATGTGTAGATTTCTATACATTTAGCTACTATATGTCAAATTGTGCAAGTGCAGATCCCAAATTAGAAAAAACTTCTGGAAATATAATGGGTGGAGTGAAAAATCCATACCTTAAAGCAAGCGATTGGGGATGGCAAATTGATCCTAAGGGATTAAGATGGTCACTTAATAATATATACAATAGATATCAAATTCCATTAATGGTTGTGGAAAATGGATTAGGTGCTGTGGATGAAGTTGAAGCAGATGGTTCAATAAATGATGATTACAGAATTGATTATTTAAAAGCACATATAGAAGAAATGAAGGAAGCTGTAAATGATGGAGTTGAGTTAATTGGATACACACCTTGGGGATGTATAGATTTAGTAAGTGCATCAACAGGTGAAATGAAAAAGAGATATGGCTTTATATATGTTAACAAAGACAATGATGGAAACGGTGATTTTAGTAGATCAAGAAAGAAGAGTTTCTATTGGTATAAGAAAGTAATTGAAAGCAATGGAGAAGAGCTTTAATAAAAGTAATGTTAAAGGCTAGAAAGGGAACTTTCTAGTCTTTTTTAAAATGTTACATTTTACTTAAATTTTAGAATTTGATAAGATATACTGACTTATTCTTTATTTTAATATATCTAAGAGTAGGAGTAGATTAATGAGATTAGATTACAAAAGATATATAATTTTTTTGCTTGGAATTTTGCTTTTGACGTTAGGTGTATCACTAACAGTAAAATCTGGTATGGGAGCATGATCATATGATTCAATAAATTTTGCTTTAAGTAATTTATTGAGTGTAAGCATATTCTTAACTATAAGTGGGGTATCTCTAATAGTAGTTATTTTAGCAGCATTTGTTAGGAAGGGATTACCAAGAGTTATTACTTTAGTGACTTCAGTTATTATGGCAATATCAACGAGTATGTGGGTTGAGGTGATTAAGGATTTAAATGCTGAAAATTTATTGAGTAAAATAATTATATTTATAGTAGGAATGTTTTTAATGTGTGTCGGATTAGCTATATATTTAATTCCTAAATTGCCAGCAACTTCAGCAGATGATTTTATGGTCGCACTTATAGAAAAGGATTTCAGTATTAGGAAAGCTAAGCTATCAATAGATATAACTTGTATTGTAATTGCTTTTATATTAAAAGTACCAATTGGTATTGGTACTATAATGTTGACTTTGGCAATAGGTTCAGCAGTAGATTTTGTTTACGATATTATTATAAGAAAGTATCATTTAAATTGAAGTTAATTTAACTAAATTAAGTGTACAATTTGAGAAGATATCTTAAGTTGTGCATTTTTTCGTGTAAAAAGAAGAAAAATATTATTGACTTAAAAAATGATAATAACCATTTATTTTAGTATATAATATATTCATATAAATATTGGAATAGTTTAGCGTTAATATGGAGGAATTTAAAATATGATAAAGCTTATAGCATCAGATATGGATGGAACATTGCTTAATAGTAAACATAAAATATCCAAAGAAAATTTAGAAGCCATAAAAAAGGCGGAAGAAATGGGTATAAAATTTGCAATTGCTACAGGGAGAATGTATGAAGATGTGAAGCCACTGCTTGATGAATGTGGCTTAATATGTCAATGTATAGTTTTAAATGGTGGAGAATACATAGATGAAAAAGGAAAAGTTTTAGAAGGAATTTATATTGAAAGAGAAGAAGCACGTGAAATTATAGATATGATAATAAAAGAAAATATCATAGCTGAAATTTATACAAATGAAGGCTTATATACTGTTAACAATAAGGAAGAAGCGTTGACAGAGGTTGCATATAGAATTAAAGCTTATGATCCAAAAACTAGTTTTGAAGAGGCTATAAAATTCGCTGAATCACATCCACATTTTGTGAATTTAAAATATATTCAAGATATTGATGAATTTTTAAATAGTAATATTAGAATAGGAAAATTTGTTGCATTTTATAATGATGAAGAAACTACATTAAATGTAAAAAAGAAATTAGAAGCCATAGGGAGCCTTGCTATTTCTTCGACCTTTACTAAAAATATAGAAATAAATAATAAAGAAGCACAAAAAGGGCTCATATTAGCTAAAGTTGCGGATAAAATGGGTATAAAAAGAGAGGAAGTTATGGTTATTGGGGATAGTTTTAATGATAATTCTATGTTTTCAGAATTTACAGAATCATTTGCTATGGGAAATGCTGTTAAACAGATAAAAGAAATAGCAAAATATATAACAGATACTAATGATAATGATGGAGTTGCTAAAGCAATTTATAAGAGCTTAAATTTATAAATTTGGGTTTGAAGAGTAATTATAACAGTATTGATTAACTTGTATTATTTCATCATAAATAATTAGCGTAAAATAATAGTAATAAAAAATATCTTAATTGCAAAAATTATAAAGGTAAAAAATAATATGTTTCTAAAAAAATAAATACCTATCAAGTTTCATATGTTACTAAATAGGGATAATAAAGCAAAAGTTATTATAATGCAAATTTAAGGAGGAATTTTAAATATGGCTTTTAATAAGGATTTTTTATGGGGGGGTGCAGTTGCAGCTCATCAATTAGAAGGTGGATGGAATCAAGGTGGAAAAGGACCTAGCACTGCAGATATAATGACAGCTGGAGCACATGGAGTTCCAAGACAAATTACAGATGGAGTAATTGAAGGATTAAATTATCCTAATCATGAGGCAATTGATTTTTATCATAGATATAAAGATGATATAAAATTGTTTGCAGAAATGGGATTTAAATGCTTTAGAACTTCAATTGCTTGGTCTAGAATATTTCCAAATGGTGATGAGCTTGAACCAAATGAAGAAGGGTTAAAATTTTATGATGATATGTTTGATGAAATGCTTAAGTATAGAATTGAACCTGTAATTACATTATCACATTTTGAAATACCTTATGGGATAGTTAAGAACTACGGTGGATGGAGAAGCCGCAAGGTTATAGAATTCTTTGTTAGGTATGCTACAACGGTAATGGAACGTTATAAAAATAAGGTTAAATATTGGATGACTTTCAATGAAATAAATAATCAAGCAGAAACGGGTTATGACTTATTTGCTTTCACTTGTTCAGGAATTGTATTTAGAGAAGGCGAAAACAGAGCAGAAGTAACATATCAAGCTGTCCATCATGAACTTGTAGCTAGTGCATTAGTTGTTAAACGCGGACATGAAATAAATCCAGATTTCAAAATTGGGTGTATGGTTGCATATGTACCGGTTTACCCATATTCTTGTAATCCAGATGATATGATGCTTTCTGTAGAAGCAATGCATGATAGATATCTTTTTGGAGATGTTCATTGTAGGGGATACTATCCAAGCTATGCAATTAAGGACTGGCAAAGAAAAGGATACAATATCAATATGGAAGAAGGGGATGCTGAAATTTTAAAAGAAGGTTGTGTTGATTATATTGGATTTAGTTATTATATGTCAGCAGCTGTAAAATCAGATAATGAATCTGCTGGAGATGGAATGTCAGGATATTCTAAAGCAGTGAAAAATCCATATGTAAAAGCAAGTGATTGGGGATGGCAAATCGATCCAGTAGGCTTACGTTATGGTTTGAATTCATTATATGAACGTTATCAAAAACCATTATTTATTGTTGAAAATGGATTTGGAGCAATTGATGTAAAAGAAGAAGATGGTTCATGTAATGATGATTATAGAATTGATTACTTAGCTGAACATATTGCTGAAATGAAAAAAGCAGTTGAAATTGATGGTGTTGATTTAATGGGCTATACGCCTTGGGGATGTATTGATTTAGTATCATTTGGGACTGGTGAAATGAAAAAACGTTATGGTTTCATCTATGTTGATAAAGATAATGATGGAAATGGAACTCTTGAAAGAAGTAAGAAAAAATCATTTTACTGGTATAAAAAAGTAATTGCAACTAATGGAGAAGAATTTTAAGAAAATTATTATATTAACAGCCTCAAATCTAAAAGTAAAATACCTTATTTAATGTGCATTATTTTCTTTAGAATGTCTTAAAAAAACTTAGTAAGTAGGATATAATTAAGTAAACGTATTGAGGAAGGAAGAGGTGTTAATTAACGATGTTTAATTATGAAATTATTCAAAATTTAAATGATTTAGAATTATCATTATATCGATACATAATGAAAAATAGTGAAAAAGTCATTTACATGAGAATTAGAGAGTTGGCAGATGAAGCACATGTATCAACAACAACTATATTAAGATTTTGCAAAAAAGTTAATTGTGCAGGATATTCAGAATTCAAAGTAAAATTGAAGATGAACATGGAGAAAAATGAAAGTAGCAAAGTGAAGAATGACGCCTCTATAATAGTAGATTTTTTCAAAAAATTAGATAATGATGAATTAGATAAAAAATTAAACACGTTATGTGATTTAATAAAAGAGGCAAGTAATGTCATATTTATAGGAGCAGGAACATCTGGAATATTATGCAAATATGCTGCGAGATACTTTTCATCAATAGGAAAATTTGCTATGTATATAGATGATCCATATTTTCCACGAAATTATAAGTTCTACGAAGATTCTGTAATAATAGCAGTATCAGTATCAGGAGAAACAATTTCTATTATTGACCATATAAGCAACTTAAAAAGAGAAAGAAGTACTGTTGTAAGTATAACTAATAGCGAAAATTGTACAATATCTAAAATATCCGATTTAAATATATCTTATTACGTTCAACAAGAAAAGTTGGGAATAAGTGATATAACCACACAAATACCAGTATTATATATGATTGAAAGCATAGGAAAGAGATTACATAATAAGTTTCTTGAAAATTAATAATAAAACGTAAGCGTTGGAATTTTATACTATAACGCTTACGTTTTAAAGAAGTTTTTCTAGATACGTTTATCTTCTGAATTTGATAGAAGATTTATTAAGTAACATATTTCGTCATCTATAATATTTATTTTATATTTATTAACAATAAAAGCTAAGTTTTCTTTTATTATATTGTATAAATCAAGATTTTCAGAAATATAATCATCCTTCATAGGATAAGTTGCTGGATTATCCTCATTTCTTAATCGTCCTATAACAAAAGATAAATGTAGAATTACACCAACAAGATTTTCGTCCGATAATTTAATAGAAAGTTTGTTTTGCAATGTATTTAAAAGTCTAGTCACGTCATTAAACAATTCGACACCATCTATGTTGTATATATTTTCTTTTATTATTTTAGGTATATTAAGCATAGCAGTTTTTGAATCGATTTTTGCTTGAAGTTCTTTTAGTACATGCATATTAAACACTTCATACATAGTATATTGTTTTATTGGTGAATCTATAGGGAAAGATGAAACTATGAATAATATTTCATTTTCTTTTTGAAGATTAAGAATTTTTTGTTTGAAGAAGGTTTTATCTAAACAATTTAAACAAGTAATTTCAAAATAATCATTATTTATTCTAAGATTACTGGTTAAAAAGTTTTTTATTGCAATAGCAGCACCTTCTCCTGTTAAACAAGCTGTTACTATTAATACCTTGTTTTCATTTACTTGTTTACCATTTAAATTCTTATGTATTTCTACATAAGAATTAACCATAAGTACATCATTATAAATTTCATCTAATGTTGAACCAAGAAGCGCTTTTCTTGCAGCCTCCAATACATGTAAAGTTGAAACAAGAGATATCACTTTAATTTCAACTTTAAATTCAGTTCTTATTACATCCGCAAAAGTTGTTAAAGATCCCATATCAACTAATAAAAGATAACCAGCTGAAGTTGGATTTTCTTTTATTCCAATCTTTAGACTTTCTAATACTGTTGATGGAGCAACATCAATTGATGCATTTATTGGTATTACATAATTTTCACCTAGAAGTCTATTGGAAACATCAGCCATTGAAGTTGCAGTAGATTCACCATGAGCAATAAGTATAACTCGCACTTTATCATGAGATACATCATTAAAAGTATTATCTTGGATTAAGAACAAAGTTAAGTAACCTGCTTCATCAATTGGGACCGACTTGTCAATATGGTTTTCAATCATTTCTTTTATCTCAAGAGCTATAGAAAATTCTAAAGGATAAAGTTCTTTGATTTTATTTAAATTAGTATTTATTATTATCTTATCATTATTAATTCTATTTATTAATGTATTAATGTGCAAAGCAAAGGCTGTATATAAATTGTTATCAAAAGTTATAGTAAGTTTTTGCACCACATAGTTTATTATTTTATCAAAACAGTTCAATATGTCTTCATCAATAATAGTTAATAGATTTTTTCTATTTATTTCTTCAGACACTTCAGAATTATTTTTATTGAAATGTTTTGCAATATCTTTTTCTAAAATATTTTCAATATCAATGTCAGAAATATCTAAAGATTTTAATTTCTCTAGTTTATTCTCTATAAAATCATAAATAGTGTTATCACCATTATTAAAGATAGTATTAGTATCTTCATTAGAACCATTAAATCTAAAATATTCAATTTCTTCACTCATAAGTTTATTCCATAGAACCCTATGTTCTTTTTCTTTGTAAAGTCCTTCTTTAATGTAAGCAGGCAAGACTTTACTATGAATTCGCACATCAGTTTTCAAATTTGTTAAAAATTCCGAATACGCTTTTGCACAGAGAAGCTGAACATCACTTTTTAACTGTCCTATATTGTTAGGACAATCATAAGAAAGTAAAGCTCTAAGGGAATTTAAGGATACATATATTTCTTTGTCTAAACGAATACTTTCATATTTGAAGAAGCTTTTAATTAAAAACAATCTTTCATCTAAAGTTCTTTCTTTAAGAGAAGGAATAGTTATTACAATGGGAATTCTCCTAGTAAAAGTATTTAATAAAGCAGAAGTTGGATCTTCTGTTGTAGCAGAAATTATTAACACATCTGAAGTTCTACTTTCAGAATCTCCAATTCTTCTAAAAGTACCACTATCTAAAAATATAAAGAGAGCTTCTTGTCCTTCTGGCGGTAGTCTATGTATTTCATCTAAAAATAATATTCCACCATTAGCTTGTTCAATTAAGCCAACCTTATCAACTTCCGCACCAGTATAAGCTCCTCTTTTTACACCAAAAAGTTGTGAAGTGAGCAATTGAGGATTGTTAGTGTAATCAGCGCAGTTAAACACTATAAATGGAGAATCTTCTGTTTTTACTTTCATTTCTAAAGCGTAATTATGCATTAAAGAAGCAAACATAGATTTTCCAACGCCTGTACTACCAAGAATTAAAGAATTCATACCCTTTGGAGGATATAAAATAGCTGCTTTAGCCTGCTCAACAGAATCTCTAAGAGAAATATTATTTTTAGCCAGTAAGTCTAATTGGGATTCCTTGCTTGTAATTTTATTTTCGGAAAGAAAAAATAATACAGGTCTTCCAGATGATTTATATAACTTGCCTTCCTTACAAAGTTCATTTAATTCGTGACTCAAATTTGCTCTAGACATATTAACTAACGATGCTAGAGTTTGAGTATCTATACCATCAGAAGAGTTTAAGTAAAGAAGTTTTTGGTAAATTAACTCTTTTTTAGTCATTATCTATCCTCCTAATTATCAGTTTTAACTAAATTATATATTAAAAATAACAATAAAATTTATTTGAATTTCAAATAAAACATAACATATTTAGTGTTTGAATATGATTTATAGTAAATAAAACACTACATATAAATTATAAAACACTATTAAATTTAAGTAAACAGTTATTTAGGAAAAATAAAAATGAGATCATTGATAAAAAAATAGAAATAAAAATAAATTTATGAATATCAGTTATAAATGGCTATTGTATTGGCTTTTTAAGTTTTCTATAAAATATTTATCTATAAGTTCCAAAAGTTTTTTATAAATGTTTGATAGTGTTTGGCACGTGTATTGCTTTATATAAAGGCGTAAAGCAATAAAGCATAAATGGAGGAACTTAAATGGAACAATTAGAAATGGCAATTATGAATATTATAATCAATGCAGGTGATTGCAAAAATCACGCTTACATGGCTCTTAATTTGGTAAATGAAGGAAAATATAAAGAGGCTGACAAAGAAATAGGATTAGCAAATGATGCATTGGCAAAGGCACATGATGCTCAAACAGAAATGCTTCAAAAAGAGGCTGCGGGAGAAAAAATTGATTTTTCAATTTTATTTGTTCATGCGCAAGATCATTTAATGACATCTATAACAGAAAAAAATCTAATTGAACAAATTATTGAATTAAGAAAAGTAGTAAACAATTTGATAAAATAGCAAACAATACAAATAACGAGAATAACGTCATTTACAAATAATGTAAGTGATGATATTATATACATTAAGAAAAAAATTAATATCAAGTACAAATTTAAAAGTAATTATAAATTGAGGAGGAAAATATTATGGTAACAATTAAATTATTTTGTGCATCAGGAATGTCAACAAGTGTATTAGTTAATAAGATGAAGGAAGCAGCCAAAGTTAAAGGAATAGAAGCAGAAATTGTAGCATTTCCAGAAGCACAAATGGACAGACATTTAGATAGCATGGATGTTGCATTACTTGGACCACAAGTTGGTTATACTTTAGGAAAAGCAAAGGGTCTTTGTGAACCAAAAGGAATCCCGGTAGAAGTAATACCAATGGTTGATTATGGAATGATGAATGGAGCTAAAGTTTTAGATTTAGCATTAAAATTAATAAATAAGTAAAGTTTATGTTGTTCAGCAAATAGATAATATGATAATCGTTTAGAACGGTAAAAGATATTCATTAATTATAATTCGTGTATTAATGGATATAACTTGGTGAAATAGCAGTGAAAATATATTTCACCAGCCTTAGAGAAAACCTATACATTAAAATTAATCAAAAAACTGTAGTAATAAAAAATAATTAATTGCTAGAGTTTATAAAAGGTAATAATAGCAAATTTTTTGTTTGTAATTATTCATATTATAATCATAATTTAATTATAAGGGGGAAAAATATTATGTCATTGAATCAAACATTGAACGAAAAAGTAGTTCCAGTGGTAATGAAATTCGTTAATTTAAAAGGTGTTCAAGCATTAAAAGATGGTGTATTATATACTTTACCATTAAATATCATTGGATCTATTTTCTTATTGATTGCTTGCTTCCCAATTCCAGCAGTTACAGACTTCTTTACAGCTACTTTTGGAGCAGCATGGAATGATCCATTATTCAAAGTAAAAGACGCAACAATGGGTATTATGGCGTTAGTATCAGTTACAGGTATGGCTTATGTTTATGCTAAAAATGAAGGAATTGAACCTTTCGCACCATCAGCACTTTCATTAAGTGTATTTGTGCTTCTTACTAATAATTTTGTTATGTTTTCACCAGCAAAAGATGCAGCTCCAGTTGCAGTTAGTGGAGTTCTTCCAACAAATGTTTTAGATGGAAAAGGTATGGTTGCTGCAATTATAATAAGTTTACTTGTTGCATCAAGTTATTGTTCATTAGTAAAGAGAAACATCACAATAAAAATGCCAGAAGGTGTTCCACAAGGTGTTGTAAATGCTTTCTCAGCTTTAATTCCAGCTACAATCATATTAATAGCAGCAGATGTAGTTTATGCTATTTGTAAGTTTGCATTTAACAGTTCTTTACTAGATATCATTTATAAAGTTCTTCAAGTACCATTACAAGGTGCATCAGATTCATTACCAGGAGTTATACTTATAGCTTTCTCTGTTCCATTCTTATGGTTCTTCGGAATTCATGGTGGTGCTACAATTGGTGGTGTAGTGACAGGTTTATTAAATGCTAATACTGCAGACAATGCACTTTTACAAAAAGCAGGAACTTTAGATATTGCTCATGGAGCTCATATAGTAACTATGCAATTCTATGATAACTTCATTAATATGGCAGGTAGTGGTCATACACTAGGTTTTGCTATACTTATGGTGTTATTTGCAAAGTCTGCTCAATACAAACAATTAGGTAGATTAGCATTACCAGCTAACTTATGTAATATAAATGAGCCAATATTATTTGGTACTCCAATAGTAATGAACCCAATAATGGGAGTACCATTTATACTTACACCAGTAATAAATGCAACATTACTTTATTTAGCAATTGCGTCAGAGGTTCTTGCGCCAATGGGAGCAACAATGCCACCTTGGACAGTTCCACCTATATTCTCAGGATTTATAATCGGTGGTCCTAGCTATGCTATTGCACAAGCATTATTCTTAGTAATTGGTCTTGTAGTATACTTCCCATTCTTCAAGAAGGTAGATGCTATGGCTTATGCTGATGAAGTAGCCGCTCAACATCACGGAGAAGGTGCACAAGTTTAATAAAAATTAAATCAAACTTAGTTTGCATAGCAAATTAATTAATTAGCCCTTTTATTAACAATTTAAAATATATTTAAACTAAAGATTTCAATGAATCAAGATTGAAGTTCAGTATTTATAATATTATAGATATTGGACTTCTTTCTTTTTGTAGTATAAAAAATTGGAATAATTTATTTGAGAAACTAATCATTACATCAAATTTAGAAATGTTATTGACCATATATGGAAATACATAAATAAGAAAATTACAGTGAAGATATTGTTTTTTAACATTTTATTTAAACTAGACTAGAGAATAAATACTTAAATTATCTTAAATAAAAATATTTGTATTAAATTTGAATAATATAAATTAAGTGTTTTTTATGGAAATTTTCATTGAACATATTGAGTTGAACTATGAACAATGCTAATATAAATTTGTTCAAAAAATGAACTTTGGTCAGTGAGTTACTATATATTTTCGATATATTTCCAATTGAATAATAAAAACGGAGGTAAGTTTATGAATAAATTTATAAAAAAAATTTGTATTATTGGATTAGTTTCACTTTTAGCAGGAAGTATAGTTGCATGTGGAGGTGCAAGTGCAGCTCAGAAACCTAAAAAAACTGCTAGTGGAAAAATTGAAATTGAATATTGGTACGGTCTTGGTGGTAAGCTTGATGAAAATATGAAAAAGATAATTACTAATTTTAATAATTCTCAAGATAAGTATGAAGTTAAAGGTGTAGCTCAAGATGATTACAAGACCACATTTAAAAATTTACAAGCTGGAATAGCTGCTAAGAAAAGTCCAGCACTTGCTTTATTAGAAGCAGATAAAGCGTATATGCTTGGAAAGAAAGATTTATTAACAAATATAAGTGATTATACAAGTAAGGATACAGATTTTAAAGAAGAAAATTACTTAGAATCATTTTTAGAAAGTGGTAAGAAAGATGATGGATTATTTGCATTTCCTATATACGGTACGACACAAGTTTTATATTATAATAAGCAGGCCTTCAAGGAAGCTGGAATTAATGAAGATTCATTAAAGACATGGACAGGACTTGCAGAGGTGGCTAAAAAGCTTACTAAAAAGGATGGAATAGAAGTTTCATTTTATGGATGGGAACCTATGTGGGGTGAAGAGAATTTAATTGATGCAGCTTTAAGTAATGGTGGAAAAATATTAAGTGATGATGGAAAACAAGTATTAATCAATTCAGAAGAATGGATTGAAGTTTGGGACAGTTTTAGAAAGTGGATTCATGAAGATAAAGTTATGAAAATTCATTCTGGTGGACAAGGTTGGGAGTATTGGTACTCAACAGTAGATGATGTTATGAAAGATAAAGCAGCTGGATATACTGGTTCATCAGGAGATCAAGGTGACCTTGATTTTAATAAATTAGGTGCATATGAACAGCCAGCATTTAAAGTAGGTAAACAATCAAAACCAGTTGCAGAAGCAAGACTTTTAGTTATTCCTAAAGGTGTTAGTGATGAAGAAAAGGAAGGTGCATATGAATTTATTAAGTATTTCACATCTGCAAAGGTAAGTGCAGAATGGGCAATAGCTTCAGGATATATTTCAGTAAATAAAGGAAGCGCATCTACTCCTGAGTTTACGGAATATGTAAAGAAAAATCCTCAAGCAGCAGTTCCAATAGCTCAAGCAATTCATGCTACAAAAGTATTTATAGATCCTACAGATGGGAAAATTATTGATGCTCTTAAGAATGCAGCAGATAAAGTTGAAATAGAAAATGTTTCAGCTAAAGAAGCTTTAGATCAAGCTCAAAAAATTGCTCAAGAGGCAATTCAAACAGTTAACAAGTAACAGTTAATAGTTAACATTAAAGAAATAAATTGTTTGGTGTTGTGAAAATATATACAGAAGAAAGAAGTGAGAAGCTTTATAAAATCATAGATGAAAAAAGTGAAAAGGATGTAAGAACAATTTACATTATAAAAAGATAAAGAAACTTCTTTTGAAAAGTGATATTTCGTCTCATATTTTGTTAGAAGAACTTTTCCAGCGAAGTTTAATCCATAACTATTAACTGAATTAAAAGGTGGTGATGTTCGTGGGAATTAAAAGTAGTATCAAAAGAAAAATTAGCAAAACTTCATGTGTTTTAATGTTTATTTTACCGGCTGTAATTCCTCTTGGAGTGTTTTGGATATGGCCAATGATTAAGGCTATATTTATGAGTTTTACTGATTGGGATTATATGAGTTCTACTTATGATATGGTTGGATTCAATAATTATAAAGCTTTGTTTTCTGATAGTGCATTTTATAGTGTATTAAAAAACACTTTTATATTTACACTTGGAACTTTAGTACCAACAATTGTTGGGGGATTGGCTATTGCTATGATATTAAAGAAGAATATTAAAGGAGCAGCTCTATACAAAGCCATAATATTTTCTCCTTGGATAACGCCAACAGTTGCTATATCTATAGTTTGGAGCTGGATTTTTGAACCTAAATATGGTTTCGCTAATTATATATTGCAATTGTTTAACTTCCCTAAATCACAATGGTTACAGAGTTCAGATACAGCAATGCTAGCAGTTATAATTGTTACAGTTTGGAAAGGCTTTGGCTGGGCGATGGTATTTTATTTGACAGCCTTAGAGAAGGTTCCAAAGCATTTATATGAAGCATCAGCAATTGATGGAGCAAATATGTGGAATAAATTTATAAGCATAACATTGCCACTTATATCACCGACTACATTTTTCTTAAGTATAATAACAACAATTAATTCACTTCAAGCTTATGACCAAATTCAAGTTTTAACACAAGGAGGACCAGCAGGGAGTACAAGAACTATACTATATATGTATTATCAAACTGCCTTTGAAAATTTTAATATGGGACAAGCAACAGCTATGGCTACTGTCATATTGGTAATAATAAGTATACTTTCAGGAATTCAATTTATTGCTTCGAGAAAATGGGTTCATTATTAAGCTGCTTTAATAAAAACTCATAAATATAGAAATTATACAGTTTTAAATATAAAAGTAATTTTATAAAATAGTGTTCGATTTTTATTGTAAATTGTTAAGTGAAGTCTTTTAGTGTATTTATTTAAATTTTATTGGGGAAGGGAATAGAGAATAATGGATACAAATGTTAAGAAGAATCTTGGAGAAATGGAAGATCTGGAAATCAGTTTAAAAATTATAAATAAAACAACCTTAATACAAACTTTAATAAAATGTACAAAACATTTAATATTGACTGGTATAAGTATAATTACATTTTTTCCTTTTTTGTGGATGATAAGTAGTGCACTTAAAACTAAAGACGAAATGTTTAATTTTCCACCAGTGTTGATTCCAGAATTACCACAGTGGAGTAATTTTGTTCAAGTATTTAAAGAAGCACCTTTTGAAATATATCTTGGAAATAGTTTATTTGTTGCGTCTATAGAAGTTGTGTTTCAAGTGATTAGTGCAGCTATGATTGCATATGCTTTAACTCAGTTTAAGTTTATAGGAAAGAAAGTTTTGTTTGCATTAATAATGGCAACATATATGCTACCTTCAGCAGTCACATACGTGCCATGTTATATGATACTTGCGCAGATAAATTTAATTGATACCTTAACTGGACTTATAATAAGCAATCTTGTAAATGTATTTGGAATATTTCTAATTAGACAGGCATTTTTACAAGTAGACAGAAGTTTGGTAGAAGCAGCAAGAATGGATGGAGCATCTCATTTAAAAATACTTTTAAAGATTATGTTTCCATTAACAAAGCCAACATTTATAACGTTTGGTTTAATAAGCTTTGTAACATATTATAATGAATATATGTATCCATCTCTTATAACTAAAAGTCCAGAAAACTTTTTAGTCTCAGCAGGACTTAGGCAATTCTTTATTCAGGGGGGAGCTTACGGAATAAAATGGCCCGAAATAATGGGAGCAAGCACAATTACTGTATTGCCATTATTAATATTATTTTTTATAGCTCAAAAGTGGTTTATGCAGGGGGTAAGTGATAGTGGAGTTAAGGGTTAGAAAGAATATTTATTGAATTGGAAGCTTCTATCAGATATAAGAATCAAATTAATACTTTTATTTAACTATATAATAATTCAAAATACACCAGCAGGAAAACCTATTAAGTCTTTCTTGCTGGGATTAATTTTATGGACAATAGTTTCATATATTACAATAAGACATTTAATTAATTTTATTAATCAGTAAAGCAATAAGGAATATTAGAAAAGTAACAAGTTAATAATTTTCTAATATCCTTATATTTTAAGAATTTATTTAGTTTCAATATTCCAATTATCTTTAGTAACATATACTGAAACTCCATTTGTTAAACTTGTTTCATATATATTAACACCACAAGTAGTTAAAACATCATAAGGTTCATTAGTAGTATTAATTCTTTCCTTAGCTCTAGGAATAATACCTATGGCAGGATTTACATAACCGACAAACGTATAAGAGGAAGAACCTACATTACCATGGTGAGGAACTTTTAATATATCTACTGTATTACCTTTTAAAGCTTTGCGATTGAAAAAATCATTTTCAGCCTTCCATTGAATGTCTGCTGTAAAAAGACATTGAAAATCATAATAATTTAAATATACAATAGCAGAATTATCATTGAAAGCATTGTATTCTGTATAGTAAGGATCTGATTCAAGCTTAGAATAATCTTTATCAAGGTGAAGAAATTGTAAAATATGTTCACTGTCGATATAAGAATCAGGTTCAGCTTGGACTACAGTCAATCCATTTTTTGATATATTATCCATTGTATTTTTATATATTTGATAATCATATTTGATAATATCCATTTTTGATTGATCTATAGAAGTAGTACCAGGAGAATAGTCTTTCAATTCAAAATATTTAGGTGTTATTACTTTTCCTATATTAAAATTTTTCATTAATTCAATCATACCACCTATATGGTCTGAATGTGGATGTGTAAGAATTACATAGTCTATTACACCCTTACCATTATTAAGTTTAGTAGAAGTTGATGTATTATTAGCAACATTATTATTAGTATTACTATCAATAGTTTTAAGAATGTTAGTTGTTTTATCATTATCAATTTCATTATTTATTGAAGTTTGTCCATCATTTTTTGACTCCAAAAATTCGGTTTTCAGATTCTGAGTATTTAAGAAATCTATTAGTGTTTTAGTTGTTATTGTATCACCAGTATCGATTAAAACAGTTTCGCCACTAGGTAATTTTATGAATTCACAATCAGCATTTCCAACATCTAAAAAATGTACATATAAATCATTTTTAGCATCACTATCATAGCCTTTTAAATAACCACGTTCATCAAAGTTTTCCATAAGTCCATTTATGAATATATCTCCAATAGCAATAGTGCTATCAGATTTAATATAAAATTTATGACTACCCTTATTTATCCATTGATTCGTAACCATTATTCCAGAATTATCAGAATAATAAGTTTTTCCATTATAATCGAAAAAACCTTTTTCAAGACGTCCTCTTTCATCAAAAAAATACCATTTAGAATCTATTAATTTTTTACCAACAGTAGCTTGTCCGTATTTATTAAAATAATAAGTATCCATACCAATTTTATTCCAGCCAGTTTTCATCTCTCCAGAAGAATCTAGATAATACCAGCCATTATTAAAAATCCAGCCAGTTTGCATTATGCCTTGAACATCGAAGTAATACCAAATATTTTCTATTTGCTTCCATCCAATCACTACAGAAAAGTCTTTATCTAAATAATATTTAGCTTTGTAATTCTTGTCTTTTCGAGTGATATTTGGATTAATATCCTTTTCCATAAACCAACCAGTAGTTTCTAAAATTTTATTATTAACTATGTAATATATTTTGTTATCTATAGTTTTCCAGTCATAATCTATAACTTCTTCTTTTTTTTCTTCAGTTACTATTTCGGTATTTGCTTTATTATTTGAGTTATAGTCTTTATTAATATCAGTATTAGTTGTAGAGGATGAATTACTAGAGTTTTTATTTAAATTGTCATTAGAAGACACTGTATCTTTTGTAGCTTTAGAAGTTTCAGTGTTTTTTTGAGTAGAAGGAGTTGAACTAGTACTTAGATTTTCTTCTACGGCATATGCTGTAGTTTTAATAATAGAACTACTAAATAGAAGAATCATTGAAAATAGAATAAAAGTTTTAAAAAATTTTTTTAACATGAATAGTACCCCCATAAATTTACTACGTATAAAATTCATATATTCCAACATTTATATTGAGAATATAAATGTTCTGTGAAAATTAAGTCGTGAGACTTAGTTGTATATAGATTATTTGTAGCATATATATTTTAGAAATTTCATATTTTATCCATTCATCATATTATATCAATACAATTTCGTAATTTTAGTAATATATATTCAGTTTAATTTTTTAATTATGAAATATCCATATTTGCATAAATTATTTTAAGACTTTATATAACTTAAAATGGTTTTATATAGTTTAGGATTAAATCTAAAGACAGAAAATAAAATTATCCAATGAAGCTGCTTTTCATTTGTTTTACTATAACTTTTATAAGCTTCAGAAATTTTCACTTTTATAGAGTTTAAATATTCTCTACCATCTTCCATATTATTAGAACATTCCAAATAACAATTAATAAGCGTGAATAAATACCACTTAAGTGTTTTAGCGTAAAGATTATCATTATTTATGTTTTTAATAAATTTAATCTTTTCATCATAAATATCTATAATAGCTAACCTTTTCTTATTAAATTTACTAGTTGTTATGCTGTTAGGTGTTGTTCTGTAATAGTATAGAGATTTATTAGTATAAGTTATTTTATTTGCTTTATAAAATAACTTATAAGTAGTCCCTTCGTCTTCATGAATCTTACCTATTGGGTAAATTACATTATCAAAAAGTTTTCGTGCATATAATTTATTCCAAGCAACCACTGTTTGAGTATATAAATCCGTATAAAAATTACTTAAGCCTTCAATATTATTGAAAGATTGAATTATTTCATCATTAATAGATGGGATTTTTTCTTCGGAATCAGCAGTTTTAAAGAATCTACAACAAGATATGTCTGAATTAGTATCTTTTATTAATTTTAGTAGAGTTTCATACATATTTTCGTCTAACCAGTCGTCGCTGTCTACGAAACCAACATAGTTTCCCTTAGCTATCTCAAGTCCAGCATTTCTAGCAGAACTTAATCCATTATTTTCTTTATGAATAACAACAATTCTATTATCTTTTTTAGAAAATTCATCACATATGTTGCCAGAATCATCTAAGGAACCATCATCAACTAAAATAATTTCAAGGTTTTTAATAGTTTGATTTAAAATGCTATTTATACATTGAGACAAATATTTCTCAACATTATATACAGGTATAATAACACTGATTAAATCGTTGGTATTTTCCATTCGTATATTCTCCAATCTTTTATAATCTTTAAAAAAATTTTATTTAACATATAAGTTCTAATTAAAAATCTATACAAAGTTAGTGGATAAATTTAATAAAATTCTAAAAGAATCTCACAATTTAATTGTTAACTGTATATTATTAATTGGAATATATATATGGTTAATGCGTAATAAATTATAACATACAAATTAATCATATTCAAAAAATAACAAATTAATTAAGCAGCATATTATTATTAATTTACTCTAGATTATATATCAATTTAGAAGGAATAGTATATGTACTTGTTGAGTTTTGGAATTACATTGATATAATAAAGGGTAGTATGTATATTATAAGGAGAAAAAAATGAACAACGATTATTCAAATTATGAAGACTTAGGCTTAAGGGATGCCCAATTAATAATGAAAAGCATTTTAAAAGACATAGCAATTATTTGTGATAAACATAATATTAGATATTTTCTAGATGCAGGAACACTTATAGGTGCAGTAAGGCATAAAGGATTTATTCCTTGGGATGATGATATTGACATAGGAATGCTTAGGGAAGATTATGAAAAGTTTTTAAGTGTAGTTAAGACCGAATTACCAACACATTTATTTTTACAAACTCATGAAAATGATTTTGATTATGATATTTATCAAGTGCCTTGTAAAATTAGATATAATAATACTTTATATATAGAAGAAAAAATTGTGGAAAATGAGAAGATGCATAATGGATTATTTGTAGATGTTTTGCCTTATGATAGCTTGCCTAAGAAAATGTGGGTGTATAATCTACAAAGAAAAATCAGCAATTTTGTTTTAAAAAGTTTTGTAAGGTGCAGGGAAAAACCAGAGGAATTAACTTTAAAAAATAAGCTTACACATTCTATTTATAAAGTTGTAGTTTTAATTTTACCAACAAAAAGAAGACAAAAATTATTTGATTTTTTAATTAGATGGAATGATAAAAATTCTGAACATATGGGATATGGATTAGACACTGTTTGGAGTCAATACATATATAAAAAAGAGGATTTTTTTGAGTTAATAAAAGTTGAATTTGAAGGAGATTATTTTAATGCTCCTAAAAATTATGATGCTATTTTAACTCAGTTATATGGAGATTACATGACACTTCCTAAAGAAGAAGATAGAGTATGGCATGCTAAGACAATTAAGAAGTTGAAAACTTCTATATAATATGAAATTTTAATTAAGAAAAATGACTAAATATTGCATATAGGTGTTAATATTAGTATAATTCAAGTAGTATTGCAAAATTTTAAATAGTTTAATATATAAACTGTTGAAATTTTGTAAACAAATTGTAGGATAAAACCTATAGACAAATAAAAGGAGCGAATAGTTTTGATAAAGGTATCTATAATTACTCCTGTTTATAATGTAGAAGAATGCATTGAAAGAAGTATAAAGTCTGTTATAAATCAAACCAATAAAGACTTCGAACTTTTACTTGTAGATGATGGTTCTAAAGATAGAAGTATTGATATAGCAAAAGACCTGCTTGAAAAAACAGATGTAAATTATAAAATTATAACTCAAAATAATTCAGGAGTTAGTGTAGCAAGAAACAAAGGAATTGAAGAAGTTGCTGGTGAGTATATAACATTTTTAGATTCAGATGATTATATTGATTCTAGATTTATTGAGCTTATGTATGAAAAAGCTGAAGGAACACAAGCTGAGATCGTTTTTTGTGATTATAGTGAAGTTGATGCAGATGGAGAAGTTTTAGTGAAAAATAGAACGAAATGTTTAAGTGAATTCATTAGTGGAAAAAAAGCAGCATTAAAACAATTAAGTGATGATATAACTATAGGAATGAGAAGTGCTATATATAAAACTTCAATTGTTAAGGAGAATAATCTCTTTTTTGATAGTGAAAGAAAATATGGAGAAGATATGATCTTTATTGTAAAAGCATTATTGTATGCTAATAAAGTAGTAAGTGTAAATGAAATTTTAGCATATTATGTTATCTGGGGAAACTCAGTTACCCAAAATGTATCATTAAAGCATCTTGATTGTTATTACTCATATGTTGATTTATTAGAGTATATAAGAAAATATGGAAACTTAAATGAAATAGAAAAGTTTTTACTTGAATTTAAGATTCCGTATTCAATATCACATATTTTTTCTGTACTTGGAAGAGATTTAAATTTTCATAAGGATCTTTTTGAATTTTTAAATAGAAATGATGTGAGAGAATATTTAAAGAACTACAAAATGCAAAAAATTGATAAAAATAATGTTAGATATTTTATTCAATGTAAAGGGATGATTTACTTCCCTAAGGCATTAATTGGAATCTTTAATAAGATAAGGTGATAATCAAAATTTAACATTTATTGATTAATAAGGATTCTTAGATTGGAGGGAATTATAGTGAAAAGCTGGAAAACATTGATAATTATGATAATTGATATGTTTATGGTAAATTTGGCTTATCTTTTTTCTATAAATATAACAGATAGTGGGAAATTTACACTAATTGCAAAGATATATACTGATGATTGTATAGTTGTAAGTTTAATTTATTTAATATGTTTTTACTTATTTAAAATGTACGAAAGCCTTTGGCATCTAACTGGCACAGATGAATTTTTATTAGGTGTTGGAGGAAATATTTTAGCTGGTATAGTATCTATTGGCTATACTAGGTTTTTTGGCTCAGTTATACCATTAAACGTTTCGGTAGTAGGAATATTATTGAGTATTTTCTTTGTACTAGGCTATAGGATACTTTATAGAGTATATAGAAGAACACTTTTATATATACCATTTAAATATTCATCAGATCAAAGAAGAGTAATGATAGTTGGAGCAGGGTCAGCTGGTACCATGATTATTAATGAAATGATGGCAAGAAGGGAATTAAAGTATAATCCTATAGTGCTTATAGATGATGATAAAAATAAGCTTGGGAAAAGGATATCTGGCGTTAAAATAGAAGGGAATAGACATGATATTCCTTATATTGTTAGAGATCAAGAAATTGATTTGATTTTAATTGCTATTCCGTCTCTTGATGCTAAAAATAAATCAGAAATAATTGAGATATGTAAAAATACTAATTGTAGATTGCAAATAATACCTGGGATGTATGAAATTCTAAGTGGTGATGCAACTGTTAGTAGAATTAAAGATGTTGATTTAGAAGATTTACTTGGAAGAGATCCTATTCAATTAGACAGTAAGGGGATTTCTGATTATATAGAAGGAAAAACTATATTAGTTACTGGCGGAGGCGGATCTATTGGGTCAGAGCTTTGTAGACAAATAGCTATATATAATCCTAAAAGACTTATAATATTTGATATTTATGAGAATAATGTATATGACATTCAAAATGAAATTAAGGAAGATTTCCCAGATATGAACCTTACTGTATTAATTGGTTCTGTTAGAGATAGGAAAAGGTTACATGAAATATTTACAAAATATAAAGTGAATGTTGTATTCCATGCAGCTGCTCATAAACATGTACCGTTAATGGAAGATAGTCCTAAAGAAGCTGTAAAAAATAATGTATTTGGAACATTAAATTTAGCTTTGGAAGCAAGTGAAGCTAATATAGAAAGATTTGTTATGATTTCAACAGATAAAGCTGTTAATCCAACTAACATTATGGGAGCAACAAAGAGATTATGTGAAATGATTATTCAAGCTATGGATAAGCAATCAAAAACCGAATTTGTTGCAGTTAGATTTGGTAACGTGCTTGGAAGTAATGGTTCTGTAATACCTTTATTTAAAAAACAAATTGCAAGTGGCGGACCTGTAACTGTAACTCATAAAAAAATAATTAGGTATTTTATGTTGATTCCAGAAGCAGCTCAATTAGTACTTCAAGCAGGCGCCTTTGCTAAAGGTGGAGAAATATTTGTCTTGGATATGGGTAAACCAGTTAAAATTTATGATTTAGCATGTGATTTAATTAAACTTTCAGGTCTTGAGCCAAATAAAGACATTAAAATTGTATTTACAGGGCTTAGGCCTGGAGAAAAGTTATATGAAGAACTTCTTATGAGTGAAGAAGGTTTAGAAGATACAGTTCATAAAAAAATATATGTAGGTAAACCAACCTTTGAAGATATGGATACGTTAAAAGAAAAACTTGAGCAGTTAGAAAATTTATTAGGATTAGATGATATAGCAGAAATTAAACATCAAATGCAAAAAATTGTGCCAACATATCATTATAAGAATAAAGATGAAGTAGCTGCAGATAATGCAGATAAGGAGTAGTTATGACTAGAGAAGACAGAAGTAGAATTATTGTTTTAGCAATTATATTTGCTATTGCAGGAGTTTTAGGAGTAGCAAATGGAAGTTACTTAATAACAGCAATGTATATAACGACAGTGATAATAGCAGTTTTTATAATAAAGGATAAGGATATTTACAATATTCTTTATGCTATTCTATTAGTTTCTGCATTTTATGATTATGCCTTGTATGTTCCAAGAATAGAAAGTATATATATGTTTCATATAGTTCTAGGTGTATTTACACTTATATCATTATATAAGGTATTTAAAGAAAGAAATTTATTATTAAGTTTAGACAGAAAAATTTTAGTTATATATGGGATTTGGTTTGTTTATGCGTGTTTAAGTATAGCATGGACATTAAATAGAAGTTTATCAATTAAGTATATAGCTATATATTTAATGATGTTTGCATTTATTGTTAATATCATGATCTACAATATAAATAAAGAAAGAATTCAAAAGACAATTAATTTATTATTGTTTTTAGTTTCACTTATTATAGTAGTTGCTTTCATAGAAACTACTATAGGAAAACAATTGCCAATAAGACATTATGCTGATAAATTTATAGAATTTTTACCAGTAGATCAACAAAATTTAATAAATGCAAGACCGATGGCATTTTCGTTTAATCCAAACAACTTATCTGCAACGCTTGCACTGTTATGTCCATTGTTTTTCTATACAATCAATAAAACAAAAAATATAATTGTAAAAATATTTTGCATGTTAATTTCGATTATAGCATTTGCACTTGTTGCAATAACAACATCAAGAACTGGATTTGTAGCAATTAGTTCTGGAGTTGTTGTCTATGCGATATACTCAATTTTCAATATTAAGAAAATTGGATTAAAGTCAATAGTGTGTCCAATAATATTATTGATTTCACTTTTTGTAACATTTAATTATAGTTATATGCTTATGAATGTTAAGTCAACAGGTTCAAATCAAATGAAAAATGGTCTTGTTGACAAAATGAATGCCTTAGAAGATGAGGAAGTACAAGAAGGCGGAGAAGGTTCACTTAGTGTTAGAATGACAATAATAAAAGATGTATTAATAAAAGGAACCTTGCAAGAAAAAAATTATCTTGGTTATGGAGTAGGGAATGTTACACAGTATATTCAGAATCAAGGGAATACAGGGAATATATTTAGCCCTCATTGCTATGCTATAGAAATCCTTGGAGATTTTGGAGTGCCTGGCGTTATATTGTATGGTGTTTACTATTTATATTTACTTATAGGAAATATAATCATTGGAATAAAGAAGAAAAAGATAATGTGTTTTGTAGCAGCATCAGGACTTATAGCTTTTGCACCAGCAAGCTTTGGACCAAGTTCAATAACTTATGTATTTTCCTACTGGATTCTTATGGGGTTTGCTGTATCATGCATACAAGTTTATAAAAATGAAAATGACAATTATGGAAATACATCATCAATGAAAGAATATAGAATGGTATAATAAGAAATTTAAAGATTAAATTAGGCGAATTAAAGCAATGAAGCTTTAATTCGCCTTTTGAATATTTATCTACATACTATGATAAGTATTTTTCAAGGATTTTTGTAATTATTGAAGATGAATCTCCATTCCCAAAAGCTAAAGCAGGAGTACCTGTTGGGTTAAAGTTTTCTAAGGCATTAGCAATCTTGTTAGAATTACTTCCAACTATAACATTCCAGCCATTTTGTACTGTTTCAATCCATTCAGTTTCATCTCTCATCGTTATACATGGTTTCTTTAAGAAATAAGCTTCTTTTTGAACTCCACCACTATCCGTCACTATTTTTTGAGAATTTTCTTGAAGTGAAATCATGTCTAGATATCCTACAGGATCAATTATTTTGATATTATTTCCAATGTGTAAGTTATATTCTTCAATAAACTTTTTTGTTCTTGGATGTAGTGGAAGTATGATTTTTTTACCGGAATTACTTAAAGCATCTAATATTGAAGTTAATCTTTCAATGCTGTTTGTGTTTTCAGCTCTATGTATTGTTGAAAGTATGTAGCTATTTGGTGCTAAATCAAATTTTTCAGTTATTGTTGATACTTCTTTAGCTCTTTCTTTAAAAAGATTTATAGCATCATACATTACATCACCAACATTATGAACACCTTTTGTTATATTTTCATTTTTTAAATTATTTACTGCTGTTAATGTTGGAGTAAAAAGCAAATCGGATATGTGATCTGTAAGTATTCTGTTTTGTTCTTCTGGCATAGCTTTATTAAAACTTCTAAGTCCAGCTTCTACGTGAGCTACTGGTATTAATAATTTGCTAGCACAAAGACTTCCAGCTAGTGTTGAATTTGTATCTCCATATACTAAAACCATATCTGGTTTTTCTTTTAAGTAGATTTCCTCAAGAGCTATCAGCATGCTTCCTGTTTGATGACCGTGATTTGATGAACCAATACTTAGATTATAATTAGGTTTTGGAATTCCAAGCTCTTCAAAAAATATTTCTGACATATTATTATCATAATGTTGCCCAGTATGTACTAAAATTTCACTATTTCCATTTAACCTAATTTTATTTGATACTGTTGCAGCTTTTATAAATTGGGGTCTAGCTCCAATAACAGTTAGTACCTTCATGTACTGTTCCTCCTTAAATTTTGCATAAAACTAATTAACCAATTAATCAGTATTTAATTAATTAAAATGATTATATTATATAGTATAATCATTTTAGCATATAAGGAGTATAAATGAAATGATATATGTACTTCGTAATATTAAAGACCAGTAAACATTGCATATATTGATGAATATTAGTATAATTCAATAGTAGAAAAAACTATTTTAGGTTAAATGAGTTATAATGTAAAATATTAATAGTTCAAATAATTTAAATTACCAATTCAGGAGGTAAATGATGTCGATACTAGTTACAGGCGGAATGGGATATATAGGAAGTCATACTTCTGTTGAATTACTTAATGCTGGGGAAGATGTTATAATTATAGATAATTTAGTTAATAGTAAAGAAACAGTTAAAGAAAAAATTGAACAAATAACAGGAAAAAATATAAAATTATATAAAATAGATTTAACAGATAAAAATGCCGTAGAAAATGTATTTAAGGAAAATAAAATAGATGCAGTCATGGATTTTGCAGCTCTAAAAGCGGTTGGAGAATCTGTATCAAATCCATTAGAATATTATAATAATAATTTGACAAGTATTTTAATAGTATTGGAACTTATGAAAAAATATTCGGTAAGAAATTTGGTGTTTAGTTCATCAGCAACAGTGTATGGTGATGCCAATATTATGCCTGTTAATGAGGAATATTTACCTCTGTCAGTAACAAATCCTTATGGAAGAACAAAATTAATTGCAGAAGATATATTAAGAGATTTAAGCGCATCAAATGATTGGTGGAATATTGCAATTTTAAGATATTTTAATCCAATAGGTGCACATGAAAGTGGAATTATTGGAGAAGATCCATCTGGAATACCAAGTAATATTATGCCTTATATAACTGAAGTGGCAATTGGAACATTAAAAGAAGTATCTATATTTGGAAGTGATTATGATACTCCAGATGGTACTGGCGTAAGAGATTATATACATGTAGTTGATATTGCAGAAGGACATGTTAAAGCTCTTGAGATGTTAAAGAAAAATCCAGGATTGATTACTTATAATTTAGGCACAGGAACAGGATATAGTGTACTTGAATTAATAGCAACATTTGAAAAAGTAGCAGGTGTTGAGATTCCATATAAAATAGTTGAAAGACGTGTTGGAGATGTTGCAATATGTTATGCAGATTCTTCTAAAGCCAACAAAGAATTAAATTGGAAAGCAAAAAGGAGTCTTGAAGAAATGTGCAAAGACTCTTGGGCATGGCAAGTTAAAAATCCAAATGGATATAAATAATAAATAAATGCCAAATGAGTTCTATCAGTTAGTGATAATTTTATTTGGCTTGAAATCATATTTAAAAATAATTAGGAGGCAACAATGAACGATTGTCTAGTATTTTTAACTAAAGTTTTTCCTTTTGACAAAGGTGAAGAATTTATAGAAGATGAGATTTTAATGCTTTCAAAAAACTTTAAAAAAGTTATAGTGATAGCAACGAGCACTTTAGATGGCGCGATTCAAACACGAACTACACCTGAAAATTTTGAAATATATAGAATTAAAGCATCTGAAGTTAAACGTAAACTTCCTATGAAAGCTATGAGAATATTTCCTTTTTTAAATTATAATGATTATATGACAGATACGGAGCGTTTAGCAATAAAAGGGTCATTGAAAAAAAGAGCTTATTTAACATACTTTGCAGCTAAGTCTAATATTGTATTTGAAGAAGCAAAGAAAATTTTAAATCAATGTAGTATATCAAAATATGATAAGATTATTTTTTATAGTTATTGGTTTTATGATACAGCCTTAGCTGCAATTAAACTTAAAGATTATTGTAAAGTTAATGAGAAATTTGCTGTGAGTCGTGCTCATGGTTATGATATTTATACATATAGAAATTCAATGAATTACCTACCTCTTAGGGAATATCTTCTCAAGAATATTAATAAAGTATATACATGTTCTAAAAACGGAAGCAATTATCTAAAAAATCTTTGCCCTGGATATGAAGATAAAGTTGAAGTGGGATATTTAGGAAGCAGAGACCATGGTGTAAAATCAGTTGAAGAAGAACACATATTTCATATAGTAAGCTGCTGTCATATTAGCCCTGTAAAACGTATGGATTTATTAGCAAAATCATTGGCAACATTGAGGAATTCTGGATTAAAGCTTAAATGGACACATTTTGGTGCAGGAGATGGATTAGGGGAACTTAAAGAGTATTCAAAAGAAAATTTGAAATTTATGGAAGTTGATTTTGCTGGTAGTATTAAAAATACAGAATTAATGGAATATTATCAAAAGGAACCAGTAGACTTATTTATAAATACAAGTAGTTCAGAAGGTTTGCCAGTTAGTATTATGGAAGCTTGCTCATTTGGAATTCCAATTATAGCTACTGATGTAGGTGGAACATCGGAAATAGTAAGAGACAAAGAAACAGGATTATTGTTAGCAGCAGACTTTAAAGTAGAAGAACTTGGAGAAAAGATTAAGTATATGGTTAAGTTATCTAAAGTGGAAAAGGATGATTTTCGTAAAAGGTGTCGTAAATTATGGATAAAAGATTTTTGTGCAGATATTAATTTTGAACGTTTTGCACAAGAAATAAAAGCACTTAAATAATATTAATCCTCACGAATATATTTAGGACTATGATGAGAAAAGGAGAAAATTAAGATGAATATCTTACTTATAAATCACTATGCAGGGTCTGATTATCATGGAATGGAATTTAGACCTTATTATATGGGAAGAGAATGGGTTAAAATGGGGCATAAAGTAACTATACTTGCTGCTGATTTTTCTCATTTAAGAAAGAAAAATCCTGAAATACAAGAAGATTTTCAAGAAGAAGTAATAGATGGAATTACATATATATGGGTTAAAACTCCTGCATACTATGGAAATGGGATTGGAAGAATAAAAAATATTTCTACTTTTATGCTTAAATTAAGAATGAATTATAAAAAGATTGCAGATAAGTACAAACCCAATGCTGTTATAGCCTCTTCTACTTATCCATTGGATATATATCCAGCTTATAGAATTGCAAAAAGGACTGGAGGTAAGGTTTTCTTTGAAATACATGATTTATGGCCTTTAACTCCAATGGAAATAGGAGGATATTCTAAAAATAATCCTGCTATAGTAGCTCTTCAAAGAGCAGAAGATTTTGCATTTAAAAACTGTGATAAGATTATTTCAATTTTACCAAATGCAGATAAACATATGAAAGATAGAGGATTTAAGACGGATAATTATGTGCATGTTCCTAATGGAATAATTGTTGGAGAAAAGAAAAGTGCACCTATAGAAAAAACTATCGAAAAATTACAAGAGTTAAAAGAACAAGGTTATTTCTTAGTAGGATACACAGGAAATCATTCACCAGCGAATGTTTTGAACACAATGATTGATGCAGCTAAGAAGACTATTGATGAAAAGGTTAAGTATGTAATGGTTGGAAATGGAAATGTAAAAGATCAGTTAATTGAATATGCTAAAGCAAATAATGCAGTTAATGTGGAGTTTTTAGATCCAGTTTTAAAAGATAATATGGATAATATATTACAATTATTAGATATATGTTATATTGGTTTAAAAAAACAAAACTTATTTAACTATGGAGTAAGTCCAAATAAATTGTTTGATTATATGATGGCAGGAAGGCCAGTAATATATGCGGTAGAAGCATCAAATGATCCAGTGAAAGATTCAAATTGTGGTATTACTGTTCCAGCAGAAAATCCAGAAGCAGTAGTAGAGGCAGTTATGAAGATCAAGAAGTTAAGTCAAGAAGAAAAGAATAAGATGGGCCAAAATGGGAAAGATTATGTATTATCAAACCATACCTACCATGGATTAGCAGAAAAATTTTTAGATGCATTAAAATAAGTTAGAATCTATGGTCTGGTGTGAGTCACTTACTCAGCGAACGAGTGTGAGTCGAGTTTCCTTAAATATTTATGAAGAAATTTGTTAATGCGAGCAGAAATGATTAAAATGTTATAAAATACTAATATATAATGTCATAAAGTTTGAAATAATTTTATTGGGAGTAGATACATGGATAAATTTAATAAGTTACTCAAAAGAATATTTGATTTAATATGCTCTACTTTAGGACTTATAGTGTTAAGTCCGGTTTTGATTGGAATTGCAATTAAAATAAAAACTGGTTCTGATGGCCCAGTGTTTTTTAAGCAGGTAAGAGTAGGGAAAAGTAATAAGGAATTTGAAATTCTTAAGTTCAGAACTATGGTTGTAAATGCCGAAAAATTGGGGAAACAAATCACTGTAGGAAATGATAATAGAATTACTAAAATAGGCGCAATTTTGAGAAAATATAAATTAGATGAGTTGCCTCAATTAATAAATGTGTTCAAAGGTGATATGAGTTTGGTTGGACCAAGACCAGAAGTGCCAAGATATGTTCAGCTTTATAACGAAGAACAAAGGAAAGTACTAGGGGTTAAACCAGGAATAACAGATTTAGCTTCTATTAGATACAGAGATGAAAATGATTTGCTTGGTGGAGTAGAAAATCCAGAGGAATTTTACATAAATACAATTATGCCAGATAAGCTAGCATTAAATTTACAGTATATAAATAGAAATAATATATTTTTTGATATTTATATAATACTTAAAACTATAATAAAATGTCTTTAGTAAAATATAAATATTAAACTATTAATATGAATAATTTAAAATTCTTAGAATATAAAAATATAAGAATATACACCTAAAAAAAAGTGCGAAGCATAATCAAGAATTTAAAAAGAATAATAAGAAAAGGGTTGAAAACATTATGAAAAAATTGAAGTTTGCCATTATTGGATGTGGAAGAATATCTTATAAACATGTTGAAGCATTAGCTAAAAATAATGAAAAAGCAGAATTAGTTGCAACTTGTGATGTTGTTTTAGAAAGAGCAGAAGCAAAGAAAAAAGAATACATAGAAAAAACTGGAGTAGTAGAAAACTCTGTTCATGTATACACAGATTATAAAGAAATGTTAGAAAAAGAAGATATTGATGTGGTTACAATAGCTACTGAAAGTGGATACCATGCAGAAATCGCAATCTATTCTATGAAAAAAGGATCAAGCGCTTTAGTTGAAAAACCAATGGCTATGTCTATTGAAGATGCTAATGAAATGATTAAGGTAGCTAAAGAAAACAATGTTAAACTTGGAGTTTGTCATCAAAATAGATTTAATAAGCCAATACAAAAATTAAGGGAAGCGGTAGATGAAAATAAATTTGGCAGATTAATTAATGGTACAGCAAGAATACTTTGGAATAGAAATATGGGGTATTATGAACAAGCACCTTGGAGAGGAACTTGGGATTTAGATGGTGGCACGCTTATGAACCAATGTATACATAATATTGATTTATTACAATGGATGATGGGCGGAGAAATTGAAAGAGTATATGCAGAATGTGATACTTATTTAAGAGACATTGAAGCAGAAGATTTTGGAGCAATAATAATAAGATTTAAGAATGGTGCTATTGGAATTATTGAAGGATCAGCTTGTGTGTATCCTACAAATTTAGAGGAAACATTAAGCATTTTTGGAGAAACTGGAGCAGTATCAATTGGAGGTCTTGCAGTCAATGAACTTGAAACTTGGAGATTTGACGGGGAAGATGAAGAAGCTGCTAAGAACCAAGTAAATGTTAAAATTGATAATGTATATGGTGAAGGACATACACCTTTATTTAAGGATGTTATTGATGCTATTAATGAAGACAGAGCTCCTTTAGTGTCTGGAGAAGAAGGAAGCAAGGCAATGTCAATAATACTTGCAGCATATAAATCAAGAAAAACAGGATTACCAGTGCAATTTCCATTAACAGATTTTAAGACATTAGATATGAAAGCAGATTTTAAAGGAAGAAAATAAAATCTATAAAGTGAAAGGATGATATGTCATGAAAGTTAAGAAGGCTATTATACCAGCAGCAGGACTTGGAACAAGATTTTTACCAGCAACTAAAGCACAACCTAAAGAAATGCTTCCAATTGTTGATAAACCAACTATTCAATATATAATAGAAGAAGCAATTGCTTCTGGAATTGAAGAAATTCTTATTATTACAGGTAGAAATAAAAAATGCATAGAAGATCATTTTGATAAATCAATAGAATTAGAATTGGAATTAGAAAGGGCAGGAAAATCAGAACTGCTTGAATTAGTAAGAGATATTTCAGGCATGGTTGATATACACTATATAAGACAAAAAGAGCCTAGAGGGCTAGGTCATGCGATTCATTGTGCAAAAACTTTTGTTGGAAATGAACCCTTTGCAGTTTTATTAGGTGATGATGTGGTTGACAGTGAAACTCCTTGCTTAAAACAATTAATTGATTGTTATTCTGAATATAAAACTACTATTTTAGGTGTTCAAACTGTTTCTAAAGAAAATGTTTCTAAATATGGAATAATAGATGGAATTCATATAGAAGATAGAGTTTATAAGGTTAAGGATTTAGTTGAAAAGCCTTCTATAGAAGAAGCACCTAGCAATGTTGCTATACTTGGAAGATATATTATAACACCAGAAATATTTAATATATTAGAGAATACTAAACCAGGAAAAGGTGGAGAAATCCAATTAACAGATGCATTAAAGACTTTAATAAGTAAAGAAGCTATGTATGCATATAACTTTGAAGGTAAAAGATATGATGTAGGAGATAAACTTGGATTTTTAGAAGCAACTATAGAATTTGCGTTAAAGAAAGAAGAATTAAAGAGTGAATTTATAGAGTATTTAAATACTAAACCTTGGGAAAAATAATAAAAATAGAGCAAAGTGAATCCTAAAAAGAACGAAAATTTTTAGGATTCATTAACTTATAAATTGAAATGATAAGTATAATTAATAATGCTTCGTGTATTTTTCGATTAAGAAGTTGAAAAAGAATATAATTAATGAAATTAGTAATATTATATTTAACACTGAATTACTAAATTTTGAAAATAGCACACAGAGAAATAAGAATATAAAAATGCTTAAAAGTAATTGTATAAATTTCATCATTATTTCATCTCCTTGATAAATTTATTTTCTAATATAGTTTATCCTAAATAAAAAAATAGGATTCATAAAATTAAGAATTAGTATATATGTTGCAATTAAGTTTATACAGTAAAGTTAGTTACATATGATAATATAGTTTTATTATAATATCATTATTGCAACATATATATTTAAATTAATAATTTTATTTTTTTAGCGTATTATAATTGTATTCAATTATTTTAGTTAGTATAGTATAATAGTAATAAGTGAAAAACTAATGGTGAGGAAGAGTTGTTAAATAATCATGAGTGTTTATGTTTAGAGGATGGTGCAAATAAATGCAGGATTATGAGAAACTATATAATTCTTTAAAAACGGAATATGAAAACTATCAAAGATTTTCAGAACAACATAGACAAGAATTGAATCAAAAAAATATGAAATTAGAGAAGAGTATAGATTCTATGTCTAATATCATAGAAGTAAGTAAATATATAAATACTTTTTTTAGTAGTGATAATTTAATGTCAATGATTAACGATATGATAATTGGAATACTAGGAGTTACATGTTCAACTATATTTTTGATTGAAGATGGAGAATTAAGAGTTAAAGCTAGTAACATTGAAGAGATGGATATAAACTTAACGTCTAAAGAATTCACACATATAAATAATGGAGAAGAATTCTTGATTAATTCAGAGAAACCATTGAAAATAGATGAAAAACATAAAATAAATATACACTCGATTATGGGATGTCCAATTAAACTTAGGGATAAATTTATTGGATATATAGTAGTAGAACATAATTTATACAAATTTTTGAATATAGAAATGAAGATTTTTCTTAGATCAATTGCAAATCAAATTGCTATAGCAATAGAAAATTTTTTATTATATAAAGAACTGGAAAAAATAAATCAAACAGATTCGTTGCTAGGGATATATAACAGAAAGTACTTTTTTGAACTTTTAGATAAAAATACAGGAAAAGAAGAGAAGAAATTTGCAATAGTAATGATAGATATAGATGATTTTAAAAAAGTAAATGATACTTATGGTCACCAATTTGGGGATAAAATATTAATTAATACAGCAAATATTGTAGCAAGCTGCATAGATTCAAAAGATATATTTGCTAGATATGGAGGTGAAGAATTCATCTTATATATTTCAGATTTTACAACTGAAGATAGTGTATATAATAAAATTGAAATAATAAGACGTACTTTAGAGAGAAGCAAAGTTAGTTTTAATAAAGAAAATAAATCAGTGACAGCTAGTTTTGGAATTTCATTTTTCCCTTTAAATGGTACAGACATAAATGAACTTATAAATAAAGCAGATGATTTATTATATAAATCTAAGAAGAGTGGAAAAAATAGAGTTTTAAGCGGACATATATTTAAAATATAATAATATTATTATAAAGCAAACTTATTAAATTAATGAGGGTGCTTTTTTGATTCTAATATATATGTGTTGGAGGAAAATGCAAAGGTTACTATGTATTTTTTATTATATAAAGTAGGTGTGGATTATGGATAGTAAAAAGTTACTGGCTTTGGTAAAAAAGCAAGAAGGCACAAAATTAGATTTTAAATTGAGGTTAGAACTTTATAATGAAACTGGAAAGAAGGAATTAACCAAGGATATATGTGCAATAGCTAATTCTAATGGTGGAAGAGGATACATAATTGTTGGAATTGAAGATAAAACAAGGGAAGTCATAGGTATACAAGAAGATGATATGTTTCATGAAGAACAGATACAACAAATAGTAGCAACAAGATGTGAACCACCAATACCAATAGAAGTGGATTTTGTGGATATTCAGCAAAAGAGAATAGGAATTATATCTATTTACGATGGAGATCAAAAACCGTATCAAGTTAGAGAAAATGGGGCTTTTTACATAAGAAGAGGTTCTACTACAGATGTAATGAGAAAACAGGAATTAATTGCTTTATTTGAAGTAAACTTAAGTTTAACAATTGAAACCTGTCCATTAATAAGAAGTGATATTAGTATGTTAAACATGGATTTAGTTAATAAATACTTTAATAATAAGGGAATTGAAGTTAATGATGAAAATAGAAAATTTCTATTGATTAGTGCAGGAATAGCTTTTGAACATAAGGAGAATTCCCTTCTTAAATGCACATATGGAGGATTGCTTGTATTTTCAGATAAAAACTACATATATATTCCTAATAATATGATAAAAATTATTAATAAATTAAATCATGTTCATGGAGAACTATATATAATTCAAGGAAGTCTTTTGTCTATGGTTGATAGAACAGAGGAAAAAATAAAGGAAATTTTACCCAAAGAATATCCAGTTGAAGCGGTAGTTGAAGCTGTAAAAAATGCAGTTTTGTATAGAGAATATTTCGATTTAAACAAAATAATTGAAATAATTATAGATGAAAATCATATTATAATTTCAAGTCCAGGTGAATTTATTGGTGAAAATGCTAAGGGGGAACGAACTAAGTATAACAAAAGAAATATTTGGCTTTATGAAAAATTAATTTCCTTGGATGATAAAAAAAGATTTTTAAGCGGTGGAAGAGGGTTTACAATTATTAGAAATTCGTTTGATCGAAGAAGAAGGGTTAAATTTGTTAATTCTAGAACTGAACATAGTTTTAAAGTAATATTACCAGGCATAAGTAATAAATGATTGATGTAATATTATTCATTTGAAAGAAAAAGTGTGAAAAACTTACCGTATTTAAATAGTTTTTTCACACTTTTTTAGTCTAATATATATGTTTGAATTTTAATTTTAAGAATATATATATAAATACTTTTCACTAAAATTAATATCTAAAAGTTGCAGAATTTAATAGCTAGGATTATAATCATAGTTGAATGTTGATTATAAGTTGCAACTAATTGTTAACGTGAACATAGTCATTATACAAATTAAATATATAAATTTCAATTAAATGTCTATAATTTTTACAAAAAATGGATTTTAAAATTTAGAATAAAAAGTGAGAATCACAATTTTACATTTGTTTTTTCGATATTCTCTTTTGGTTTTATAATTCATTATTAATTTGCAATTATACATTGTTAATTGGAGTATATATAATGGAGGCAAAAGTTATGGAACAAATAAAAAATAATAATGAAATTAGTAATAACATGGAAAAGAATCAAAGTGTTAAATTAAGTTTAAAAGAAAAAATATCATATGGTTTTGGAGACTTTGGTAATGGTTTTATGTTTGATTTAGGACAATCATATCTCACAAAGTTTTTTATTGATGCATGTGGTATTGGTGCAGGTGCTGTTGCAGGTATTTTCTCAATTACTAAAATATTTGATGCATTTGTTGATCCAATAGCAGGATCAACAATAGATCGTAGGAAACCAAGTAAATCAGGGAAGTTTAGACCTGTGATGATGATTTCAAGTATAATTCTTGCAATACTTACAATAGTTACATTTATAATGCCAGAGGTATCACTTTCAACTAAGATTATATATGGTTATGCAGTATATATGACTTGGGGACTTGTTTACTCATTTGTTAATGTTCCGTATGGATCATTGGCATCTGTTATGACAAGAGATGTAGAAGAAAGAAGTCAATTAGCAACATTTAGACAAGCGGGTTCATTAGGAGCACAATTAATAACGGGTGTAACTTTTGTACCTATTCTTATTATGTTTGCAGATCCTAGAATTGGTTATCCAGTTGCGGCTGCAATTATGGCTGTTATTGGAGTTACTTCATTTTTCATTTGTTTCAAAAATACAAAAGAGCATGTAGTAGTTAATAGAGAAGGCAAGTCAGAAAAAGCTACAGCTAAAGATTATTTTAGAGTTGTATTTACAAATAGACCATTATTATGCTTAATTCTTATGCAATTATTTACAATATCGGCAATGAATACAAATAACCAAATGATGATTTTCTTTTGTCAATATAACTTAGGAGATATTAATCTTCAGCCGAAAGTAAATGGTATAATGATTGGATTTTCTGTAATTGGAATATTTGCTATTCCATTTTTAGTTAAGAAGTTTGGTAAAAAGAAAACTGCAATGATGGGATTTTTAATTGGAATTATTTCTAATGGGTTAAACTTCATAATCCCAACAAATGCTAATACTTTCATAGTTCTTGTTACTATTGGATATGCAGCTTTAGCTATTCCCAATGGGGTTACTTGGGCATTTGTGTCAGATGCTATAGATTATGGTCATTGGCATACTGGAATAAGAAAAGAAGGTATAACTTATGCTGCATTTAACTTTTCAAGAAAAATTGCTCAATCTATAGCTGCTCTTGTTAGTGCAGGAGTATTAGGGTTGACAGGATATATTTCAAATGCTCAGCAAAGTCCTACAACTTTATTAGGGATTAAAGGTGCAATGACATTATATCCAGCCGTTGCATTAGCAATAGCTGCTATTGTAGTTGGTATATTGCATAATTTACCAGATGATAAGTATAGAAATATTGCTTCAGATTTACAAAATGGTAAGTGGGAAAAAGGAATTATAGAATAAAATTTAATTAAGAGATCCCATAGAATAATTTTCTTAAATTATTCTATGGGATCTCTTTTTTTATATTATTTTATTATGAGCCTAGAATTGTATGAATTGTTGCCAAAACTTAAGGTTGAGGATATACTATAATAAGTGATTTAAATAATAGAAAGTTATTAAATTTAAAGTATTTGTTATTATATAAGTTTAATTATAATTTATTTTAAATAACAAGATTTTTAGGAGGGACCATAATGGCAAGTGTATTAGATGAGTTATTAGAAAGAGGATACATAAAACAATTTACTCATGAAGAAGAAACAAGAAAGTTATTAGAAAATGAGAAAATAACTTTTTATATAGGCTTTGATCCAACAGCAGATAGTTTGCATGTAGGACATTTTATAGCTATGATGTTCATGGCACATATGCAAAAAGCAGGACACAGACCAATAGCGTTAATTGGTGGCGGGACAGCTATGGTTGGAGATCCAAGTGGTAAGACTGATATGAGAAAAATGCTTACAAAAGAGGATATTGAACATAATGTTGCATCTATTAAGAAACAAATGGAAAGGTTTATAGATTTTTCTGATGATAAGGCAATATTAGCCAATAATGCAGATTGGTTATTAAATCTTAATTATGTTGATTTCCTAAGAGAAGTAGGAGTTCATTTTTCTGTAAATAGAATGCTTACAGCTGAATGTTTTAAGCAAAGATTAGAAAAAGGATTATCATTCTTAGAATTTAACTATATGTTAATGCAAGGATATGATTTTTATGAACTAAATCAGAAATATAACTGCAAAATGCAGCTTGGTGGAGATGACCAATGGTCTAATATGATAGCTGGAGTTGAACTTGTAAGAAGAAAAGCTCAAGGTGAAGCTATGGCTATGACATGTACGTTATTAACTAACAGCCAAGGTCAAAAGATGGGTAAAACTGTTGGAGGAGCATTGTGGCTTGACCCAGAAAAAACTTCACCATATGATTTCTATCAATACTGGAGAAATGTAGATGATGCAGACGTGCAAAAATGTTTAGCATTATTAACATTTGTACCAATGGATGAAGTAAGAAGACTTGGAAGCTTAGAAGGTTCTGAAATAAACAATGCTAAGAAGGTTCTTGCATATGAAATAACAAAGCTTGTTCATGGTGAAGAAGAAGCTAAAAAAGCAGAAGAAGCTGCAACAGCTTTATTTGCAGGTGGTGCTGACATGTCAAATGTACCAACAGTGACGATAACTAAAGAAGAAATTGGGTTACCAATAATAGATATTATGGCATCTACTAAGATTTTACAATCTAAAAAAGAAGGTAGAAGATTAATTGAACAAGGTGGGCTTACCATTAACGGTGTTAAAGTTGAGGATGTAAATAGAACTTTAAATGAAGAAGATTTACAAGATGGATCAGCTTTAATCAAGAGAGGAAAGAAAAATTATAATAAAATAGAAGTTAAATAAATTGAATTATGATTGATATATATACTATATTGATCATAATTTTAGAATTGTAAACTATAAGAAATTAAAAAGCTATCTGTATATATGGATAGCTTTTTTTATAGAAAATATTAATTTTTTAATAACATAGAAATAAAATATTATGTTAGACATTAAAATTAAAAATTATTATAAATTCTAAAATCATATCATGTTTCATATAAATTAACTATAAAAATTATAGGAGTTTGATTTTAGTGAAGATAGTATTTGAAAAGATATTTAGGGAATTAAACGAAGAATGTGAGCAAAATTTAATTGAAAAAGGTCTAGTTACTATGTCAAAAAACAATATTGATAATAATAGAAATTCATTAGTTTTTGATTTTATTTTTGATGATAATGGAGATTATAGTTATACAGGAAGTGAACATGGCTTTGGTAAAAGCGTAAATATTTCTGGAAAGATTATAGTGCCAGAAGATGGTATTTATTCTGTTAAAATAAAATCTTCAGATGGTGGTGGAGGTCAATGGGATAGTATTAAAGCTAATGAAGAAGTCTCTTGTATCATAAATACAAGCTTTTGGCATCAAACCACGATTAAAATTTATATACATTCAAATAAACCCAATTCAAAGGGACATGCAGTTATAGAATATTCTATATAAAAGGGATATTTATAAAATTCATCAAGTTAGGATGTATATATTTATAAGTGGGATAGATAAGTTAAATATAGTAGGGTATCGCAAAATGATTAAATTTTAATCATTTTGCGATACCTCTTTTTGTTATATAAGAAAGCAATAGGATTATTGAAGCTTGAAAGATTTATCTAAATATAGATTTTAAGGTTATTGCTCAATAGAAAATAGAAATGAGAGGAGCTAATAATTGATAAAATATAGTTATATGCACTTTGTCTTATTAGTAAGAAGTATTTAAATAATTATAATTTTAAAATTATAATAAAATGTTTCGTTAGAATTATTTGACAATAGAACAAAACATTGTTACACTAGTTACAATAAAACATTGTTACGAAGGAGGTAAATTATGTTAATATCTAAAAAAGATTTATTAAGTGAGACTAAGATTTCTTATGGTCAGCTTTATCGTTGGAAAAGAGAAGGATTAATTCCAGAGGAATGGTTTATTAAGCAGCCGTCTTTTACAGGGCAAGAAACTTTTTTCCCTAAAAATAAAATTTTAAATAGAATTAAAGCAATACAGGAGTTAAAAGATAAATATTCGCTTGAAGAACTTGCTAAAATTCTTTCACCAGAGGTTTCAGAAAGAAATTTTACAACAGATGACTTAAAGATTATTGAAGAAATAAATAAAGGATTAATTCCTGCTTTTATTAAGGGCTTTGAAAAAAATAATTTTACTTATATTGAAGTGTTAATTATGATTGCTATATCTGAATTAAAGAAAAGTAATGATATATCAATAGGCGCAGTCATTGGTTTAATTTCTGGAATAAAGGGCTATTGTACAAACATAAAGTCTACAGGATATATATTTGTTTTATTTGATAAGGCTGAAGATTATTATGCAACTATATATCAAGAGCAAACTCAAGTGTTTTTAGATAGCAGGTTAAATATTATAAAGCAATTTAGATTAGATGATATTAGTAGTAATATGAAACTAAAATATAGAAAAAGCTTTAACTTTAAATTTGATACTGAAAATGAAGAGGAAAACAATGGAAAGATGCAATTTTCATATTAAGGGGCGAATAATTAATGAAGAAAAATGTATGGGCTTTAGGAAATAGGACTATAAGTGGAGAAGTAGACAGGGTATATGCAGCAGGAAATCTAGAGATTAATGAGGCTAATATAAAAAAAATGAGAGTAGCAGGAGAAATTAATATTAATGATTCCTATATTAATAAGCTTAATGTAGTAGGTAATATAGACAGTGTTAACAGTAATTTTGGTGATTTTAAAGCTGTAGGAAATATTGAAATAAAAGGTCATAGTAAGGCTTTAACATTCATGCTCACTGGAATATTAAAGGCAGAATTCTTAGAATGTGACGTTCTTAGAAATTCTATAAGGGGAGTTGTAGCGAAGAGTAGTAATATTTTAGCATATAAAGGATTCTTTAAAGCTAAAACTTTTGAAAATCTATATCCATTTAATATGAGTTGCGAATTTCAATTTAATAATATAATATCTGCTACATTGCTTCAATATAATGGGATGTTAGAATGCGAAAGATTTTATAGCTTTGAAGAAATTCAAGCAGAAGGAGTTAATGCAGAATTTATATATATAAAGCCAAGTAAAAAAATAAATATAGCTAGTATTTTTGGAAGTAAAATTATTATAAGCAATAATTTTAAAGGAGATAAGGAATTTGAAATGCTTCCAATGACAATGTCACTAAACTCATATAGAAGGAATAATAAAAAAAAGGGATCTATTATGAGTGTTAAAGAAATTGAAGGAGATAAGATTGAAGTTGAGTATGTTAAAGCTGATTATATAAGTGGAATAGATGTTGTAATCGGGGATTTATGTATTATTGAAAAAGTTGAATATAAAAATAGCATAAAGATATCTGAAAAAGCAGTAGTAAATGAAGTTATAAAATTGTAATATTGTTTTTTATTAGAGGGAGTGAGTTAAGGTGCAAGATGCAAAAATTGATGGCATGGGAACCATATATGGCGGAGAATACAAGGATGTCTCTATAGGCGGCATGGGTAAATTAAAAGGAAATATTGAAGCGGAAAAAGTTATTATTAATGGAATGTTTAAAAGCAATGGAGAAATCATTGCAAATGAATTTGTATGTGATGGATTAGGAAGAATTTTAAAAAATGTTAAGGTAAAGAAAGCAAAAATAAGTGGTGTTTTGAAGATTAGAAGAGCCAAGCTTGAAGCCGATAATATTACTTGCGATGGAGTTATTACTTGTACTCATGAAGTATCCGCTGATGAAATTTATATAGATGGTGTATGTTCAATTTCAAAGATGTATGGGGATAAAATAACTATAAGAAATAAGAATGATGGATTAACGAATTCAAAAATTCCAACTAAGTTTTTAATGCTTACCAACATATATTTAGGTCGAAAGTTATCTTTAAGTCATTCTTTAGTAGATGTAATTGAATGTACTGATTTAGAAGCTAGTGGCTTAAAAGCTAAGATAGTAAAAGCTCAAAATGTAAGACTTTCTAATGACTGTATTATTGAAAATTTAGAATGTGCAGGACAGACTATTATTGATGATACCTGTAAAATAGGAAATATTCCCAATAAACAAATTGAAGGAGCTGATAATATGGCAAATGCTAGTATAATAAAAATACTTGAATTATATAAGAGTGGAAAAATAAATGTGGAAGAAGCAGAAGAAATGATTTCAATTGCTTCTAATAGAAGTTTTAAAACTGAAAATGGAGCTGAAGTTCCAAGTGTTGGCTGGGCTGATGATGGGAAAATAAGAATTGTTGCATTTAGAGGTACAAAACTGCTTAAAAAAAGTGAAGCAGGTACATACAATTTAAGTGTTGAATATAAAGGTGAAGCACTTAATGTTGAATGTTATGGAAATTTAAAATGTGGAGATGTTTTAAATAATGTAGATGCTGGAGCGTCAGTTGAGTGCTATGATATTCATGGAAATGTAAATTCAGGGCATTCTGTTAACTGCAAAGATATTGGAGGTAACGTTGATGCAGGTCATTCAGTTACTTGTGGTGATATTGAAGGATCTGTAAAATGTGGAAGTAGTATAAATTGTAAGCATATAAGTGGAAGTATTGATGCTGGAGGGAAGGTAAATATAAGTTAAATAGCAACTAGAGCTCACAGCTTATGAACAAGAATATTCGTATTATAATGGTTAAAGTCACAATTTATATGTAAAATTCAAATAAAATAGTAAAGATTTTAAGACACTAAAAATTTCTTATAATTACAATTAAATAAGAAGAGAAATGAGTGATAATGTTAATTTGAGAGGAGTAAATGTTAAATGAGGAAAGATAATAAAAGCTTTTTTATGTTTATGGGAGGGAGATTTGTATCTTTAATAGGGAGTGGTATTCAAACTATAGCACTTCCACTTTATATATTAGATGTAACAGGTTCAGGAACATTAATGGGGATTTTTTCAATATTAACCCTTGCACCTGCACTTTTAGTAGCACCTTTTTCAGGAATTCTTGGTGATAGAAAAAATAGAAAGAACATAATGATAGTTACGGACTTTGGAAGAGGAATTCTCCTTTGCTTTTTAGGAGTTCTTTCAATGATAGGAAGTTTTAATATTTACATTTTATTTATAGCTCAAGTATTTATATCAATAATGGATAGTTTGTTTAATTCATCTTCAAATGCATTGATGCCACAATTAATATCTAAGGATAAACTAATAGAAGCTAATTCTACTAAAGGTGTATTTGATGCAGCTTCAGCAATTTTAGGACCAGCACTTGGAGGAATAATTTATGGAGTATTTGGAATTAAAATGATACTTTATATAAATGGAATTTCATTTATAATTTCTGCAGTATTTTCAATGTTTATTGGTTATAATAAAAAAGCGGAATTAAAAGAACAAATAGATATGAAAATTATTTTTAATGAAAATTTTGAAACGCTAAAATTTATTAAAAGCAAGAAAGGATTACTACAATTATCCACATTTGCTATGGTTTCTAATTTCTTATTAGTACCTATGTTAGATATTTTAATTCCTTATGCATTAAGAAAAGAATTAGGATTTGGTTCGGAGCTGTATGGATATTTATTGGGATTTTTTACTGTAGGTATTTTATTTGGGAATGTTAGTATTTCAGCACATTTTAAAAAATTAGGATTAAAAAAGCTTATGAAAACGGGACTTATTCTTGAAACAACTATAATAGTTGTATTTTCTGCTTTGTTTTTCCCTCAAATAATAAGTGCTTTTGGTGGGGCTAAAGCAATTTTGTTTATATCAATGTCAGCCTGTTGCCTTTTAATGGGGGTTTGTAATGCATTTCTAAATACTCCAATTTCAACGAATCTTCAAAATCTAGTTCCAGATGAAATGCGTTCTAGATTCTTTTCGATACTTGGAATGTTTGCTCAAGGAGCAGTTCCAATAGGATCATTATTATTTGGAATTTTAATAGATTTAATTAAATATTATGATATTTTAGCAATTGTAAATATAGCATCCGTTTTAGCGTCAGGAATATTCCTAATGAAAGCTTGTGAAGAAGCTTATGAAGCAAAAACCGAATAATTAAGAAATGCTAATGAAATTTTAGATTAAGTAAAATAATTAATGATAAGATTTATATAATAATTCACATAAAAAGAATGACTTACATATTCGTAAGCCATTCTAAATACGATTCAAATTATTATTTAAGGGGTAATAATAATGTTTTAACTATAATATTAATATATATTCTTGTTATGTCAGAAGTGTGACAAATAAAAGTGTAAAGAAATATCTAGAGGAACATGTAATGTTTTTAGAAAAAAACTATGAGATTAATAAGTTTATATGCTTTGGGAGGCAAGTGCCAATAACTGGTGGAATAATATTATGTAATACAGAACATAAGTAAGAAATGAATTTAATAATTAAAGAAAATCTTTTTATATAAACCAAGTTGTCCAATATGAATTAATATTTAAACATAAAGAGGAATTGTTATGAAAAAAATTTAATTAACAGCTCTTCTTTTATATTGGAATAATATAGAAAAATGAGTTCGCTAAATGAAAACTGTACATATCATTTAATTCTATAAATTATGTTTTAAAATAATGTGTTGGAATTATTTATTATAAACTTAGTGATATTAATGCTGTAATTATTTAAAGGCTTTTCTACAAATGATTATTTTTAAGTAATAAATTAGGGATAAATTGAAAAATAATTAATATAACTTGTGTAATCATGATACAATAAGATAGATGTTGTTAATAATGGCATGATTAAATGAGCCTATTTATTAGCGATTGTTTCTTAGGATAAAGGAAGTGATATAACATGAATATACTATTAATTTTAATTGTCGTGATTTTATTTTTGAATATACTTTTTTCTCTATCATTAATATTCATAGAGAGAAAAGATCCAACGACAACTTGGGCATGGCTTTTAATATTGTTAGTTTTACCAGGTCTTGGATTTATGATATATATTATACTTGGTCAAAATTTAAGTAGGCAAAAGATTTTTAAAGAAAAGATACGTGTGGATGAGCATAAAAGAAAAAATACAAATGAAAAATATGAAGGCGATATTCCGATTCATGATGGTGGAGAGCGATTTTTAGATTTAAGGAATATGAATTTTAATCACTCAGGTGCAAAGTACACGACTAATAATAATGTTAACGTATATGTTAATGGAGACGATAAATTTAGGCAGCTAATAGAAGATATAAAAAACGCAAAACGATATATACATATAGAATATTATATATTTAAAAATGACATACTTGGAAAAGAAATAATTAAAGAACTTACAAAAAAGGCGGAATCTGGATTGGAAGTTAGATTATTAGTAGATAGTATGGGATCTAGAAAGTTAACAAAGAAAGCAATTAAAAAATATCTTGCAGCAGGAGGAAAGTTCTCAATATTTTTCCCGGGTATTGTACCTCACATAAATACGCGTATAAATTATAGAAATCACAGAAAGATAGTTGTAATAGATGGAGAATATGGCTATGTTGGAGGATTCAATGTCGGTGCCGAATATATAAATAAAGATCCAGAAGTAGGATTTTGGAGAGATACTCATGTGAGAATTGAAGGAGATGCAGTAGATGATTTAAACGAAAGATTTTTACTGGATTGGTGTTATGCGGCAGATGAAGAAATTGAAGATTATAATAGATACTCATCAAATAATAATGCAGGTGTAGGTGATGTTGGAATACAAATTGTAACTAGTGGACCTGACCACAAGGAGCAGTACATTAGAAATGCTTATATAAAGCTTATAAATAATGCAAAAGAAAATGTTTATCTTGAAACACCATATTTAATACCAGATTCACCTATATTAGAATCTTTGAAAATATCTGCACTGTCTGGAGTTGATGTTAGAATAATAATACCAGGGAAACCAGATCATTTCTTTATGCAATTGGCAGCAAGTTCTTATATAGGAGAATTATTAGAAGCAGGAATAAAAATATACAATTATCAAAAAGGTTTTATTCATGCAAAGACAATAGTTGCAGATAGTACAGTAATGAGTATAGGTACAGCTAATATGGATATTAGAAGTTTTAAATTGAATTTTGAAGTTAATGCTTTTATTTTTGATGATAGAATTGCTAAAGAAGGTGAAGCACAATTCATGAAGGATGTGGAAGCATCAAAAGAAATGACAAAAGAAACTTATAATAATAGAAGCATTAATATTAGAATTAAAGAATCAATAATTAGATTATTATCACCTATATTATAATTTATAGGTGATTGTTAATTTTAATTTTCACATGGGGAGTATCAGATGAAAGACAAAGTTAAATTTTATTATTCATTAGCTACATTTATCCATTATGGGGTAATTAGTATAGTAACAACTTTTTACGTTCCATATTTAAATCAAACTGTTGGATTATCTCTAAGTCAAGTCTCAAAAGTAGTATCCATAGGTGCACTATTTGCAATTCTTTCACAACAATTTTTAGTTGGTAAATTTTCTGTAAATGAAAGCAAGAAAAAATTTATTGTTATACATTTATGTGGATTAATTTGTATGATAATATTTTTAATGTTTGTTAATGAAAATATTATATGTTTATTTGCAGTATTGTATGGGGTAATTATACAAACAGTTGGAACAATATATGATGTTTATATTGAAGGTTTATGTGTTAAACAAAGAATGGAATACTCTCAAATAAGAAAATGGGGATCTATAGGATTTGGAGTTATAGTGCTTTTAAGTGGTACTATAATTTCACAATATGGTTTTAAAGCTATTCATATTTTAGGTATTATAATGGCATTTATAGTTGTATTTATAATAATCACTAAATTCAAAAATATTGAAGCAAAATCCAAAAGAAACAAAATAAAATTAAGCTACATATTAAAAAACAAAAATTCAATAATCCTCGGATTTACTAGTATTTTAATTATTGGAGTTTATAATGCAATTGAATTTGCATATTCAACTTATTTAATTGAAATAACAGGAAGCACTACATTGGCTAATTACATATATAGCAAATCTATATTCTTTAGAGTTTTTGTTGAATTTATATCATTTATGCTTGTAGGAAGATTTTTAAGGGGAAAAAATCCAAAGAAATATTTAATTATAGCGTTTCTTATAGCAGCTGCTAGAATATTATTATTTTCAACAGGATATATACCGCTAATTGTTTTAGGTGACCAATTACATGGATTAATGTATGCATGCTATTTAACATTTTTATTTAAATATATTAGAGAAGTTGTTAAAGATGAATTAGTTGCAGGTACATATGCATTTGTAACTGTATTAGGGTCAGCTGGCGCTAATTTTGTATATCCTCAAATTTTTAGCACAATTCAAGGAAAATTTGGATATACTATTATGTATTTAGTAGGATTTTTTATTATATTAATTAGTTCCTTAATTGCAGCTAAAATTCTTCCTAATAGCAAGCAAGAAATTAAAGCTCAATAGACTTAATAGTTTAAGTAACAAAATTTCTAAAACTTTATACAAGCAATATATGAGTAGAAAGACTAATACATTAAGCTGAGAATATGGATTCTAATCAAAGAGCTTTAAACATTTCAGTTGTGAAATGTTTAAGGCTTTTGTTAGGAGTTTTCTAAATATCTGTAACTTTAATCATTCGAAAGCCTTTTTCTTCTAATATGCTTACTAGTTTTTTCAAAGTTGAATTATTTTCATAAGTGAAAGTAGGGAAACCATTAGAATCCTCAGTTATAGAAATATATTTATCTTCTAAATTTGGATGAAAAAATACACTACCCATATTATTAATATTGATATTTTTAAGTTTATTTAAAGTAATATCCTCTTTACCTTCGGGAATATAATTAAGAGGAGTTGATATATAATAGGAAGATTTGTTATAAGGACTAAGCTGTGGTTTAGTTAAATCAGCCTTTTTAGGTCCATAATCATTAAATGGATAATACAATATCTTGAAATATTCTTCAGCAATTTTATTTTGTTCTGGTGTAATTTCATAATGGGGAACTTCAAAAAAATTAATTGGAATATCTAAAAAGAGAGCTGTTTCAGTAGCTTTTTTGATTTTTTCCCTAAAAATAGTTGGAGAAGGCTCATATCTTCCAAATTCAAAGCCTATACCTGATTCATCATTACCCAATTGATGAGTATAACCATGAAGTCCAATTATTCCGTTATTATTAGAAAAAAAGTCTAGACTATATACCATTTCTGCGATTTCAAAATTATTTTTAACTAAAGGATCATTATCAACGCTAAGACTTGGAATCACATATCTTGGTATCCATGCTATATGATATGGTATTTTCTTTATATTCATGTAATTAGCTATTATACGAAGTTTTTCAAAATAATATTTGGAGTAAGGTTGTGAATTTAAGCCTACATCTTCAAAACGTATAAGACCTATTTGATCTATTTTTGGGTTATATATGGTAACATCATCTATATTATAACCATTTATTTTACAATTAATTGTTTTAGTATCTTTATTCCAGCTAGTATATAGGTTAAGCATATGTGATAAATCAGAAAAACTTATATAATATATATCATTCTCATTTAACATTGTTTTTTTTAGATGAAAAATTTTATCAGAACAATTAACTACATTATCATGTAAATTAATAGAATAATTTTGATCCTTGATTTTTATATTTAAAATAGTATCAACTTTTTCAATAGTTCCTTGAAGCTGAGCAGTGAAGTCATTTAAACAAATATAATATCTATTTTTATCTAAATATATTGGTGATTTAAGATTTAGAGCCTTACCATCAATTTTAAATTTTACATTATCTTTAGTCATATGAATATTCGTCAAAGCTATGCGATTTACATTTGTATCATTATTTGAAATTTCATTTGGTATATTCTCTTTATATTTATTTTTAATAATCTTTTCATTAGTACAGCTTAGCAAAGAAAATATAAAAAGAGTTAATAAAATGTAAATAAACTTTTTTTTAATCATTATCATTGTCCACCTTATTCTGTAGAGTATATTTTCTTTATTATTTACATTTATATTTTTTTTATTATTTATTGTTAGAAGAAAGTTTGTTAAATTTAAATATAGTTATAAAAGTACAACCACTTTTATTAAAGCGTTTCAAATACTAATATTACAGGAGAAGATATATAATATTAAAAACTAATTGACAATAGAAAGTTTTTTTATAGAAACCAATTATATCAAGCAAATTTAAATCATTATGAATACTAATTTAAGTAAATAAATATTATATCCTAGTATTGAAAAAAATCAATATTTTTATCGTAAAATATATATTGTAATGAACAAAGAAGTAAAATTTAGTAAGCATATAGTATGTTTGTTTTTTTATGAATGATTTTGTGGAATTGACGGAATAAGTATTCCAAAATATTGAATATTATGAGATTATGAAATCATATTGTTAGGTGTTTTAAACTAATTAACAATACTTCCTCATTGATTAAATAAAGCTTTGTTTGCATATATATGAATTCTATTTTTAGCGGACAAAATAAAAAAAGTGAAAAAATTATAAAATAAAAGATTTTTAGTTTTGCAAAACACAAAATAAATATGAAAACAGGAGGAACTAATTATGAAAATTAAAAAAATAGTTGCATTAATTGCAAGTGCAGTTTTATGTGTAGGTATGCTTACATGCAATGGCAGATTTCAAAAAACAGTACAAGCTGCTGAATTAAATATTAATTTAATTGAAAACGGTAACTTTAATAAAGATTTAGCGGGTTGGGGGAATTTTATAACTGATGGTGGTATTGGTGAGGTGGGCCTAGAAGATGGAGCAATTAAGGCACAAGTAACTAATTGTGGAAATGTAGCACATAGTATGCAAATCTACAATGATGGTTTTAAAATCTATAAAAATGGAAAATACCGTTTAGAATTTGATGTAAGCTCTACAATTGATAGAAAAATTGATTATAGAATTCAACTTAATCGTGGAGATTATAGTGCTTATGTTGAAGGAAGAGTAAATGCAACTAAAGAAGTTCAGAAAGTGTCACAAGATTTTGTGATGACAGAAGAAAATGATACATCTCCAAGACTTGCTTTTAATATTGGAAATGTAACAGGAGAAAAGCTTGAATCGCACTCTATTAAATTTGATAATGTTAAGTTAATTCTTATTGATGATACTGGAGTACAAATTGATGAAGAAAAACCAAAAGTAGAAGAAAAAATTGTTTTAAATCAAGTAGGTTACAAGCCAGATGATAAGAAAAAAGTTGTGTTTAGAGCAGAAACTGAAGATCGTAAATTTAGAGTTGTTTCAGCTGGTACAAAAGAGGTTGTTTATGAAGGTGAAATTAATGGTCAGGCTTACAATGAAGCAGCTAAAGAAATAGATAGCTTTGGTGATTTTTCTTCTGTTAGAACACCAGGTGCTTATAGGATTGAAACAGATAGTTTAGGTAATTCTTTTGAATTCACTATAGGACAAGATGTCTATAGTAACGTATTTAAGGATTTAGTTAGATTTTTCTATTTACAAAGATGTGGACAAGAAGTTCCAGAAAATTTAGGTGGTTTATGGTCTCATCCAGCTTGTCATACAGATCTTGCTACAATTTATGATACAAATCAAAAAATTGATGTATCTGGTGGCTGGCATGATGCAGGTGACTATGGACGTTATGTAGTTGCTAGTTCAAAGACTCTTGCTGATTTATTATCGGCTTATGAAAATAACAAAGCAGCTTTTGGAGATAATTTTAATATTCCTGAAAGTGGAAATGGAATTCCAGATATTTTAGATGAAGCAAAATATCAATTAGATTGGCTGTTAAAAATGCAAGAACCAACAAGTGGTGGCGTTCATCATAAAGTAACTTGTGCTAACTTCCCAGGCTATGTTATGCCACAAGACGAAAAAGAAGAACTTATTGTAACTCCTATTTCAACAACTGCAACAGCAGACTTTGCAGCAATTATGGCAATGGGTTATGAAAACCTTAAAGATACAAATCCAGCAATTGCTGAAAAATATTTATCAGCAGGAGAAAAAGCTTGGACATATCTTGAAAAAACACCAAATAGTATCGTTAAAAATCCAGCAGGTATCATAACTGGAGAATATGGTGATACTGATGATAGCGATGAAAGATATTGGGCAGCTGCTCAGTTGTTTAAGGCAACAGGCAACAGTAAGTATGATGAAGCATTTAAAAAAATGGCTAATACAAAAATTCAAACTGGCTATGATTGGATTAGTGTAGGTAACTATGGTAATATTGCATATTTATCAGCAAAAGATGCTGATAAAAATGTAACTGGTAACATCCAAAATTACATTTTAAATGAAGCGCAAAACATTATAGCTTTAGCTAAAAATGATGGATATAACATTTCTAATGGAACAGATTACCATTGGGGTAGTAATATGCAAGTAGCTAATAATGCTGCATTGCTTACAGAAGCATATAAAATTATGCCTAATGAAGAATACTTAGAATATGCAAAAGAACATATTAATTATTGTTTCGGTAAAAACTCATTAGGTAAATGTTATATTACAGGTTATGGGTCAGATGATGTAAAAAATCCACATCATAGACCATCTATTGTACAAGGTAAAGCAATACCAGGTATGATTGCAGGTGGACCAAATAAAAATCTAGAAGATCCAGTTGTAAAAAATAGTTTGCAAGGACAGCCTTCTGCTAAATGTTATCTTGACAATTCAGAAAGTTATTCAACTAATGAAGTAGATACTTATTGGAACTCATCACTTGTTCATGCAATGGCTCAGTTGAATATGAATTAATGACATAGGGGTATCCTCATAAGATCCCCTTTTGTTTTATAAGGAAGGTTACTGAATTTAATTTGTTATGTATTGCAAAAGCTTGTTAATGATTATAACAAGGTTTTGCAATACATAATTAATTTTTTTGATTTTAATAAATTAAAAAATATTTATAATATTACTTGAAATTATGATAATAATACAAAATAATATTATTAAATAGTTATCTGATTAACTAAAAATATGAAAAATAGTCAATTGATATTGACAATTTTTTGTGATTTGTTATAATGATAAAAAGATAAATTTTAAAGATTAGTATTATATTAATGTTGTATAAAACTATAAGTATTAATTTAGAAATGGAGAAAATCATGAAAAAGGATATTAAAAAATCAGTTATGCAAAAATTTTATAGCTTTTTTTATTTTATGTTCTGGGGCTTTTATTATGGCGCTGGCTATTTATTTTGCAAAAAACTGAATAATACCTTTTTAATGAGTGTTTAATATTTATATAATCTTTTTTAGAATAGGCAAATAATATTGATATTTTATGGAACTCATTATATGTGAGTTCCATTTTTGTTTTTAAACTTAAACTTGAAAAAAGCAAAATTTAATATATAAAAAAGGGGCATTTGAAAAATGGAAGATTTAGTTGTTGATTTAGGAGAAAGAAGCTATCCTATTATAATTAAAAAAGGATTAATTGATGAAATTAATTTGGAAATTGAAAAAATATACAAAGGTAAAAAAATATTTATATTGACAGATAAAAATGTAGATTGTCATTACGGAAATAGAGTTAAAATGTGTTTAATTAATGCAGGATATGAAGTTAAGATAATGGTATTAGAACCAGGTGAAGAAACAAAAGCTTTTACAACTCTTCCTTCAATTTATAATGAACTTTTAGATTTTAAACTTACAAGAAGTGATTTAATTATAACTTTAGGTGGAGGTGTAATTGGAGATCTTGGTGGTTTTGTAGCATCTACTTTTTTAAGAGGTGTAGATTTTGTGCAAATGCCAACTTCTCTGCTTGCACAAGTTGATAGTAGTGTTGGGGGAAAAGTTGCAGTAGATTTAGAAAGCGGGAAAAACCTAGTTGGAAGCTTTTATCATCCTAAAATGGTTTTAATTGATCCAAATGTTCTAGAAACTTTAAGTGAAAGATTCTTTAAAGATGGAATGGCTGAAGTTATTAAATATGGATGTATAAAAGACAAAGGATTTTTCAATTTCTTAAAGAACTTAAAAAGTAAAACTGAAGTTATGAACAACATTGAAAAGATTATCTACAAATGTTGTTTTATAAAAAAATGTGTTGTAGAAAATGATGAAAAAGATACTGGTGAAAGAATGCTATTAAATTTCGGTCATACTTTAGGCCATGCTATAGAAACTTATTATAATTTTAAAAAGTTTACTCATGGAGAAGCTGTTGCCATAGGAATGTATGAAATAAGTAAAATTGCAGAAAATAAAGGACTTACTGAAAAAGGTGCATCGGAAAATATAAAAAAAATATTAATGCAATATAGTCTTCCTTATGAAGCAGAAATTGAAGATGGTTCATTAATTTTAGATACTATAGCTTTAGATAAGAAGAATATTGATAATGTTCTTAAAGTAGTATTGTTAAAGAATATTGGAGAATCTTATTTAGAAAAAACTAACGTTAAATTTTTTAATTAGTAAATAATTTTTAAGATTGAACAACTAAAGGCAATAGATAGTTAAAAGCAATGAGAATTAACAATTAATAATGCATAATTAAGGAGTAAATTTCTCTAGAGCTTGAGAAATAATATGAAAATTCAGTGAAAGTTTTTCTCATTAACTGTTATAAGTGCTAAATTTCAACTGAATTTAAGGGGTGATATGATGGGAAATTATAAAATTTATCCAAATAAGTTAAGTGGCGAAGTTAAAATACCTCCATCTAAGAGCATGGCACATAGAGCAGTAATTTGTGCAGCACTTGGAGATGGAATGAGCAAGGTTACAAATATAGATTATTCAGATGATATTGTAGCTACTATTGAGGCTATGTCAGCATTAGGTGCAAAAATAACAAAAAAAGAAAATTATCTTGAAGTCTATGGAATCAAAAGTCCAGAAAACATTAAAGCTAATGAATTAAAAAATGAAAGAATCATAGATTGTAATGAATCAGGTTCCACTTTAAGATTTTTGGTGCCTATAGCAGCATTATTTGATGGGATAAATAGATTTGTTGGAAGAGGTAATTTAGGAAAAAGACCTTTAGATACATATTACAATATATTTGATGAACAAAATATTAAATATACTTATGAAGAAGGAATTTTAGATTTAAAGACAGAAGGAAAATTAAAAGCTGGAGAATTTAAGATTAAAGGCAATATTAGTTCACAATTTATAACTGGATTACTATTTACACTACCTCTTTTAGATGGAGATTCAAAAATTATAATAACAACAGAAATGGAATCAAAAGGATATATTGATTTAACTTTAAGTGCTATGAAAGATTTTGATATAGAAATTATAAATAATAATTATAAAGAATTTACAATAAAAGGAAATCAAAATTACAAGAGCAAAGATTATAGAGTTGAAGGTGATTATTCCCAAGCAGCATTTTTCTTCTGTGCAGATGCACTTTCAAATGATGTAATTCTTAATGATTTAAAATTGGATTCTCTTCAAGGAGATAAAGAAGTAATAGATATTTTAACAAGAATGGGACTTAAAATAAGCAATAAAAATAGTGGATTGGTAGGAAATGTAAGAGGAGAATTAAAAGCAACAGTTATTGATGGTTCTCAATGTCCAGATATAATTCCAGTAGTATCTTTAGTTGCAGCTTTAAGTGAAGGAACAACAGAGATAATAAATGCGGGAAGACTTAGAATTAAAGAATGTGATAGATTAGCAGCAGTAACTTCTGAACTTAGTAAATTAGGTGCTAAGATTACAGAAAAAGAAGATGGATTAATAATTGAAGGTGTTAAAAAACTTAAAGGTGGAGTAGAAGTATGGAGTCATAAGGATCATAGAATTGCAATGACTATAGCTATAGCATCTACTATGTGTAAGAAACCTATAATTCTAAAAGGCTATGAATGTGTTTCAAAATCTTATCCACAATTTTGGGAAGATTTTAAGAATGTAGGAGGTGTGTTTGATGAGTGGAATGTGGGGGAATAAACTAAAGGTTTCTATATTTGGTGAGTCTCATGGAGTTGGAATAGGAATAACAATTGATGGTCTACCTTCTGGATTTGAAATAAATATGGATGAAGTGATAAGGGAAATGGCTAGACGTGCGCCAGGGAAAAGTAATCTATCTACTGCAAGAAAAGAAGCTGATGCACCAGAAATATTAAGTGGTTTCTTTGAAGGAAAGACTACAGGGACGCCACTTTGTGCAGTAATTAGAAATGCAGATATGCATTCTAAAGATTATGGAAAGCTTAAGGATTTAATGAGACCTGGTCATGCTGATTATCCAGGATTTATTCGATATAATGGATTTAATGATTACAGAGGTGGAGGTCATTTCTCAGGGAGAATAACTGCACCATTAGTATTTGCAGGAGCTGTATGTAAGCAGGTTTTAGAAGGAAAAGGAATAGTTGTAGGAGCTCATGTTAAGAGTATAGGAGATATTGAAGATAAGAGTTTTTATGATGTTGAATTAAGTAAGGAACTTTTAGAAAATCTTAAAACAAAAGAATTACCACTTATAATTCCAGAAAAAGAAGAGGAAATGAGAAATACTATTCTCAAGGCAAAGAAAGAACAAGATTCTACAGGAGGAACTATTGAATGTACTGTTCTTGGTATAAATGCTGGGATAGGAAATCCATTTTTTGATTCAGTTGAATCTACATTAGCACATTTAATTTTTTCTGTTCCAGCAGTTAAAGGAATAGAATTTGGAAAAGGCTTTGAAATGACTACGCTTAGAGGTTCTGAATGTAATGATGAATATTATTATGATGGGGATGTCGTTAAAACTTACACAAATAATAATGGTGGAATTACAGGTGGAATAACTAATGGAATGCCAATACTTTTTAAAGTTGCAATGAAACCAACACCATCAATTATAAAAAAGCAAAGAACAATAGATATTGATGAAAATAAAGAAGCAGAACTTGTAATTGAAGGAAGACATGATCCTTGTATAGTACAAAGAGCAGTACCTGTAATTGAAGCGGTAACTGCTATTGGAATATTAGATTTAGTTTTGTAAAAATAAGATAAGTATATTTTATTTTGGTAGGTTACAATTAGGAGTTGTATAAAATATTTATTACAAAGAATAAAATTTGCATAGATTTAATAAAGGATTTTATTTAAAGTTTAAATTACTTTATTTAAGAAGAGGGGAAATGAAAAAATGGAAAGCTTAGACTATTATAGAAAGAACATTGATGAATTAGATAAAAAAATTACTGAGCTATTTGAAAAAAGAATGGATATAGTACTTAAGGTCGCAAAATATAAAAATAAAAATGGAGTACCTATTTTTGATAGAAATAGAGAAAATGAAGTTATTGAAAAAAATTTAGGATATCTTAAAAATAAGGATTATACAAAAGAAACGAGAAAGTTTTTTATAAGATTAATGGAAATAGCGAGAGAGCTTGAATATAGAAAAAGCAAAGTAACTACTAGTACATCACTGTTGGATCAAAGTTCTGTTAGTAAAGATAGAATTGGATTTTATGGAGTAAGAGGATCTTTTACAGAAGAAGCGATGATTAAATATTTTGGAGAGAATAAAGAAGCAAAGGCTTATGAAGAATTCGAAAATGTTTTTGTAGCAATTAAAAATGGTGAGCTTGATTATGGCGTACTTCCAATAGAAAATTCTTCAACAGGTGCTATTTCAGATGTATATGATCTTTTGTATAAATATGGATTTTACATACTTGGAGAAGTTTGTATAAGAATAAATCAAAACTTAGTTGGAATAAAGGGAACTACATTAGAAACTATAACGGAAATATATTCTCATCCACAAGGTTTTGGACAAAGTACAGAATTTTTAAAAGTACATGATAAATGGAAGAAAATACCGTTTCATAGTACTGCTACTAGTGCTAAGTTAGTTAATGATTTGAATGATAATTCAAAAGCAGCAATTGCAAGTAAGAGAGTGGCAAGTATATATAATCTAGAAATTATAGAAGAAAACATTAATAATCAATCAGAGAATTTTACAAGATTTATAGTTATAGGCAAAACACTCGAAAGAAGCTCAAAAGCAAATAAAGTTAGTGTAGTATTTTCACTTGATGATGAAGCAGGAACATTATATAAGCTATTAAGTCATTTTGCAGAAAATAATATAAATATGATTAAGATAGAATCAAGACCTATGAAACATGGACCTTGGAAATATTTCTTATATATAGATTTTGAAGGAGATTTATATTCTGACAAGGTAACAAAAGCTCTATCATTAATTCAAAAAAGTAGTCCTTATTTCAAATTGTTAGGAGCTTATGAAAAAAATATAGATTAGGAAAGATAAGGAGGGATAAGATGGATTTATATGGAATTATAATAAGAAGATTAAAACCATACTATTTCACAAATGATTCATAGAAAATAATTTAATATATAGAATCAAAGAGTGAAATTAGTTTTAGGAGGGATATATGATGGAGAAAAGAATTTCAGGAACTACAGGATTATATTGCCTGATAGGTTCACCGGTAGGCCATTCAGGATCACCAGCTATGTATAACTACAGTTTTAAAAAATTGGAAATAGATTCTGCATATGTAGCTTTTGATATTTCAGAAGAGAAAGTACCAGATGCTATTAATGCTTTTAAAACATTAAATATAAGAGGCGCAAATGTAACTATGCCATGTAAAAGTGCAGTTGTTAAATATATGGATGAATTATCACCTGCTGCGCGTATTGTTGGAGCAGTCAATACAATTGTTAATAATGGTGGAAAATTAACTGGGCATATTACAGATGGTGTTGGATTTGTACGTAATTTGCAAGAACATGGAGTTGGTGTAAAAGGCAAAAAAATCACTATTTTAGGTGCTGGTGGTGCTGCAACAGCGATTGAAGTTCAATGTGCTTTAGATGGGGCTAAAGAAATTAACATTTTCAACATAAAAGATGCTTTTTATGAAAAAGCTAAGGAAACTATTGAAAACATAAAGAAAGAAGTACCAAAATGCGTTGTAAATTTATGTGATTTAGAAGATACACAAAAACTTACTGAGAAAATTTCAGAAAGTGATATTTTGGTTAATGCAACACGTGTAGGAATGCATCCAAATCAAGAACAATCTCCAATAAAAGATACAAGTAATTTTAGAAAAGGCTTAGCTGTAGCAGACGTAGTATATAATCCTAAGAAAACAAAATTTTTAGAAGATGCTGAAGCTGCTGGCTGTACCATAGTAGGTGGTATAGGAATGTTATTGTGGCAAGGCGCAGAAGCATTTAAATTATATACTGGATTAGAAATGCCTACAGAAGAAGTTAATGAATTATATTTTAAGTAAAATTTAATATTAAGTGTAAGGTAATTAAAGCAGAGGAAGTACAAAAAAATTCCATAGGAAAAGCATTAAGCGAAGAACTTTGTTATTGTATTAATAAACAAATAGGGGGAGTAGAAATAATGAAAAATAAAATAGTTATAATTGGAATGCCAGGAAGTGGAAAAACCACGATTGGGAAAATATTAGCAAAGGAATTGAATATAAAATTCTTTGATATGGATGAATATATTGTTAATAAAACAGGAAAAACAACTGTAAAGCTTTTTGAAAATGGGGAAGAATATTTTAGAGATATCGAATCAGAAACATGTAAAGAACTAGCAGAATATGATAATATATTAATTTCTACAGGTGGTGGAGTTATAAAAAGAAAAAAGAATGTTGATGTTTTAAGTAAAGAAGGATTGATAATTTTTCTTGATAGACCAGTTGATAATATTCTTGGTGATGTTGATGTTTCATTTAGACCACTTCTTAAAGATGGTAAAGAAAAATTATTAAAGTTATATGATGAAAGATACACACTTTACAATGAATATGCTGAGGAAATAGTTAAAAATGATAGTGATATTCGAGTAGTGATAGATAAGATTAAAGAAATAATAAAGTCTAATAAAAATGTAGAAATAAGCAATTAAGTTTCTATTTTAATGTTGATGTTTTATAGATATTCAAAATATAATATACACAATGAATATTGAAATTATATATAAAATATATTGATATACATTTAGTAGAATAGTAGGATAGTAGATTAAATAAATAAGAAAGTGTAGTAGTATAGGAGGAAACAAATAATGATAATTATAATGAAACCAAAAGCAAGTGAAGAAGAAATAGGAAAAGTTAAGGCAATAATTGAAGGAAAAGGATTAGAGGTTAATCTTTCTAGAGGAGACACATACTATATTATAGGTATTGTAGGAGATACGTCTGTAATAGATCCTAAAAAAATGCAAGTGCTCAAAGGTGTAGATAGAGTTATGAAAGTTCAAGAACCATTTAAGAAAGCAAATAGAATATTTAAACCTGAAAATACTGTGGTTGATGTTGAAGGATCAGTAATTGGTGGTAATCGCTTGGGAATAATGGCAGGACCATGTTCAGTTGAAAGTGAAGAGCAAATAATTAAAATTGCAAAAAGAGTAAAGGCAGCAGGTGCAAACTTTTTGAGAGGCGGAGCATTTAAGCCAAGAACTTCTCCATATAGTTTCCAAGGATTGGAATTAGATGGATTGAAACTTTTAAAAACAGCAAAACAAGAAACAGGATTACCAATAGTTACAGAACTTATGTCAACCAATTATATAGATACATTTGTTGAAGAAGTTGATGTTATCCAAATAGGTGCAAGAAATATGCAGAACTTTGATTTGTTAAAGCAAATTGGGAAAACTAATAAACCAATTTTATTAAAGAGAGGTTTAGCTGCAACTATAGAAGAATGGTTAATGTCAGCAGAATATATTATGGCTGGTGGAAATGAAAATGTAATTCTTTGTGAAAGAGGAATAAGAACATTTGAAACTATTACTAGAAATACATTAGATTTACAAGCAGTTCCAGTAATTAAGAAGCTATCACATCTACCTATAATTGTTGATCCAAGCCATGCAGGAGGATATGCTTACTTAGTTGAGCCTATGGCTAAAGCTGCAATTATGTCAGGTGCAGATGGACTTATGATAGAAGTACACAATGATCCAGAAAATGCATTAAGTGATGGACAGCAATCACTTACGCCAGACCAATTTGATACATTAATGGATAAAGTCAAAGCTGTAGCAAACATAGAAGGAAAAGAAATTTAATTTTAGGAGGCTATAAATATGAAAATTGTAGTTGTAGGCCTTGGCGTAATTGGTGGTTCATTTACTATGGCTTTAAAAGAAGCTGGATATGACGATGTTTGTGGGATAGATATTAATAAAGAAACATTAGAAAAGGCAATAAAGTTAGGACTGATTAAAGAAGGTTTTACTAGTGGAGAAGAGATTGTAAAAAGTGCAGATTTAATAATTATATCTTTATATCCAAGGTTAGTTAAACAGTTTATTGCTGATAACAAAGATAATTTTAAGGATGGAGCAGTAATAACAGATGCTACTGGAATTAAAAAAATGTTTATTGAGGATATAGTGAACATATTACCAGATAATATTGATTTTGTATTTGGACATCCGATGGCAGGTAGAGAAAAGAAGGGAATAGACTTTGCAACAAGTCAAGTTTTCAAGGGAGCTAACTATATTTTAACTCCAGTGGATAGAAATAAAGAAGAAAATCTAAAACTTATAGAGGATATAGTATATCGGATAGGTTTTAAGAGAGTTAGAAGGATAACACCTGAATATCATGATGAAATGATAGGTTTTACAAGTCAATTGCCACATGCATTGGCTGTTGCATTAGTGAATAGTGATGTTGAAGGAAGAGATACAGGAAGCTTTATTGGTGATAGTTATAGAGACTTAACTAGAATAGCAAATATTAATGAAGACTTATGGAGTGAACTTTTTCTTGGAAATAAAGAAAATTTACTTATAAGTATACAAGACTTTGAAAATGAATTAGACAAAATAAAACATGGAATAGAAAATAATGATAAAGAATGCCTAAAAGAATTGTTTATAAAATCCACAAAAAGACGCGAAAAGTTATAAAAAGTGTAATATTAATATAATAATTGAAAAGTTCTTTTGTTACTAGTAAATTAAAATTTTTAACTATATTTGATATGGTAAGTATTTGCTATTAAGTGTTATACTAATTTTAATAAATATATAGAAAGAAGGATTAATGTGATAAAAATAGTAGCTAAAAGTATAATTGAAGATGATAAAAAGGATACATATCTACAATTAGCAAAAGAATTAATTGAAAAGAGCAGAAAAGAAGAAGGATGTATTTCATATGGGTTATTTCAAGATATAAATAATGCGTCTGTATTTACCTTTATAGAAGAATGGAAAGATCAGAAAGCAATTGAAATACATAATAATAGCGAACATTTTAAAAGAATAGTTCCTTTGTTAGGAGAACTTAGAATAGGCAAAGGAGATGTAAATTTATATAAAGAAGTATAATAATTAAGGAATTAATTAGCTACATGTGTGTTTTGAAAGTTTCAAATGCTTTTGAGAATATACACATGTAGCTATTTTTAATATATATATAAATATTATAGAGTTTGACTCAAATTTTTGAGAATATAGTTACGAAATTGATTTGCAGATGGAGAAATATATTTATTTTTCATAGAAGCAAGATAAATATATCTTCTAATAATAGGATTGCTTATAGGTAAGGCTTTTACGTCAAAACTTTTGATTAAAGAGATATTAGGAATAATAGCAATACCATAGTCAACAGCAACTAAGCCTAAAACGGCAGTATCTTCTTCTACTTCGCATATTATTTTAGGATTTACATTAACTTTTTTAAATAAACCATCAATAAGAGGTCGAATACCACTTTCTTTATTAAAGTATACAAAAGGATATTCTGCAACATCTTTTAAATCAATGCTATCCAGCGAAGCTAATTCATGATTTTGTGAAACAATTAAAACTAGCTGTTCTTCTAATATAGGGATGAAATCAATATCTGGCTCATTGTCTACAAATGAACAGAAACCTATATCGAATTTTTCGTTTTTTAGTCCTGTAATAATGTTATGAGTAGTACCCTGATAAAGTGAAAATGAAATATTTTTATATGATTCATTGCTTAAAAAATCTTTGATTAGATTTGGCATAATATGAGCACCTAAGGTATAAATAAATCCCAAATCGATTACACCCATGGAAGGATTTGTTAAAGTATTTAATTTTTTTTCTCCGATTTCTAATTCATTAAGAGCATTATCAACATATTGTAAAAAAAAACGACCATATTTGGTTAAACGTATATTCCTACCTTCTTTTTCAAAAAGATAAGTGCCTAAATCTTTTTCTAAAGTTGAAATTGCATGACTTAAACTTGGCTGAGTAATTGATAATTCTTTAGCAGCTTGAGTATAATGTTCAAGTCTAGCCAAAACTCTAAAGTAGTATAAATGATTTAAATTCACAATTTATCAATCCTTTCTCTAAAGTGGTATTAAATTTATTATAACAATAACTATAGAAAAAATCTATTAATAAAGCGAAAAGAATGAATTTGTTTAATAGAATAATACATATTAAAATGAATGTATAAGAAAGAAACATATTTTTAATCAAATAAGTTAAATTTTAAACAAACAAGTTAAATTTTAAACAATAATAGCTAAATAAAATTTAATTAAGATAGAAAAATGTGAAAAGTAATGAGAAGAGAAACCTTAGTTACAATAAAATATTAGCACATACTAGGAGGAAAATTATGAGAAACAAATATCCAAATCTTTTATCATCGATTAGTATAAATGGAATGACATTAAGGAATAGAACAGTTATGCCACCTATTGGAAGTAACTTTGCAACGGTTAGTGCAGAAGTATCAGAAGAGATGATTAAGTATTATGAGTTGAGAGCAAAAGGTGGTACAGGACTTATTATTGTAGAAAATGCTTGCGTTGATTATCCTATGGGAACCAATGGAACAAAACAATGTAGAATTGATGATAATCAGTTTGTACCTGGATTTTACACATTAGTTGAAAGACTACATGCTTACGGAGCAATGGCTTCTGTTCAGCTTAACCATGCGGGAGCATCAGCATATGCAGCAAGATTAAATGGAGCACAAGCAGTTTCAGCATCAAACATTCCATCCAAAACAGGTGGAGCTATTCCAAGACCATTGACTCCAGAAGAAATGGAGGTTATTGCTAAAAAATATGGAGAAGCTGCAGTAAGAGCGCAGTTAGCAGGATTTGACTCAGTTGAAATTCATGCTGGACATTCATATCTTTTAAATCAGTTCCTTTCACCTTTGTTTAATAACAGAAAAGATGAATTTGGTGGAAGTGCTGAAAACAGAGCGCGATTCCCAAGAATGGTTATAGATGCAGTAAGAGAAGCTGTTGGACCTAGATTCCCAATTTCAATGAGAATAAGTGCTGATGATATGATTAAAGGTGGAAATACCCTTGAAGATTCTCTTGAACTACTTGAATACTTACAAGAAAAAATTGATTTTCTGAATATTTCTGTAGGACAAAATGACAATTTATACTTACAACATGACAAGATGAGCCTTCCAGAAGGATGGAGAAGCTATATGGCTAAGGCTGTAAAAGAAAAATTCAATAAGCCAGTAATTACTTCTGGAAATTTCCGTTCGCCAGAGGTCTGCGAAGAAACAATAGCAGTGGGCGACGCAGATCTTATTGCTATGGGTAGAGGTTTAATTGCAGAACCATACTGGGCTAATAAAGTTGCTAATGGCGAGGAACACCTTCTTAGAAGATGTATTTCTTGTAATATAGGATGCGCAGATCATCGTTTAGCAAAATCACAACCAATACGCTGCACAATCAATCCAGACCTTTTATTTGAAGATGCGTATAAAGAGAAACAAGTAAAGAAAACTGTTAATGTAGTAGTTATAGGTGGAGGTACTGCTGGATTAGAAGCTGCATGTTCTGCTGCAGAAGTTGGATGTAATGTAACATTATTTGAAGAGAAAGATAGATTGGGTGGATTAGCTTGGATGATAGGAACAGTACCTGCAAAGGGAAGAATCCATTATTTCGTAGAATATTTAGAGGATAGAGTAAAAGAACTTCCGAACTTAACTATAAAACTTAACACGAAAGCTACAAAGGAAGCAATAGAGGCAGTAAATCCTGATCTTATAGTAAATGCAACAGGTTCAAAACCACTTCTCCCTCCAATTCCAGGATTATTGGATAATGTAGATAAGGAAGGTGGAAAAATTAAATCAACATTTGGTTTCATTGAAAATATGGATGCTTTTGTCAAAGAAGATTGCTCTGGTAAAAAGGTTGTAGTAGTAGGTGGTGGAGCAGTAGGTCTTGATGTTGTAGAATTTTTTGCTGAAAAAGGTGCAGATATTTCAGATATTGAAATGATGCCTATAATAGGAAAGGACCTTGATACTAATACAAAACTTGATGTATATCACATGATGAAGGAAAATAATGTTAAGCAGCTTACAGGAACTGCACTTCAAGTTGTAAATGAAAGTTCATTTACAGTAAAGAATTCTGATGGTAGTATTGAAGATATAGACTTTGATTATGGATTTGTATGTCTTGGAATGAGAGCGGAAATATCTGAATTATCTAAAGTTCAAGAATATGCTGAAGAAAAAAATGTAAAACTTCTTAATATAGGAGATAGTGTAAGAGCAAGAAGGATAATATCAGGTACAGAAGAAGGTAGAAATGTATTAAAAACATTAGAAGTAATGGGTGCTTTTAGATAAAGTGAAACTCTGTATATTATGTCACCATTTAATTTAGATGGTGACAATTTTTCTGTGATTTTTCAAAATTTATAAATTTAATCTATAAATAAAATAAAAAAATCATATAGATAATATTGACAAAAATATAAAAAAAGGATATTATGATAAAAAGCAAAATAATTTAAAAGCTATGATTAAGAAGTAGTAAGAAAATAAGAAATTCCTCACAGAAAGCAACCGTTAAATGAGAGGTGCGTGGAAAGATTTTTCAGAATTCATCTTATAGCTGCCCTTTGAACTGATTTTTCTAAGTAGAAGGCGCCGGGAGCATCCGTTAAAAATGTAGAGTATTTATTTAGATACTTATAGAGTTTTGCAGCGTGAGTTGTTGATAAAATTAGGTGGTAACACGGTTATAATAAAACCGTCCTTTGAGATTTCAAAGGACGGTTTATTTTTTATAAATTACATGAATAAATAATAATAGAAGGAGCTGGATTAAAAAATGGAAAATAGTATAGTGAAAATTAAAGTGACAAAAAATGAAAATCTAAAGAATGAGGTTAATAAATATGCTAAATGCTTAGGTAGATGCACTATTGAGGATTGTATGAAGTGTCATGAAGTAGAACGAGGATGCCATGAATATTGGGCTATATCATGTAGAGATGCAGCAGTATAATTACTAAAGGAGAAAATAATGGACGACTATTACTTTTTTAGGGAAAGTATTAAAATTAATAGATTATGCATAAAAACTATCACTGTTCTTTAATTATAATAAAAATAAGAATTAGTGATAGTTTTTTGTTTTTATGGACTTCTTATGTTAATTTAATTATATTTGTTTATGTTCAAGAACAAAATTTTTGAAATTTTGAACAACAGGTGTCAGGTACTTATCTTTCATTACTGCTAAATAAAAATCTCTTTCAATTATAGGGTTTGTAATTTGAATAATCTTCAAGTTCATGGAATTAAGCATAGTCATATTAGGACAAATTGCAATACCGAAATTATTAGAAACTAATCCAGCAATTACTTGATCTTCTTCAACTTCATAAGCAATTTTTGGTGTTTTACCAATTTTTCTAAAGAGGTCGTCAATTACAGGTCTGAGTCCGCTTTTTTTTGTGAAAAGAATCTGAGGATAGGGGATTGTTTCAGCTAAATCTATTGTGTCTCGATGGGCAAGAGGATGATCAGTAGGAACAATTAAGACTAAATCTTGTTTGGCAATTGGTATAAACTCAATGCTCTGTTCTTCTTTAATTTTGGAGCAAAAAGCAAGATCATATTTCTTATTTTTTAGTCCGTCAATAATATCTCCGGTTACTCCAGTATAAAAGTGAAAGTTAATTGATTTTTCTGGATTATTTTGCAAGAATATTTTCGTAAGAAATGGGACAAAATCTGTTCCTAATGTACGGAGAAAGGCTAAATCTATTCTTCCTTCACCAGTACTTATCATTTTCAAGGTCCTTATATTTGAATCAAGGAGTTCTAAAGACTTATCCACATCAGATAAAAATATCTTTCCGCATTTTGTTAAAACAACATTTCTTCCTTCTTTTTCAAATAAAGAAACCCCTAATTCTTTTTCCAATACTGAGATAGCATGACTTAAGCTTGGTTGAGTAATCATTAATTTTTCTGCAGCTTTTGTATAATGTTCTAAATGTGCTAGAGTTACAAAATAACGTAAATGATATAAATTCAATTTGAAACCTCACCTTTCATAATAAATATATTATGTTGATGATTCAAATTATAGCAGGATATATATATAAAATCTATAGATTGTTAGGAAATTATCAATTTGTTTTTATAGAATTCACATAATATAATTAATATATAAATTCCAAATAAAATCGATTAAGAAATTGGATTCAAATTACGTAGAATTAGGAAATCTGCAGATAGAAGTACTGATAAAATAAATGATAATAATCAATAATTACTTAAAATTATAGATAAGATTGATTTTTAACGTTAAATAAATAGCAAGGAACCACTGATAAGATAAACTTTATATTTAGAAAAATTGTTATGTAACTGAATAGTAATGAAAACGAATTCTTAAATAAATACCAATTTATCTGGTGAAAGGGAGTATATATGATGAAGAATGAAACTTTAAAAAACACTTTCAAGGAAAAAAATGATAAATGTCCACCACTTACAATTAGCTCATGGACATTAGGAGATCAATGTAAATTTGAAGAAAGAGTTAAGGCAGCAAAAGAAGCGGGTTATGATGGAATAGGCCTTCGTGCTGAGACATATGTAGATGCATTAAACGAAGGTTTATTCGATTCTGATATTCTTGATATTCTAGAAAAATATAATATGAAAGTTACTGAAGTTGAATACATTACACTTTGGGCTGAAGATAATCGTTCTTATGAACAAAAATACAAAGAGCAGCTATGCTTCCATATGTGTGAATTATTTGATGTTCAACATATAAACATTGGATTAATGGAAAACTACAGTGTAGAACATACTGCACAAAAATTGAAGGAATTATGTCAAAGAGCTGGCAAATACATAATTGGTGTTGAACCAATGCCATACAGCGGTATTCCAGATATTAAAAAGGGTTGGGCTGTAGTTGAAGGATCTGGATGTGATAACGCTAAGCTTATTCTAGATACATGGCATTGGGTAAGAGCAAATCAGGCAAATGATGTTAAATTATTGGAAGGTATTCCAGCTGATAAATTTATATCTATCCAAATTAATGATGTTTATGAAAGACCTTACGCAAAATCTATCTTAAGAGATGAATCAATGCACGATAGACTTGCACCAGGTACTGGAATCAACGTAACAGAAGGGTTTGTTCGCATGATAAAAGAAAAAGGTATTAAACCTGCATGTATCGGCGTTGAAGTAATAAGTGATGCTATTTTAGCAAAAGGTGTTGCAGAAGCAGCTAAATACACATTTGATAATACTAAAAAAGTATTGGATAAAGCATGGCCAGAAGTATCGCCTGAAAAATAGTAATAAACGATATTTATTTAGATTTTGAAATAAACAAAAGATAAAATTGCTGTGAATTAAACTAACACTGAAAGGATGAATTATTGTATGAAATTTAAATCTATGTTTACACCAATAAAAATTGGTCCTATTACGGTTCCAAATCGTTTTGTAGTTCCGCCAATGGGTAACAACTTTGCAAATACAGATGGTACTATGAGTGATAGATCGTTAGCTTACTATAAAGAACGTGCAATTGGTGGTTTTGGATTAATAACGTTTGAAGCAACTGTAGCTTATAAGAAAGCAAAAGGCGGGGCACGTAAGCCATGTTTATTTGATGATAGTACTATAGACAGCTTCAAACGCGTTATAGATGCTTGTCATGAAGAAGGAGCAAAAATATCTATCCAACTTCAACATGCAGGGCCAGATGGTAATACAAAAACTGCTGGATATCCAATAAATGCTGCTTCGGCAATTCCTTCAAAATGTGGAAAGGATACTCCAATCCCTATGCCTACTGAAGAAATCCATGAAGTTATTGAAGCTTTTGGAGATGCAGCAGTACGTGCTAAAAAAGCTGGAGCTGATGCAGTAGAAGTTCATTGTGCACATGGATATTTTATTAGTAGTTTTCTTTCGCCAAGAACTAATAAACGTGTAGATGAATTTGGAGGCTGTTTTGAAAATAGAATGCGTCTTCCTCGTCTGATTATTGAAAATATTCGTAAAAAATTAGGAGATTCAATAGCAATTATTTGCCGTATAAATAGTTCAGATGAAGTTGAAGGTGGAATTGATGTCCATGACAGTGCAGCTATAGCAGCTTATTTAGAAGATTGCGGAGTTGATTGTCTTCATGTATCGCGTGCAGTACATATTCGCGATGAATATATGTGGGCACCTACAGCAATACATGGAGGATTTAGTGCAGAACTAGTTACAGAAATTAAGCGTGCTGTTAATATACCTGTTATTGCTATTGGACGTTTTACAGAACCACATTATGCAGAATTATTAGTTCGTCAAGGACGTTGTGATTTAGTAGCATTTGGACGTCAAAGTATAGCAGATCCACATATGCCTAAAAAAGCGGGAGAAGATCGTTTAAGTGAGATGGCACCATGTATTGCTTGTTTACAAGGTTGTGTTCCATATATGTATAAAGGAGAACCAATAAATTGTCTTGTTAACCCATTAGTTGGTCGTGAAGCAGAATTAAAATTAGCTGAAAAACCTAAGAAAGTAATAGTAGTTGGTGGCGGAGTTGGTGGAATGCTCGCTGCTTGGTTATCAGCTTATAGAGGTCACGATGTAACATTGCTTGAAGCAACTGACACACTTGGTGGACAAATGCGTTTAGCTGCTTATCCTCCAGGAAAAGGAGATATCACAAATCTTGTACGTAGTTATATTACTAAATGTGAAAAGTACGGCGTAAAAATTAAATTAAATACAAAAGTGACTCCTGAAATTATAGCTAATGAAGCGCCAGATGTAGCAATCCTAGCTACTGGAGCAATACCACTTGTACTTCCTATTCCAGGAATAGAAGATTCAGGATTAATTCATGCAGTTGATCTTCTTGATGGAAGGGAATCATGTGGTAAAAAAGTTCTTGTTGTTGGTGGAGGAATGGTTGGCTGTGAAACAGCAGATTTCTTAGGCGAAATCGGACATGATGTTACTGTAATTGAGCTTCGTGATGAAGTAGGTGCTGATGTAATTTCAGAACATCGTAAATTATTAATGAAGAATTTTGAAGAATATAAAATTAAAGCTATTACTGAAGCAAAAGTATCTGGATTTTTTGCAGATGGTGTATCGTACACATCACTAGATGGTGTAGAACATCGTATTGAAGGCTTTGACTCAGTAGTTCTTGCAATGGGAGCACGTAATTATGACCCATTAAGCGAGAAGGTTAAAGAAATTGTAAAAGAAACTTATGTTATTGGTGATGCGACAAGAGCAAGAAGAGCATTAGATGCAACAAAAGAAGCTTTAGATGTGGCATTAAGTATATAATTTTCTGCCTAAATTATAATATTATACAATACAGTTGAGTACATTCTTAATAATGAATTTAAGGATATTAATAATAGGATTGGATTTATGATTCAATCCTATTATTAAGGTATAATACTCAATTGATTTATTATGGAGTAAAAAGTTAAAAAATTAACGAGAAAAGCAATGTTAGGTTTATTGTCTAGATATATAAAATCTAGAGTTAATTAATAAAACATGTTCATCAAATGAAAAATTGGGAGGAGAAAAGAAATGAATAATAAAAAATATTATCCAACGGCCCTAGCTTTATATTTTACATACTTTATACACGGTATTGGTGTATCTATCCTTGGACAATACAAACAAAATTTTGCAGGTGCATGGGGTGCAGACAAATTAGCTAATGGTAGTTTTGATGTAAGTATGGTGCTTGCAGTTACTGCAGCCTTAGGATTAGGTCGTTTAATTACACTTCCTTTTTCAGGACCTATTTCAGATAAATTCGGAAGAAGAATTTCTGGATTAATAGGTATAGCTTTTTATGTAGCATATTTTGTAGGTATTGCGTTAGCGCCAAATATGTATGTTGCTTATGCATTTGCACTACTTGGTGGAGCAGCGAACTCATTTATAGATGTATGTATTGTTCCATCATGTTTAGAAATTTTTGTGGAATCTGGTAATGCAGCTACTATGTTTACAAAATTTTCAATATCAGTAGGGCAATTTTTACTTCCATTTATGATAGGTTTTGTTGCAGCAAATCAGATGTCATATAAAACTATTTTCTTTGTAACTGCTGTATTGCTTATTATAACTGCTGTTCTAATTGCAATTATGCCATTCCCACAAATGAACAGCGGAGCTAAGAATGGAAATAATGGGGCTGAAATCAAGCAAGAGAAAATGAAGTTTACAGCAACAAGTATTGCTATTATACTTATCGGATTTACATGTACATCTACATTCCAATTATGGTTAAACTGTAATCAAGAATTAGGTAAATTATACGGTGTAGCTAATCCAAGCCAAATTCAATCATATTATGCAATAGGATCAATGGCTGCAGTATTAGTAACAGCACCGCTTATTAAAAACTTTATTAAACCAGTTAAAATTCTTGTTATTTATCCTGCGATTTCTACACTTATGTTATTAGTTTTATATTTTGTACAATCGCCAACAATGGTTTTAGTAGGTGGATTTGTACTTGGATTCGCAGCAGCAGGTGGTGTACTTCAGTTAGCAACAGCAACAGCAAACGCTATATTCCCAACAAATAAAGGTAAGATTACTTCTATAGTTATGATTTCATCTAGTGTAGCAAACTATGTTATTTTAAATATTGCTAGCGTGCTTACAAAAAGTGGTGGGGTACAAGGACCAAAATATGTACTTTTATTGAATGTAGGAATTACTGTCATTGGTATTTTACTTGCAGTGTTTGTGAACAAACAATTCACAAAAGAAGCAATACAATAATAATAAAATAATCCTTCAAATAAATTTAATTGAATTTAATGATAATTGTTTTTAGTTTAAGGTTGAAAGAGAAATGTTAAGTTGCAGACTAGTTGTTGCATATATTAAATATTTTCATAAAATAGAAAAATTATTTGGAAATTCAATTATCAAAGGTTTGAGTAAAAAGCTTTCATATTTTAATTATGGATAAGAAGTAAGAACAATCCATTATCTAATTATAATGCGAGGATTATGCGAAGAAATGTAGAGGGGATTAAAAGATTAATATTTAACCTTTATCATATTTCAGTTTTAATCGTATTACAAAGTAGATATGATGTAAAAAAATATTGCCCAAATATTACAATAAACGCAAAATCTTAAATTAGTAAGGTAATATAGATTTAATTAAAATTGGGGGGAGAATAATGGAACAAACAAGCATAAGTAAATTAGAAGATAAACCAACAAACAGACGATGGTTTGTATTATTTTTAGTTTGTATAATAACTTTTATAAATTATTTAGATAGAGCTAATATTTCTGTGGCTGCACCATTCATATCTAAGGATTTAGGATTTGATGCTGCTAAAATGGGATTAATATTTTCAGCTATGAGTTGGACATATACTTGCGTTCAAATCCCTTGTGGCTGGATTCTTGAGCGTTTGGGACCTAGAATAGTATATGGAATTGCTCTTTTTGGATGGTCTGCATTTACAGGAGCTATGTCTCTTACCTATAATTTTGCCAGTATGATTTTTTGTCGTCTTGGACTTGGTTTTTTTGAAGCTCCAGCTTTTCCGGCAAATGGTCGTATTGTTACTGCATGGTTTCCGTCTAAAGAACGTGGATTAGCAATTGGTGCCTATACTGGAGCTGAGTATGTAGGACTTGCATTATGTACTCCGATTTTGACATGGCTTCTAGTAACTTTTGGATGGAAATATATTTTTATAGCTACTGGTTTAATAGGTATTGTATTTACATTTTTTTGGATTACTCATTATAATGATCCAGCTAAATCAAAGGGTGTTAATCAAGCAGAGATTGATCTAATTAAAGATGGTGGTGGTCTTTCTGATACGATTGCAGAAAAAAATAAAGTTAAATGGAGTCAAGTGAAATACCTTTTTACAAGCCGCCAGTTATGGGGAATGTATATAGGTGGATTTGCTAATACAGCTATATTATTCTTTTTTATGACATGGTTTCCATCTTATCTTGTTACAGAAAAACACATGGCTATGTTAAAAATGGGAATTTACGGAGCATTGCCATATATGGCAGCAATTGCGGGAGTTTTATTCGCTGGTAGATGGTCGGATTGGATGATTTCTAAAGAATATGGAATGGGAATGTCACGTAAACTTCCTGTTATTATTGGTTTGTTACTGTCTGCTGTTATTATGGCTGCTAACTATACTGATGATATTGCACTTGTTATCGTATTTATGTGTATAGCCTTCTTTGGACAAGGAATGGCATCAACTATCTCTTGGGCATTGTTGTCTGAAATAATGCCTAAACAATTAGTTGGATTATGTGGTTCGGTTTATAACTTTGTGGCTAATATGGGAGGAGCCTTATCTCCTGCTATAGTTGGTTATTTAATTGCTAAAACTGGGTCCTATGCTTCAGCATTGGTGTTTGTTTCTGCTATGGGTATTTTAGGAGCTTTTTCCTACATATTTATTATTGGAAAACCTAAGCGCATTGAAATTTCTGACTAATTTAACTTATGTTTTAAAGCTACATAATTGTGAATAACTTATTCATAGAATATATCTATTGATAATAATAAAATAATTAATTGGAATATTGTTATGAATAGACATATTATATAATTATGCAGATATTATTATAAATATAAATTTATTAAATATATAAGATTTTGAATTTTAAGGAGAGATGAAAAATGGAAAGACGTATTACAGGATATACTACATTAATAGGGTTGTTAGCAACTCCCATAAAACATACTAATTCACCTAAAATGCATAATGAAGCATTTTCATATTTAGGACTTGATTACGCATATCTTGCTTTTGAAGTGGGAAATGATGAACTAGAAACAGCAGTAAATGGATTAAAAGCTATAAAAGCACGTGGATGCAATGTTTCAATGCCTAATAAAACAGTTATTCACAAATATTTAGATAAGCTTTCTCCAGCAGCAGAACTTGCAGGTGCAGTTAATACTGTTGTTAATGATGATGGTGTTTTAACTGGACATATCACAGATGGAATTGGATTTATGACTTCATTAAAGGATAGCGGTATTGATGTTATTGGTAAAAAGATGACTATAGGTGGAGCTGGTGGAGCTGCAACAGCAATTCAAGTTCAAGCAGCTTTAGATGGTGTAGTTGAAATGTCTATATTCAATGTAAAAGATAAATTCTGGGATAGAGCAGAAGAAACAGTTAAAAAATTAAATGAAAAAACAAATTGTAAAGTTAAGTTATTTGATTTAGCAGATACTGATGCTTTAAGAAAAGAAATAGAATCAAGTTACCTTTTTGTTAATGCTACAGGAGTTGGAATGAAACCATTAGAAGGACAAATGGTAATTCCAGATGAAACATATCTACGTCCTGACTTAATTGTAGCTGATACAGTTTATATACCACACGTAACTAAATTATTAGAAACAGCTGATAAAGTAGGGTGTAAATGGATTAATGGTGATGGTATGATGTTATACCAAGGAGCAGAAGCGTTTAAATTATTTACTGGAAAAGAAATGCCTATAGAACATATGAAAGAATTTTTAAACATTAAATAATATTTAAAGCAGATTTATAAAATAAATAAAGCTCATATAAGTTGCGATAATCAAGCTATATTGCAGTGGAATTAAGTTAGAATTATAATATAGTAATAAAATATTTATTGCAGCTTATATAACATGTAAAGTTTTAAAATTTGTTATTTTAAAGTATTTGTATGGAAAGACATATAAAACTTGTTTTAATGTACACAATATGAAATGGTACTGCTAATAGATAGGAAGTGTATAATTTTGTCTAGAAAAGAATTGATAAAACGTTATATTTTGTTTACTGTAGGATTATTTATTATGGCAATGGGGATTACCCTTATGGTAAAAGCACAACTTGGAACATCTCCAATATCCTCAATGCCTTATATAGTAAACTTAAAGTTTACAGATATTTCCTTGGGAGTATTTACTATTTTATGGAATATGATTTTAATAGTTTCTCAAATACTTATTTTACGGAAAAAGTTTCAAATATTTCAACTTTTACAGATTCCTTTATCATTCATATTTGGAAGTTTTGTTGATTTTACAAGATATATTCTAAGTGGTATTTCGGTATATAGCTATATATCTTGTATTATATTATTGTTTTTAGGATGTTTCGTACTAGCATTGGGTGTAAGCTTTACGGTTTTAGCGGATGTTATTATGAATTCTGGTGAAGCATTTGTACAAGCAATTGCAATTAAGACTGGAAAAGATTTTAGTTCTATAAAAGTTGTATTTGATATTTTGCTTGTTGTTTTATCAATGATTGCATCTTTGGTATTTTTTCACAAAGTTGTAGGAGTACGAGAAGGAACAATTATTACAGCTATAATTTCTGGATTTATTATCAGATTTTATAATAAAAAATTGTCATTTATTATTGACATATTTGTTGCTGACAAAAATTATGAAACAGTGAATTAATAGAAATTCTACTAATTTCTTATTTATTTGTTGCTATAAAAACTAGAGTTATTTATAAAATTAATACATAATTATAATACTTGCATGTGCATATTTAGAAACATTAGGAGGATAATCATGAAAAAAACAGTAAAAGTTAGAGATATTATAATTGGAGAAGGAATTCCTAAAATTTGTGTTCCAATAGTTGGAAGAACAAAGGAAGAACTTATGGAAGAAGTTAATTCATTAAAAAATATTAGTTTAGATGTTGTTGAATGGCGTGTTGATTTTTATGAAAATGTAGAAGAGATAGAAAGAGTTAAAGAAGTACTTGAAGATTTAAGAAGACTTCTTTTAAATACACCTATATTATTTACATTCCGTAGTAAAAAAGAAGGTGGAGAAAAAGAAGTATCTGTGGACTATTATGCACAATTAAACAAAGAAATTGCATCAACTACATTAGTTGATTTAATTGATGTGGAACTTTTCACTGGTGATGAAGTGGTTAAAGATATAGTTGCTTCTGCACGAGCTTCTGGAGTTAAGGTTATAATGTCAAATCATGATTTCTTTAAAACTCCAACTCAAGAAGAAATTGTATCACGTTTAAGAAAAATGCAAGAATTAAAAGCTGATTTACCTAAAATTGCAGTAATGCCTCAAAATCAAAGTGATGTATTAGTTTTACTTTCGGCTACAAATGAAATGGTTCAAAATTATGCTGAAGGTCCAATAATTACAATGTCTATGGCTGGTACTGGGGTTATAAGCCGTTTAGCAGGTGAAGTATTTGGTTCAGCATTAACATTTGGAGCAGCTAATAAGGCCTCAGCACCTGGACAAATAGCAGTGACTGATTTACGTACAGTACTTAATATTTTACACAATAGTGTTAAATAATTGATATTTTCTTTGATTTATGCATAATTAATATATCAATTATTTTAATAATGTATATGTTGTGAAACTTTAATGCAAATCTATTAGCTAAAGGCATAATTAAGTATTCACTTGTTTTGAGACAAATTCAATATTTTTATGTGCTAAAAGTATATATTTTAGGTGTGTGGAACTAAGTCTTAGGATACTAGTGTGTTAAATATGTTGTAAAAAAATGTAATGATAGAATAGAAGTAAAAATATAATGTTAATAGCACACTTATTGAAAGATAAGGTCGCAAAGCTATGAGTCTAAGGAAAATCTTATTTTCTATGATTGTCAGGTTGCCAGAATGTATTTATAATAAATTTTGTGTTTTGTTTTGGTGTCCATAATCATATGGGCACTTTTTTGTTACTAAGGAAAGTTGAATTGCAGAAATAATATTTTATTTATTTAAAGTTAGAAATTCTGATTTATAAAACACTTTATTCAAATAATGAATTTCACTATACATTTCTAAATTTCCTGATTATTTATAAGAAAATTTAAAAGATATGAATAGATTAAAAAAATTAAAAAATACTTAAAAATCACAATTTAGTAAAATAAAGAATTATAGGAACTATGAGAGTAGCAAATAGTGATAGGGGGAAAATTATGAAAAGTATAAAAACAAAATTAATAGTGTTTTTAGGCTTATTATTAGGAATTATATGTATAGGATTAGGTGTAATTTCATTTGTGAATTCATCAAATGCATTAAGATCAAATTTAGGAAAGACTTTACCAAAGATTGCAGAACAAACTGCAAGCAATGTTTCGGGAAGACTTGAAGGTCAGTTAAAATCATTAGAAACTATTGCAGAAAGACCAGAAATAAGTGATCCTAATATTGCAACAGAAAGCAAGATACCAATTCTTTCAAATGAAGCAAAAAGAATGGGAAGTATTAGATTAGAATTTGTAGATTTAAACGGAGATATTAAAAAAACCGATGGATCCATTGCTAATGTTAAAGAAAGAGCGTATTTAAAAAATGCATTGTTGGGAAAAAGTAATGTATCTGACCCAATAGTAAGTAACACTGGCGGAGATTTAGTAGTTGTATATGCAGTTCCCGTCAAATATGATAATCAAATTATAGGTGCATTGATAGAGACGAGAGATGGTAATTATTTAAGTGAATTAACCAATCAACTTAAAGTTGGACAAACTGGTTATGCATTTATGATTAGAAAAGATGGTACAAATATTGCTAGCACTGATAAGAGCAAGGTTATTGATATGTATAATCCAGTTGAAGAAGTTAAAAAAGATCCTAGATTACAGGAGTTAGCAGATATTGAAATAAAAATGGGAGCTGGTGAAACAGGAATAGGTAAATATACTTTTGGTGGAGTGGACAAATACGTAGGTTATGCACCTGTTGGTGGAACTGAATGGTCTGTAGGTGTTATAGTAACACAAGGTGAAATATTATCAGAACTATCTAGTTTAAAATTTTCAGTTATAATATCTTCTATAATATTTATATTAATTGGAAGTGGGATGGTATATATAATTGCTAATAATATATCTAATGGTGTAAAATTAACTTCAAAACATTTGAAATTGTTGGCAGAAGGAAACTTGAGTGAGGAAGTTCCAATTAAATACTTGAATCAAAAAGATGAAGTTGGAGAAATGACTAATTCAATGAAATTAATGCAGCAATCATTGGGAACAATGATAAAGCGGGTAAAAGAAAATTCTTCAAATATTAATACGCAATCAGAGAATTTATCAACTATATCAGAAGAAATAGCAAGTGTATCACAAAATGTTACCGAAGCAATATCTGAAATTGCAAGAGGGACAAGCGATCAATCAGAAGAGTTAATACATATAGCAGAAATTCTTAATGAATTTAGTGATAAGTTATCAAAAATGGTTAAAGAAATACAAGCAGTAGATTCGAATTCTAGAGAGATAAGTATAATGGCAAATGGAAGCAGTAGCGAAATGAATGGATTAAATCAATCAGTAACAAATGTGAGTAAGTCATTTAAATTATTTTATAGTAAAATCAATGCACTTGGAAAGAATGTAAATAAAATAAATGAAATTACTAATTTAATAAATGATGTAGCAGATCAAACAAATTTATTAGCCTTAAATGCAGCTATAGAAGCAGCAAGAGCAGGAGAAGCAGGAAAAGGTTTTGCAGTAGTTGCAGATGAAATTAGGCAGCTTGCTGAACAATCAAAAGAGTCATCGGAAAATATTAGTGAACTAATAAGTGGAATATCTAAAGAAACTGATATTATAGTTGAAGATTCTGTTAATATGGACCAAGAATTAATAAATCAAGTTAATGTTATAGAAAATTCAATAATATCTTTTAAAAAAATTATAGAAGCAGTTGATGAAGTAATTCCTAAAATTGAAATTGTTAAAAATTCAGCAGAGAATATAGAAAGTGATAAAAATTCTATTGTGACAAAAATAGATGGATTATCTTCTATTTCAGTTGAAGTTTCAGCATCAGCGGAGGAAATTTCAGCATCGTCAGAAGAAATGAATGCTTCAACAGAAGAAGTAGCATCAGCAGCACAAATACTTAATAGTATGATGAATGAAATGATTGAAGAAGTTGATAAATTTAAAGTCTAATATTTGAATCTAGCCTTAATTTAAGGCTGGAATAATATATATAACAATTAATAAAAGAATGAAGAAATCTTGTAATGAAAGAGTATTGATTAAAAAAATTCGATACTCTTTTGTTTTGCAAATTAATTATATTATATTGAATTTTAAGAAAATATATAATTTTATTATAATGCATAGAACAAATGAATGAATTAATAGAAACAATCTATTGGTTAAAAGCGACAATTTTTGATATAATAACTTAAAAGAATGTTAATAAATAAACAAACTTTAATTGAAATAAAGTTGCTGTTAAAAAAATAAGTCAGTTATATGCAAACTTTTTAATCAAAATATATATTTAGGGGAGTGTAAAATGTTCAAGAATGACTACTTTAAAACTGCAATAGGAATATACATAAATTATTGGATGCTAGGAATGGTTCTTATTTTACTTTCATCAAATATGGGCTTTGTAACAACACAATTTAATACAGATATAGCAGGTATTACTTTTTTAATTTCTATAGAAGGTTTAACGCGTTCAGCAACAGTATATATTAGTGGATGGTTATCAGACAGATTGGGAAGAAAACCAATTCTATGCTTATCACCATTTTTTGAAGTAATATTTTTAATTGGTATACCTTTTGCACCAGGTTATGGAATTGCAATTCTATTATCAGTATTTGCAGGTTTATCTCATGCGTTTGTGGATTCAGCTAGTTATCCTTCATTAATAGAGTGTTTTCCCAAAACACCAGGAACAGCAACTGTTGTAATAAAGGCATTCATAGCAATTGGTGGTATAACACTACCATTAATAATAGGATTTTTTGTGAATAGAGGAATGTTTTATGGATATACATTTTTCTTAGTTGCTGCAATATACTTGGTAAATGGTATGTTTTTACTTACTAGAAAATTTCCTAAAGCAAATCAAATAGAAGTATCTGATGATGGAAAGCAAATAACTAGAACAGAATTTAATGTGGAACCAGTATTGATAAAAGAAGGTTTAGCGCTTATAATAATAGGATTTACATCTAATGCTATATTTACTGGATTTCAAATATGGATGCCCACTTTTGGCCAAAAAATTGTAGGAATGACTCAAATAAGTTCTTTAAAATTAATAACTTATTATAGTATAGGAGCGCTTGTTTCAGTATTCATATTAGCAAAGCTTTTACAAAAAACCGTAAAACCTGTATTAGTTTTAGTTATCTATCCGATAATAGGAATAATTTCTCTTGTGTTATTATTATTATTAAAGACAGAAACAGCTGCAACAATAGGTTTCATTTTTATAGGATTATCATCAGCAGGAGTATTACAAATGGCTCAAACTGCAATGGGAGAGCTATTTTGGAAAAATAAAGGTGCAACAATGGCAATGGTTTCAACAGCAGGAGGTATAGCATCAGCAGTTATTCCAGCATTCACAGGTTTGATACTGAGATATTCTGATATTTTACATGTATTTTATTTTATGATGATTATTTTTGTAATTGGTATAGCAGCTGCAATTTTTGTTAAATCAAGATACGATAAAATTACTAAAAAGTAAGAACATTATACATGAAATATAATTAGGTATTAAATAAGTTATATGTAAGCTACATTAAAATATTGGATTATGATAAACAAAAAATAGAGAATGCAATTTATTCTACTTAAAGGCAGAAAATAATTTTGTGGATTAGCAAAAGGATTTTCTGCCTTTTGTATTTTTATTATTTGTAATATATAAGTTTAAGCAGAATTATATTAAAGTTACTAAAAATTTGTTACCTTTTAAAAGATTGAAATAATTTAAAAGTAATGATTAATTTAGAATATTAATTAAAGTGAAAATTTCCATAAAACAATAATTTAAATAAAATTATTAATAATATACATATAATAGCAAAATATCAAGAGAATATTTATATAAAAATAGATAAGTTTTAATATAAATTCTTTGTTTAATATTGTAACTATTAATAAAAAATGATATTCTATATATGAGTAAAGATTAACGTTAACCTAAAAAATAACGAAGGACAAGTATATTTTAACCTAAAAACATGATATTAAATATAAGGAGGCTTATTATGGCTGGTATTTCACTTAAAAATATAGTAAAAACTTATCCTGGAGATGTAACCGTTGTAAAAGGATTGGATTTAGAGATTGAGGATAAGGAGTTTGTTGTTCTTGTAGGACCATCAGGATGTGGTAAATCTACTACTTTAAGAATGATAGCAGGTCTGGAAGATATAACTGGTGGAGAACTATATATTGGAGACAGATTAGTTAACGAAGTTTCACCCAAGGATAGAGATATTGCAATGGTTTTTCAAAATTATGCACTATACCCTCATATGACTGTATATAAAAATATAGGTTTTGGATTGAATTTACGTAAAATAGATAAAAAAGTGATAGATCAAAAAACTAAAGAAGTTGCTAAAATTTTAGATATTGAGCATTTATTAAATCGTAAACCTAAAGAACTCTCAGGAGGACAAAGACAACGTGTGGCTTTAGGACGAGCAATGGTTCGTGAGCCATCTGTTTTTCTTTTAGATGAACCACTTTCGAATTTAGATGCAAAATTACGTGCAGAGATGAGAAGAGAAATAATAAAGCTACATAGGACATTAGATATTACTTTTGTATATGTTACTCATGATCAAACTGAAGCAATGACGATGGGAGATACCATAGTTGTTATGAAAGATGGATATATACAACAAGCAGATACGCCTATAGCTTTATATAATTCACCATGTAATCTATTTGTTGCTGGATTTATTGGATCACCACAAATGAATTTCATTGAATCCACTATTGAAAAAAGAAATGAAAATTATTATGTTAACTTTAAAGAATATAGTATTTTAATTCCTCAAAGTAAGTGTGCAAAAGAATTATTAGAATCATATGTTGAAAAAAATATAGTTCTTGGTATTAGACCAGAACATATTCATATAGAAAAAGATTTTTTAGAAAAACACAAAGAAAATGTAATTAATACTGAAGTAGTTATTCATGAATTAATGGGTGCTGAAGTATATTTGCATGTTAATTGCAATGGGCTAAAAATTACAGTGCGTACTTCAACAAGCAACGTTGCAGAGCCTGGTGAATCAGTTAGGTTAGCAATTGATGCTGAAAAAATTCATCTATTTGATAAAGAAACAGAAAAAACTATTTGCAATTAATTTCGAAGGTATTAAATTTTGAGATTATAAAAAATATATAAAAGGATGAGTTTTAATCCTGCTCTTTTGTTTTCGTAGAAAAATTAATTTTAAAAGGGCGTTGATTTTCTAATTATTTAGCCTTTTATATATCAATTTCACCTGATTTTGATAGGTGAGTAGTTTGTTTATGGAGATGTATTATGAAAATGTTTTTTTTAGATTACAATAAAGAAGGGGCTGGTGTGCCAAAAGATGCACCGCCTAAAGAAGGGCTTGTCTTATTTTTTGATTTATTTGCTAGAGAGTTTACATCACTTATAAAATTAAACATATTTTTTATACTTAGTTGCGTTCCAATTATTACAATTGGTCCAGCTATTGGTGCTATGACCGCTGTAACAATTAGAATGGTACAGGATGAGCCTTCTGATTTGTTTTATGATTTTAGAGAAGCGTTTAAGAAGAATTGGAAATACTCTTTCATGAGTGGAATTTTAGCTGTTACATTTATGTTTGTTTTATGGTGGATAATGAAATTTTATATGCATTCAGATGGTGTGATTTATAATTTGATGATTTCCTTTACAGTTGTAATTATTGTCTTGTTAGGGGTTTCATGTATATATGTATATCCTATGATTGTAAAGGTAGACTTACCATTAAGAACAATTTTAAAAAATGCATTTTTATTAGGTATTGCTTATATAAAACATTCTTTTCCGACATTTTTATTGTGTGTAGCAATATTTGAGGGAAGTATTTTATTTATTCCATTTACTTTACCGATTATTTTGTTATTTACGTTTTCATTCATTAGCTTTATAAGCAGTTTTTGTGCTTGGCCAGGCATAAAAAAATATATAATAGGAGATGCAAATGGCTATAATAGCGATAAAAAAGCTGTTTGAAACTATGTTCTTTAAATGAGTTATAAAAAGGTGATTAAAATATATTCAGAGTTATTGACAATAAATAGTTTACCATATATACTAAAAGTGGTTAAACGTTAACTTAAAAGAAAAGGGGTATGTAAAATGAAAGTACGTAAACAATTAGCATTATTGCTTGCTGGAGCATTAACAGTGGGATCTTTAACTGGTTGTGGTGGAAACGCTAACACTGGAAGTACTGGAGATAAAGGAAAAACACTTACTGTATTAACTCATAGAACTGATATGGATGCAACATTTAAAAAATATAAAGAAGAATTTGAAGCATCACATGCTGGAGTTACAGTTAATTTTGAATCAGTGAATGATTATCAAAATACTTTGAGTACTAGAATGGGTACAGAAGACTATGGTGATGTTTTAATGATGCCTGCCAATATTACTAAAAACCAATATAAAGATTTTTATGAACCAATAGGAACTAATGATGAACTTAAGGGTAAATATGGTTTTCTTGATAATGCAAATGTAGAGGGAACAATTTATGGTTTATCAACTGGTGCAAACGCTAATGGGTATGTGTATAACGAAAAAGTTTTAAAGGATGCTGGAATTACAAAAACACCAACAACACCAGAGGAATTTCAAGTTGCATTAAAAGCTATAAAAGAAAAGGAGCCTGATGTAGTTCCTTTATATACTAACTATCATGATGATTGGGCTTTAACTAACTGGAGCAATGCGCAACAAATTGAGATTTCTGGAGATATAGATTACATGAATAAGATGGTTTATAGTAAAGAAGCATTTGCGCCAGGTTCTCCGACTTATACATCGTTAAAGATTTTATATGATTCAGTAGCTAATAAATATGTTGAAAAAGATCCAATGACATCTGATTGGGAAAAATCAAAACAAGATTTAGCAGACGGCAAAATTGGAATAATGAGCTTAGGATCATGGGCAGTAGGTCAAATTAAAGCTAAATCTAAGACGCCTGAAAATATCAAATTTATGGGAGCACCTGCATTACATGATGGCAAACAATATGTGCAAATTGCTTCAGATTATATGATGGGTGTAAATATTCATAGTAAAAATAAAGACATTGCAAAGGACTTTGTAAAATATTTTGTAGAAAAATATCCAAATGATTCTGAAATGATTTCTTCTATTGTTGGTGCGAAATTACCAGATTATTTATCAGGAGCATCTAACTTAGAATTAGTGCAAGCTAAGATGGGTACTACACAAAGTACAATTGATTTAGATAAAGTACAAAAAGAATCATTAATTAATCTTAATGATAGTAAATGGGTTAAAACTATAATTGAAATTGGATTAGGTAATGGTAAACAAACTTTTGAAGAGTATATGGCTTCATTAAATAAGAGCTGGGCTTCTGGAGTAGATTCGATTAGTAAGTAATATTTTAATGTAGTAGTTTGAAAAAAGAAAAGCGATATCTAATTTAAGATAGGGATATCGCTTTTCAATTTAAGAGTAAAGGAGTGTTATAATGACAAAAACTAATGAAAATGCCACAGTAAATTCTAGTGATATATCAACTAAAAATATAAAGAAAAAATTAAACTTCTCTTCCTTACCTTATAAAAAACAGAAAATTGTAATTTCTATTGCATTTTTAATAATACCAGTAATATTATTAACAGTATTTACTTATATACCAGCAATATCAATGTTTGGATATAGTTTCACAGACTGGGATGGGATAAGTAAAACTAAGAATTTCATAGGATTAAAGAATTATCAAACTATGTTTAGTGATATTAAATATTGGCAGCCGTTATTTGTAAGTATTTATTATTTCATCGCAACTTTTGTTCAAATTGGATTGGCTGTTATAGTTGCATATTTAGTTTCTTTTGGGTGTAAAGCATCTGGTGTATTCAAAGGTGTGTACTTTTTCCCTTCATTAGTTAATAGTGTAGCTATAGGATTCGTGTTTATATTCTTTTTCCAACCAGGCAGTACACTAGATACTGTTTTAAATATGGTGGGCTTAGGAGGACTTACAAAACTTTGGCTACAAGATACAAGCACTAATAATATAAGTCTTGCATTTGTATCAGTTTGGAGATATGTGGGATATAACATAGTTATGTTTTCAGCAGCAATGGCGTCTATTTCATCAGATATCCTAGAGGCAGCGAGAGTAGATGGAGCAAACAAATTTCAACAACTTAGACATATAATTCTTCCAGGTATTTCAACTATTTTAGGATTGCAATTATTCTTGTCTATTACAGGAGCACTATCTGCATTTGAAACACCATATATTATGACTAATGGCGGTAATGGAACTATGACTTTCATAATTCAAACTGTACAGTATGCATTCCAAAATCATAGAGTTGGTCTTGCATCTGCAATGGCAATGGTGCTATTACTTATATGTATTATAGTTACTAGTATACAAAATTATGTTATGAATAGGAAAGGATGATGAAATAATGAGTAGAAAAAAACTTAATTCTAAAGAAGTTTTCTTTGGAATAATTAAATATGCATTTTTAATATTTTTACTATTAATATTCGTTATCCCTCTATTGACGGTATTTTTTACGGCATTTAAGACTGGAACTGAATATACCACAACTAATGTTTTATCATTGCCAAGTTCTTTTTTGAATTTTGATAACTTTAAAGAAGTATTCCAAAAAGGTAATATGATTATTGGTTTTAAAAATACAGTTATTATTTTAGTATTCTCTTTACTGGGATCTGTTTTAACGGGTTCTATGGCAGCGTATATTTTTAGTAGATTTAAAACAAAATTCAGTAAATTTGTAAACGGAATGTTTTTAGTTGCAGTAATGATTCCAGGTATTGCAACACAAGTTGCAACTTTCCAAATAGTATCTGGATTAGGTTTATTTAATACTAGATTAGCACCAATAATATTATATTGTGGCACAGATATAATGACTATATACATTTTTTTACAATTCTTAGAAAACATTTCAGTTTCGTTAGATGAATCTGCTATTATTGATGGAGCAAATTATTTTCAAATATTTTACAAAATTATTCTTCCGTTACTTTCACCTGCTATTGTAACAGTATTAATTACAAAAGGGGTTGGTGTTTATAACGACTTTTATACTCCGTTCCTATATACACCGAATGCAAATTTGTTAACATTATCAACAACATTATTTAAATTTAAAGGTCCATATGGAGCACATTGGGAGATAATATCCGCTGGAATAATAGTAATTATGATTCCTACGTTAATTGTATTTATTTCATTGCAAAAACGTATCTATAGTGGATTAGTATCGGGATCTGTAAAAGAATAGATTTAATAATAATATAATTCAAAGTAATAAAAGTAATAAAATATAGAGTAAGGAATATTATGAAATTATGTGATTTTAAGTAATTTATAGAACAATTATATAAAAGTAATAATTCCTTTGGAAAGGTGATATTAATATGAGTAAAATTTTAGAAGGAAATTTATCAAACATCCCATGGCAAGAGAAACCACTAAATTTTAATGGACCAATATGGAGACATACTGAAAATCCTATTATAGGAAGAAATCCTGTAGAAGGAGTAGCAAGAATTTTTAATAGTGCAGTAATGCCTTATGGAGATGAATTTATAGGTGTATTTCGTGGAGAAACAATTAATGGAAGGCCACATATTTATTTAGGGCATAGTAAAGATGCTGTTAATTGGGAATTTGACAAAGAAAAAATTCAATTTGTAGATGAAGCTGGTAAGCCATATCAACCACTTTATGCATATGATCCAAGATTATTAAAGATTGAAGACACTTACTATATTATATGGTGTGGAGATTTTGATGGTGCCACAATTGGATTAGCAAAAACAACTGATTTTAAGACATTTACAAGATTAGAAAATCCATTCCTTCCATTCAATCGTAATGGAGTATTATTCCCTAAAAAAATTGACGGAAAATATCTTATGCTTTCTCGTCCTAGCGATAATGGACATACACCATTCGGAGATATTTTCTTAAGTAAGAGTCCTGATTTAAAATATTGGGGAGAACATAGAATTGTAATGCAAAAAGGTGGATCAGGTTGGTGGCAATCAGTAAAAATTGGTTGTGGACCTGCACCTATTGAAACAGATGAAGGTTGGTTGATATTCTATCATGGTGTAACAGGAACTTGTAATGGTCTAGTTTATTCTATGAGTGCAGCAATCTTAGATAAAGATTGTCCATCGAAAGTTTTGTATAGAGCAGGCAGTATAATGTTAACACCAGAAGAATGGTATGAAGAACGCGGATTTGTAGCCAATGTTATATTCCCATGTGCAACATTAGCTGATGCTGAAACAGGAAGAATTGCAATTTATTATGGCGCTGCTGATACTTATGTAGGATTAGCATACACTACCATAGATGAAACGGTAAAGTTTATAAAAGAACACAATGAACTTGGGTCCATAGACGGTGAGGAAGGAAGATTATAGTATAAATTTATATGTTAATGTAAAATGTATATTATAAAGTTATAGAATATAAAAGTTGAAATTTTAAAGCTGTATTTTAGCTAATGCTTCGAACTCTTATTGAGTTATATAATTGATAGCGAAATACAGCTTTTTGTTATATAATCACTGTATATGAGTTTAAAAGTAATATATTGATATAAATTAAATAGAAATAAGTCGTTTTATAAATTTGAATAGGTCAAATTAAGAAGTATCGCAATAAAACTTGAAATAAGGTGAAAAAATTATAATATCTTCTAATATGAAGCTATTTTGTAATTTTATATACTGCAATTACAAAGTTTAATATATTGATAGTTATATATTATGTTATTATGAATATTGTGTATGTTTATGATAACTTAATATAGATGGAAAGGAGCATGAATAATATGGCAAAAGCGATTAAACTTGCTGATATTGCTGAAGTTTTAAAGGTAAGTAAGGTAACGGTCTCAAAAGCTTTGTCGGATAAAGATGGAGTGAGTGACGAACTGCGTGCTAAGATAAAAAAGGTAGCAGCAGAAATGGGATATCGTCAAAATTCAATAGCACGTTCGTTGAGAGATGGGTATACTTATAATATAGGTGTATTGATCCCAGAAAGATTTGTTGAAATGTATCATTCTTTTTATTGGGATTTATATCAAAATGTATTAAATGCACTAACTAAAAAATCATATTATGGAATTATGGAAATTATAAGTAAAGAAGATGAAGAAAAGAAATCAATTCCAAGAATGATACAAGATAGTAAGGTAGATGGAATTATAGTAATGGGAGAATTGAAAAGAGGATATGTTGAATATCTTAGTAATCTTGATGATGTTCCACTAGTACTATTAGACTCATATGATAAACATAGTAATTATGATACTGTTACATCAGATAATTATTATGGTATGTATTTATTAACTGATTATTTGATTGAGATGGGTCATAAAGATATTGTGTTTGTTGGAAATCCTCATGCTACTAGTAGCATTCAGGACCGTTTTTTAGGATTTGCAAAGGCTTTGCTTGAAAACGATATTGAATATTCGCCTAATAGATATATATCAGACAGAGAAATTGAAAAAAAAGAGTTAGAATTTGAATTGCCAGAGGAAATGCCAACTGCTTTTGCATGTAATTGTGATTCAGTAGCACATCTTGTTATTAAAAAATTACAAGATAAAGGTTATCGTGTTCCAGAAGATATTTCTGTTATAGGGTTTGATAATTATTTAATATCTGAAAAGTCTGATTTAGCGATTACAACATTTGAAGTAGATATGAAGACTATGGCTGAAACTGCTGTTGAAGTAATACTTAAAAAGATACATAAAGTTGATTATAAACCAGCTAGAAGAATTATAAGTGGAAAAATTATTATAAGAGATACTGTTAAAGATTTAAATAAAAGTGAGCAAGATAATCTATAGTGGTTTTATAAATTATCTTGCTTAAAGGGTTATTAGTGAATGTTATAAATATTTATATAAACAGTAGATAGCTTTATTGCAGTAAGGCTATCTGCTATTTTTATACACAAAATTAAATTTTAAGCTTAAACTTGTTTATCATTATATTTAAAGTTTCAGCTTGAGCTGTTAATTCTTCACTAGATGCTGCACTTTCTTCAGCTATTGCAGAATTTGACTGAACAACATCTGATATCTGTAATATGCCACCATGTAATTTATTGATAGACTCAGCTTGTTCTCTAGAGGTGATGGTAATATCAGATATTAAATTAGTAACATTATCTACACTATTAACTAATTCTAATAGTGTTTTGGCAGTATTATTGGCTAATTCTCTCCCTTTATAAACAGCATTTATAGAATCTTTAACAAGCATTGTAGTTTGTTTAGCGGCATCTGCACTTTGGTCAGACAATTTTCTAACCTCGTCAGCTACGACGGCAAAACCTTTTCCAGCTTCTCCAGCTCTAGCTGCTTCTATTGCAGCATTTAATGCTAATAGATTTGTTTCTTTAGCTATATCATTAATTGATTTAAGAATATTGTTTATATCTTTAGAGGATTTTTCAATATTATTCATAGCGAATAGCATTTCATTCATTTGATTATTACTATTTTCAATGTTTTTAACTAAATTCATAGTAATAGATTTAGTATTATCTGCATTTGCAGAAGTATTCTGAACTTGATTATTTATTTCTTCTATAGATATAGAAAGTTCTTCTATGGAATTAGCTTGGTAGGCAGCGCCTTGAGATAAGACTTGCGAAGTACTAGAAACTTGATCAGCACCATTGCTTACTTGTGAGGTAGCATCTCTAATTTCTAAGAATACTTCGCTTAAGGACTGCGATATATTATCCAATGAGGTTTTAATTTCTATAAAATTGCCTTTATAATTTTGAGAAGTGGAAATATTTAAATTACCTTGAGAGATATTTCCTAAAACAATGGAGATTTCATTAATATAGTGTTTTAAAGTAATGATCATTTGTGAAAATGAAGATGCTAATAGACCAATCTCATCATTTGAAGTTATGTTTATAGAAACATCTAAATTTCCACTTGCCATTTCCTCAGCTACATTTTTCATACTATCTATAGGATCACTGATTTGTTTAGTGATATATTTAGCTAAGAATAGACTGAGAATAATAGAAGCTATCATAGTTATTATAACAGTTATTATACTGACAAATTTTAAAATAGTTAATCTAGTAGATAATTGATTGCAAATATCTATTTTAGTCTGCAATAACAATGAAATATCATCGCTAATTTCATTCATTAAATCGAGACCTTGTGTTCTAAAAATCTTTAATCCTTCATCTCTATCATTGGCCATTCCTTTTATTACTACAGTAGATCTAACTTGTTTATATTTTGCTAGATTAGTCTTAATTTTGTTTAAATTTTCTTTTTCGGTATCTGTTGTTGTAGAATTTGAAATTATATTTAATAATTCATCGATTTTATCCAAAGAACTATTAAGAGACTTTTTTGCATCATTTCGTTCATTAGGATCAGTTAAAAATAAAGTATCTCTTACTAGTGAATTTGATTTTTCGATTTCGATACCAAGTTTACCTATATCGCCTTGAGAAAAACCATAATTAATTAAGGCGTAGTTATAGTCAGTAGTTGTTTTTTGGATGAATATTAAACCTATTAAACCTGATATCATCCCTATAAATGATAGTATTATGAAAGAATTATACAATTTTTTTCTTATGGTAAGATTTTTAAATTTAGTTCCTATCTCTTTGAAGTTTAATTTTTTTATACTTAATTTCATTGCAATATTCCTCCCAATTTAAGACTACAAAATATAAATGATTATATTGACTAAGAGTTACTAATAAGTATTTTCTATGCTATGTTTAATAATAACACAATTGTGTAAATAATTACAACATATCTTTTTTGAAAAAAGTAATATCTTTAAAAATTGTATTTTGATACAAATAAACTTCAAGATGTAGAAGAAAAGCAGTCTTTCCATAGTAAGTTGAATTTGCATTCAATTTAATATATTATATAAAAGTACAATTAAAAAAATAAAGTATAATAAAAGTTTGTATTGATGATTTTTCCATAAAAAAGATTAACTTTTATTAGTTTATTTTATAAAATAGTGTGAAAAACCGAATTATATTTAGAAATAAGTGAGGAAAAGTTTTGAAAAGACTAAAAAAAATTATTGTAGCAATATCTATATTAATAATTACAGTATTAACGATTAGATGCAATATAATTGAAAAGACACCAGAAGTAATGCAAAAAACAGTTATTGCAACAGTTGGAAAAGAAAAGATAACAAAAGAAGATTTTGATAAAGAAATTAGTAAATATGATGCTCAGTTAAAAAAACAGTTTGGCGATGATTATGAAACTAATGATGAAGTCAAAGATGAATTAAAGCAAATGAAGGAAAAACGATTAGATGATATGATAAATGGAAAGATACTTCTAATTAAAGCTACTCAATTAAATATTAAACCATCAGATGATGATATAAATAAGCAAATTGATCAACAAATGAAGCAAATCAATGCCAGATATGCTCAAAAAGAACAATTTGAGAGTGCGTTACAACAAAGTGGCATGACAGAGGATACACTTAAGGAATCTATGAAGACACAAATTATAACAAATGTAATCCAAAACTATATGGTGAAAGATGTAACAGTTACAGATGACGAGGTTCAAGTATATTATAATGAAAATAAAGATTCTAAATTTTCATTAGATGCAGAAGTAACTCCATTAGATCAAGTAAAAGATCAGATTAAATCATTATTACTAAAACAAAAGCAAGGGGTAACTTATAATTCTAAACTACAAGAATGGAAGACAGACTTAAAAGTTAAGATTTATGAGGATAAACTATAATTATTCGTTAATAGGATTCAATTTAAAAATATAAGAAGGGATTGTAACTAGATTTATTTTACACAAATCTAGCTACACTCCCATTTTTTTATTAAAATAAAACTTAGATTTTAAAGTTTTTTCTGAAAGTAGAAGGTGTATATCCAGTATTCTTTTTAAAAACATTTATAAAATAACTGAGATTATTAAAGCCAACATCCATACAAATTTCTAAAACTTTTTTATTACTACTTAAAAGTAAATCTTGAGCTTTTGTTGTTCTATAGTAATTAAGGTAATCAACAGGAGTTTTAAAGGTAATAGATTTAAAAACTCTACAAAAGTGACCTTCACTCATTTTAAGTTCTGCTGAAAGTTCTTTTATTGTAAGAGGTTTATTATAGTTAATATGAATATAATCAAGAATATGTTTAATATTATCTATTTTATTAGTGCTATTATTATTGATTAGTTCACTGGTGTCCTTGTAAGTAACCATTAGCATTACTTTAGAAAATATCATATATAAATATGACTTAGCTATTAGTTCAAAATTATTTTCTTTAGAATCTAAGGTTGTTATTAAATCTTTTAAAAAGGTTCTTATAGCTATTTCATTATCATTATTACAAATGAGATGATGTGGCAGAATTAATTGGTTATTTATAAGTGGATTTATGAATTTTATTTGAATTGCATCGCTACTTTTGCTGCTTAACATTTCACTATTAAATACTAGAGATTTGCAAATACAATTGTCATTAGTGCTTAAGCTATAAGCAGAATGAAGTTCACCACTGCTAATAATGATGATTTCACCGGGATTGACTTCATAAGAAGAACTTTCTGTTTGAAATACAGCGTTGCCTGAGATAATTAAAATAAATTCAATTTCATCATGCCAATGGCAATTAAGCATGTTTACTTTATTGCCAATATTAATATTGTAACTATAAATTGGAAACATTGAATCTCCATAATGTGTAATTTCTTTTAAAATATTTTTATCCATATTGAATACCTCTCAATATATATTTTATCATGAACTTATTATAATAAATTCTAGATGAAGGATTAAAAATAGCATATATAACGTGTTTAATATCAAAATAATGGTACTATTTGCTGAAATAGTGCAAGTTTATATTTATAGAAATCATTATACTTACATTATAATAATTATTCAAATTATAAATTAAAGAGATTATGTTGAATTTTAATCAGAGCTATATGTTAAAGATATTATAAGGAGGAAGACAAATGGGATTTAAAATAACAGAGCAAATGTTAAAAAAGTCTTTAGTCAATAAAGGTGATGTAAGTAGAATTTTAAAGTTAATTGAAAAAGCTGAAAAGGGTGAAGATATAACAATAGCATTTTTAGGCGGATCTATAACTCAAGGTTGTAATTCAACAGTTTATGAAAAGTGTTATGTTGAATTAACTTATAAGTGGTTTAAAGAAAAATTTAACAATGTAAATGTTAAACATATAAATGCAGGAGTAGGAGCTACAGGATCACTTATAGGAGTTCATAGGGTTGAAAGACAAATTATAAGTGAAAATCCAGATATAGTTTTTGTTGATGCTGCTGTAAATGATGATGAAGATTATTCTTGTAAAGTTGCATATGAAAGTGAAATTAGAAAATTATTAAGCAGTAAAAGTAAGCCCTCAGTTATAGAAGTATTTATGACTATGGACACTGGATTTAATGTACAAGATCAAGAAATAGCAGTAGGGGAAAGATATAATATTCCTATGATAAGTTTTAGAGATGCGATTAAGATTGAAGTGGAAAATAATAAAATGAAATACGCAGATTTATTAACAGATGAAGTTCATCCAAATGATGATGGACATTATGTAATATCACAGTTATTAATAAACTTTATTAATAGTGTATATGAAAATGATTATAAAAAAGGTGAAGGAATAAATATTATAGATAATACTTTAGAAACACCATGTGTATTTGAAGACAGATATATAAATGGAACTATTTTAAATAATCTTAAAATTTCACCTAAAGAAAACATTGGTTTTAAAAACTATGCTGAAGGATTTCAAGTGTTTCAAAATGGATGGATTTTTAATGGTGAAGTTAATGAAGAGGGAAAATTAGTAATAGAAGTAGAAGCGAAAAATATTATTTTATTATATAAAAAGAGTACATCTGAAAATGCAGGTAAAATCAGTGTTAATGTAAATGATAAGGAAAAAGTATTATTAGACACTTATTTTAAATACGGCTGGGGAGATTATTCGTCAACAGAAATCTTAGAATTAAGTGATGAAATTAAAGAATATAAAATAGAAGTAAATGTAATTAAAGAGAATAAAGCGAAAGAAATAACCATATTAGGAATTTTAGTATCATAAGTTAAGTGTATTTTTTTACTTGCACTCTATTAAATTTAAGAAAGAAAATGACAAGAATATATTATAAGTAGAACTAAGTTAATTGCATAGTAAATCAATATAGAATGATAAGTTTATGAAGTTATGTTATAAACTTATCATTTTATTAAGTATTATTAGAATAGTGTGTTGAAATATTACCTAATACATAGTATAATGTAATTGTTTTAATTAATCGTTAAGTTAATTATATTTATTTATAAGCTAAAATAATGGTGAATGATTTTTTTGTTTAAAATTGATAACGTTTAACCAACTTCGGTAAAGAAATCTATCTGTTATTAATACTAATAACCTAAAATTTTTTATACAATTAAAAAAGGTTAATTAATCGTTAAATTAAGATGAAAAGGGGAATAGTACATGAAATCAAAAAAGAATAAAAATTTAGCTGCTTATTTTATGACAGTTGTAATGACGGTAACAATGGTACAAGCTCCTATTACTGCAAATGCATCAGTAGAAGATGAAAAAGGATTAGAATGGAATTTTGAGGATTCAACAAAGGTCCTTGATGGATGGAAATTTGGTGGTTCTTATGCTTACAACGGATCTGTTGAAAATGTTGTTAATTTTGATGATGCAAACAAGACTATGAAACTTTCAATTGATTATAGCAAAGATAGTGCAGTGTCATGGAGTGAATTTAAAATAATAAATTTGTTTAATAAACCAATTTCATTTGATCGATATAATGTATTAACATATGATTTCATATATGATTCAAGTAAGATGACAGAAGGAAGCTTTCAAGGAAAACTATTTATTAGTGATAAAGACGGAAAAGAAGTTGCAAATGTTTTTGATAAAATAAATCTAAATGATGCAGTTGATATTGGTGGAGGATTAAAGAAAGCTAAGGTTACTCTTAAATTTGATCCTAAAGATTCTAATATAAGTTCAGTTACAATAGGAATTATTGGAGCTAATACAGATTATAAAGGTGATATATATATAGATAATATTAATTTTGAAAAAGGTAAAGCAGAGGATATATATGTCCTAAAATCTGTTGTTCCTACAAAACAAGATAAAGTTGAAATTGGCGATTTGTCAGGAAAAATGCCAAACCAAGTTAAATTAGTGGATTCTAAAGCAATTGATAAAACAGCAAATTTATATGCATATTTAGTAGGAATAGGCAAAACAGATAAAGTTTTATATGGGCATCAAAATGATACCCACTATAAAGCAGTTCTAAAAAATGGAGCACAGGGCAGTAGTAATTCTGATACAAAAGATATAACAGGATCCATTGCAGCAATATGTGGTATTGATGCACTTTCTTTAACTGGAGCTGAGCTGCAATTAAGTGATGCAGAAAAAGCAAATGGAACAGATTTAGTAACAAAAGCAGTGAATTTAAGTATAGATACAGCATCAGAAGGTGGAATCATAACTTTATCAGCACATATGCCAAATTTTGCATTAGTGGCTGAAAAAGGTAAGGATGTTAATGGAAATTATGATTATTCAGGATATACACCAGGAGTTATTACAGAAAACGTAGTTCAAAGAATTATGCCAGGAGGTGACTTAAATAAAGTATATACTGGATATTTGAATCAAATTGCAAGTTATTCTAAAAAGTTAGAAGCTAAAGAGGTACCAATTCTATTTAGACCCTTCCATGAAAACAATGGAAGTTGGTTCTGGTGGGGTAAAGCATTTTGTGATGAAGAATCATATAAAAATCTTTATCGATACACAGTAGAATATTTACGTGATGAAAAAGAGGTTCATAATTTATTATATGTATATTCACCAAATGGCCCATTTCAAGACAAAGCAGATTATTTGTCACGATATCCAGGAGATCAATTTATCGATGTCATAGCTTTTGATATGTATAATGATGATCCAGTTTCTAAAGAAGACAAATGGCTATATACATTTAAAGATACGATTAACTTAGTACAAGGAATTGCAGATGAAAGAGGTAAACTTTCAGCAGTGTCTGAAACTGGTGTACGTGTAAATGGTGGAGGAATGGCACCATCAGGAAATAAAAATTTAGATTGGTTTAATGATATATCAAATATAGTATCGCAATCTAATATGCCTTATTATATGGTTTGGGCAAATTTTGATGGAGATAAAAATTTCTTTTCACCATTTATGGCAAATGATAAAAAAGGTCATGAAATGATTAATAATTTTATAAATTATTATAATGATTCTAAATCAGTATTTGCAAGTGGAGTAGGAGATTATTCAAAAGCTGATACTAAGAAAAATTCTAGGAATTCTTATGGCTATATAAAATATCCAGCATCTAGTAGTCGTGTTTTTGAACAAACTAAAATAACAGCAAGTTTAAAAAATATAAATGGAGAAATAAAATTTGTTATTAAAAATAAAGAAGGAAAATTAATAGAATCTATTAAGGGAACATTAAATAATGGTGATTATACTGGGGAGATTACACAAGATACTCTTAATAAAATAGGATCTGCAATTGGTTCCATTGAATTATATTCAGATGACAAACTACTTGATAAAATACGTATATTGTTTAATATAAAGGAAGCAGAAAAAGATACGAAACTTGTAGATAATCTTGAATCATATATTGGAGAAGATGGATTATTACAAACAAAGTGGTCTACCAATGCAGGAACAGGTTGTAGCGCTAATTCAATTCTAGTACAAGATAATAAAAATAATGGAGAATATGGACTACAATTTAAATATAGGATTTCAACAGAAAAAGCATCAGAAGGATGGGCAGGGATTACCAAAACTGTAGATGCTGATTGGTTAAATTGCGATGCACTACAATTTTGGTGCAAGCCAGATGGTAAGGGCCAAAAATTAGTTATTCAAATTACTTCAAAGGGAGAAGATTTTGAAGTATTTATGCCAGAATTTGCAGGAACTACTGAACCTAAACTTATAACACTACCTTTTAGCCAATTTAAGGGTAAGAATAATGGAGTATTCGATCCAAGTAAGATAGAAAAAATGGGGATATGGTGTAATACTATTGTTCCGAAGGGATATACTGGTTCATGGACTGTAGATTCGGCAATGTATTTTGATGATATTAAGGCTATAAATACTAAAGGGCAAACAGGAAATAATCAAGGTTCAATTGGAAATAATAGTAGTAATATAAATAGTGTTTCAAATGGAAGTTGGTCTTATATGGATGCACAAGGAATGAAAGTAACTAATACATGGAAACAAATAGAAGGGAAATGGTACTATTTTAATCAAGATGGTGCAGTGAAGACTGGATGGTTTAAAGATGATAACGGTAAATGGTATTATTTTGAATCAAATGGAATAATGAAAAATGGTTGGTTTAAATATATTAATGACAAATGGTATTACTTAAAATTAGATGGATCAATGGCCGTAAATGAATATATTAATGGGTATTGGCTAAATCAAATAGGTGAATGTCAGTAGAAGAGGTAGTTATATAATATTAAGGTGAAAAATCTTAGGTATAGTAGTATGCCTAGGATTTGTCTATTTTTATAATTAAACACTTAAAATTATAAATTTCATTTAGATTAAATATAAGTAATGTTCATATTTAATTAAAAACATGTTTTTTAAATTGAAAGTATAGATAAATTTTAACTAATGATATATATTAAATAAAGATATATTTTTAAATAATATATTTAAATTGAAGATAAGAGTAGTAAATGATGACTTATAAATTCAATTTAGTTTTTTATATAGGTTGTGAAATTCTGATTTTACATATGTTAATTTTATACAAAGAAAGGGAGTAATAATTATGTATCCAATAAGATTTGAAAATCTATACTATGACAAAATATGGGGAGGAAGAGATTTAGAAAGCTTTAGAGATAATCTGCCAGAAGGGGATATTGGAGAAAGCTGGGATATAGCCTGTCATCCAAATGGAACTGGGATTGTAGCTAATGGAAAGTTTAAAGGAATCAGCTTTGATTCTTTGATAAAACAGCATGAACATTTTCTTGTAGGAAACAAAGTAAGTATACAAAAATTACCTTTACTTGTTAAGTTAATAAATTCAAGAGAAAAACTTTCTGTGCAAGTACATCCAGGAGATGAATATGCAGCTAAATATGAAGGTGATTATGGTAAGACAGAAGCTTGGTATGTTGTAGATGCAAAGCCAGATTCAACTTTAATTGTAGGAACTAAACATTGCACAAAGGAGCAATTTGAAGCAGCAATAAAGTCTGGTGAAGTTGAAAAATATTTAAATAAAATAGAAGTTAAAAAGGGAGATTGTTTCTTAATAAACAGTGGACTAATTCATGCTATATGTGAAGGGGTTATCATAGCAGAAATTCAGCAAAATAGCGATGTAACTTATAGGGTATATGATTACGGAAGACCAAGAGAAATACATGTAGAAAAAGCATTAGATGTAACAAATTTTGATCTTCAATGCCAAAATCTTAAAGGTGAAGAAGTAGAATTTGATGGTTATAAAAAAAGTTTGTTATGTAAAAATGAATATTTTGGAATAGAAAAATTGATCATAGAAAATTCACTAACAGATAGAAGCAGTGAAGAAAAATTTGATATATTAACATGTGTAGATGGTGAAGGTATAATAGAGGGAAAAGGATATTCAGAAAAAATTAAAATGGGTGATAGTTATTTAGTACCTGCAACATTAGGAGAATATAAAATTCAAGGAAAGCTTACATTACTTAAGAGCTATCCAGTAGTTTAAGAAATTTAAATATTGTTTAAATGGGGCAGTAGATGGTTTTGTATAAAAATAAATTATCTACTGCCACATAGGAATTTTTTAAATGTTATTTAAACAAGTCATATTATACGCATTTCTAAACTTCTTAGGAGTTAAATTTTCATATTTTTTGAAGAGTTTAAGAAAATATTTTTCATCTACAAAACCTAATTCATGAGCGATTTCTTTAATATTTAAATTTGAATTACATAAAAGCTGTTTAGCATTAGAAATTCTTAAATAATTTATATATTCCTGCATGCTCATTCCCATTCTTTTCTTAAAATAGCGTGCTAAATATTCCTTTGAAAAATTAAATTCATAGGCCACATTTTGAAGTGATATATTTTGAGTTATATGAATTTTTATCCATTGCAGTATTTGAGGTAAAATATCTTCTGGTACAACACTTTTAGGCATTATTTCAAAATTTAAAATAACTTGTTCTGTAATCTCAATTAAGAGAGAAGTAAGTATATAATTTACACTTTGATTTGTATAATAACTAGATTGTGATAAGTGAAGTAATTGACGAAACAATACATTTATTCTATCTAAATTTAAATTTCTGACAAAAGTAGGAATTAGTATATTTGAACTCAACCCATTAAAATAAGGATTGTTCTGAGTTATTGATATTTCAGATTTAATATCCACATGATTAGAAATACTAAAGGGGTCATTGCAGTAAAAATGAAGCCAATAAAAAGAAGTACCTTTGTTCGAATAATCATATCCTTTATGTTTACGATCTGGTTCGAGTAATAAAAGATCGCCTTCCTTTAATTCATATTTTTCATCATCCTGCTCTATATATACAACTCCTTTGTTAATTATAATGATTTCATAACTATCCATAATTCTTTCCATATGCAGCCATTTGTTATCAGATATAAAATTTCCGCACATAGAAAATATTAAGGGGGCATCAATATTTGCTTTAAGATAATTCATTGGTCAATATTCACCACCTTTTGTTAATATAGTCTACCGACAACTATATTATTTTGTGTCATAGTTATATTGTACAAAGTATTAATAATCATGTAAATGCAATTTAGTGCACTTATATAGTTTTTTATTAAAGTATATATTGCAATTTTTACTTTTAGTAAAATTAATTTTAAATCGACTATTTATATGTAAAGCCATTGTCTGTAAGGCGTGTACAATATATAAGTAGTTTTTATGAAAGCTGTATTATTACTTAATTTTGCTTAAAAACTAAAAAGGTATATTGTATAAAATTTAGAACCTATAGATTTATAGTATGAAAGGAACTGATGAGATAATGGAAAAGGTGAAATTATTAAGTGGAATATTTAAAGAGTCACAAGATAAAGGAAAAGAGTACCTTGTATACCTTGATGTGGATAGACTTGTGGCACCTTGTTATGAAGCAATAGGTAGAACTCCTAAAAAACTACGTTATGGTGGCTGGGAAGCAATGAAAATAAGCGGACATTCTTTAGGACACTTTTTATCAGCAGCAGCCTCAATGTATATTGCCGATAAAGATGAAAAATTAAAAGAAAAGCTTGATTATGCAGTAGCTGAGCTTGCATATCTTCAAAGTTTAGATGACGAAGGTTATGTTAGCGGATTTCCAAGAGAATGTTTTGATAAAGTTTTTAGTGGCGAATTTAATGTTACAAGATTTGAACTTGGAGACAGTTGGGTTCCTTGGTATAGTATTCATAAAATTTATGCAGGACTTATTGATGTTTATATTCTCACAGGAAATGAACAAGCGCTTGAAGTAGTTATAAAACTTTCTGATTGGGCAAAAAAGGGAACGGATAATTTAACAGAAGAACAATTTGATAGTATGCTTTATTGTGAACATGGTGGTATGTGTGAAGCTATGGCAAATCTTTATGAAATTACTAAGAATGAAGATTACTTGGAGCTATCAAAGAGATTTTATCATAAAGAAACATTAATTCCGTTAACAAAATCACAAGATGAGCTTGAAGGTAAACATGCCAATACACAAATACCTAAGGTTATTGGAGCAGCAAGACTTTATGAGCTTGTTGGTAATGAAGATTATAAAAATGCAGCTATATTTTTCTGGAATGTGGTTACTAAAAGCCGTTCATATGCCATAGGTGGAAATAGCAGAGATGAGCATTTTGGAAAAATAGACACTGAAAAGTTAGGAGTTACTACAGCTGAAACTTGCAATACTTACAATATGCTAAAGCTTACAGAGCATTTATATGATTGGAATCACAACTCAGATTACATGGATTATTATGAAAATGCGTTATATAACCATATACTCGCATCTCAAGACCCAGATTCAGGTATGAAAACCTATTTTGTTTCAACGCAACCTGGACACTTTAAAGTTTATTGCTCACCTGATAATTCTTTTTGGTGCTGCACCGGTACAGGAATGGAGAATCCATCAAGATATATAAGAAACATATATTATAGAGATAATGATGATTTGTTTGTAAATCTATATATTTCTTCAAAAATTGAATTATCAGATAAGGGCATAATACTTAGTCAAGAAACAAAATTCCCTGAAGCTGATAAAATAAAACTTATATTTGAAGATGCTGAAGAAAAGTTTATGACTTTAAAAATAAGAATACCATATTGGGTGAGCGACGAAGTTAAGATAGTTGTAAATGGAACAAGCGAATATTCTAAAGCTGAAAAAGGATATATATCAATTGAAGGCAACTGGAAAAAGGGTGACATTTTAGATGTGACACTTCCAATGAATATACATGTTTATGCATCAAAAGAAGATTCACATAAAATTGCATTTATGTATGGACCTCTTGTGCTTGCAGGTAAACTTGGAAGAGAGAATTTTCCTGAAACGGATATTTTAGAAGATCATTTAAAATTAAATCATTATCCTGGAATTATAGTCCCAACTTTAGTAACAGATAATTTGAACATTGAAGAATGTATAAAACCTATAAAAGATTGTGTATTAGAGTTTGAAACTGAAGCAATAGGTGAACCAGGCAAGGTAAAATGTACATTAATTCCTTTTTATGCTCTTCACCATCAAAGATATACTGTTTATTGGACAAAGATGACAATAAAGGAATATAAGCAAACAGAATTGACAAGTGTTGATTATCAAGAAAAGTTAAATGCGATAACTATAGATTTGGTTAATCCCAATGAACAACAGCTAGAAATAGAACATAAAATAAAATCTGAAAATTCTCATTCTGATTATTCTAGTGAAGCAGGTAAGGGATGGCGTGAAATTATAGGTGAAGGATATTTTAGCTATGAAGTGAATGTTAATCCAGATAAGCAAATGTATTTGGTAGTAACATACTGGGGGAGTGATAAAGAGTGTTTTATTGAGGGAGAAAGATGTATAAGAGAATTTAATATATCTGTAAATGACAGCTTGATTTCAGAAGAATTATTAAATGAAAATAAACCTTATGCATTATTTGACAAATTTTATACTATACCGAAAGAATTAACTAGTGGTAAATCAAAGATTAAAGTGAAATTTGCTTCAACTAAAGGGAAAATTGCAGGAAGAATATTTGGAGTTAGAATTACATTACAAGAGAATGTTTAAATTACTAATAAAAATAACTCAGTAGTATAGTTTAACGATTTATTTTCAAATTAAAAAAATGATTTTTATTTAAACTATTTATTAAATATTACGTATATAGGTTGTTAAGTATGTAGAATTTTAAATGCTTAGCAACCTATATAATATTATATTAGTACTAGTAATTATGGTGGAGGGGATTATGATTAATGTAATTATTGTAGATGATGAACCAAGGCATCGTAAAGGGTTAGCGAATCTCATTGGAAAATTAAGACCTAAATATGTAATAAATCAATTTAAAAATGGAAATGAAGCATTAGAATTTGTAAAAGAAAATAAGGTAGATATTATAATAACAGATGTAAAAATGCCCATTATGGATGGATTAGTATTTTTAAAAAAGTATAAAGAAATGGAAAGCAATTCTAAAGTGGTAATTTTAAGTGGATATGCTAATTTTGAATATGCTCAGAATGCATTAAGTTTAGGTGCTTTTGATTATATATTAAAGCCAGTTGATGAATATATAATATACGAAATTCTAGTTAAGGTAGAAAAAAGTATTCAACAGGAAGAAGAGGCTAGGAAGAGAGAAATACAACTAATAGATAGTTTAAATAATACCATACAAGTTTATATAGAAAATCAATTTAATAAGTGGATAAAAGGTGAGCTTAATAAAGAAAGATTAACAGAAATTAAAAAATACTTTCATAAAGATGGAGAAGGATGGGTAATGGTTACAAAGATAGCCAGCTCAAATAAAATAACTGAGGATAGCTATGAAAATAATCAAAAGTGTCTACAAAATATTAAATGGATAGTTACAGAAATGGTTAAACCGTATGGTGATAATATATCATTCTATTTTAATGGTAATGAAAATATTTTAATAACTGTAATAAAACAGAATGATGATAATGTTAATCAAATTAATTTTGAAGATTTTAATGAAAGGATATTATTAATTAAAAATGAATACGATATCAATATAAGTATAGGAATAAGTAGAAGATGCGGTAATATTTATTATGAAGCAAAAAAATGTTTTGATGAGGCTATGGAAGCTTTAGAATTAAGATTTTATTTCAAAAATAGTAATATTATAAGTTCTTCGGATGAAAAACAAATTAGAAAAACTAATATATTTATAAATTCTAAATATGAAGAATTGCTTAATAAATGTATTTACCAGCAAGATACCATTGGGGCTGTTAATTTAATGAACGAGATATTGGTTAAATTTCTGGAAAAGGATTATCCACAACAAAATGAACTTAAAAATAATATTATAAGAATATTTCTTAAAATTATAAAAGAAATTAATATGTTTATGACAAATGAAATTTATAATGAAATTACAATGAATATTATAAGTGCAATAAATTTAAGTGAAAATATAGATGAGTTAAGACAAAGTTGTAATTTAATATTAATTAAAATAATTAGCATATTTGAAAGATGGAAGAGAAATAAAAATAAAATTTTCTTTGATAAATGTGTTAAGTATATAGAAGAAAATTATATGCAAGACATTTCATTAGAAGATATTTCAGAAAAATTTCATTTTAATCCAAGTTACTTTAGCACTATGTTTAAAGAACAACTTGGGATGAATTTTATTAAGTATTTATTAAAATTAAGAATAAAAAAGGCTTGCGAATTATTGTTAGAAAGTGACAAGAAAATATACGAAATATCATCTTTAGTTGGATATAAGGATTCTAAATATTTTAATAGAGTGTTTAAGAATCAAATGAATATTTGTCCTGATGAATACAGACGTTTAAATTCCTCAAGTAAATTAGAGGTGTAATATGAGACTATTAAGAAATAAATTTATAAATTATATTAACAATATGGGACTTAAATATAAATTAAACACTACTTATTTTGTATTAATTATAGTACCAATAATGATAATGAGTATTTTTTACTATAAAATGAGTTCTGATATTATCATAGAAAATGCACAGAAAAGTTCTCTAAAAGTAGTTAAAAATAATAATAGTTTGCTAAATTTGAAACTGAATAAAATATTAGAAAGCTCAGATGCAATAACATTAGATTTTGAGTTATATAATATAGTAAATGATCGTAAAAAATACAGTTCTTCTGAGTTAGTTGCTTTAGATAGAAAAATTAATAGTATATTATTTAAATATTTTAATTATGTAGATGTTTACTCATCACATATAATAACGGACTACTATAATTTTGGAAGCAGTAAAATACCAATACCTGAAAATTATTTTTATACATCCCAATTATATAAAATTGCACAAGAAGGCAATGGATCTTTAATATGGGTTCCAACATATCAGTTCACAGATTTTTATAATGCAAGTGATTTAAAGAATGTAAATATAGAATACAAATACCTATTTTCGGCAGTGAAAATAATTAATAATCTAAATCGAGAAAGTATTAAATTTGATGATTTGAATGAAAATAGTAAAAAGCCTTTATTGTTAATAAATTTCAAACCCGATTTATTTAGTAATATTATTGAGAGTGATAATCAATATAAAGATTCTCAGTATTTTATATGTTCAACTGAAGGAGATATAGTATATAATACGGATACAACTAACATGGCAATAAGAAAAAAACCAATATGGTTAGAAGAAATGGTAAATAATAAAAGTGGAAATATAGAAAGAGAAGTAGATGGAAGGAAAATGATAATATGCTACGATACAATAGATTCAACTGGCTGGATTTCAGTAGCAGTCATACCAGTAGATTCTATTTTAATTTCTTTAGTTAATATACGTTATTTTATATTATTTTTAGGATTTATATTAGTAAGTTTAGCTTTAATATGTGCTAATTTTATATCGAGATCCATCATAAAACCAATAGATAAATTATTAATAGTTATTAAAAAAATGGGACAAGGTAATTTTTCTACAAAAGTTGAAGTAAAGAGAAATGATGAAATAGGAAATCTTGTTAATAAATTTAATGAAATGGATGATAAGATTTTAAATTTAATTGAAGAGAACTATATTAGCAATATAAGAGAAAAAGAAGCAATAATAATGTCTTTAAATATCCAACTAAACCCTCATTTTCTTTATAACACATTAAATATTATTAACTGGATTGCAATTGAAAATGATGAGAAAGAAATTAGCAAAATGATAGTTAGCCTTTCTAGCATGCTGCAATATACTGCACATAATACTGAAGAAATTTCCAATTTTGAGACAGATTTAGAATGGCTTAAAAAATATATTTATATAATGCAAAATAGATTTGAAGATAAATTTAATGTTTATTATGAAATAGATGAAAGGATTAATTTTTACAAAGTTCCTAAGCTTTTCCTACAACCATTTGTAGAAAATTCTATTATTCATGGATTTAGTATTATAGATAGTGGAGGAATTTTAAAAATAACTGGAAGAATAGAAGATACAACTGCATGCTTTGTTATTGAAGACAATGGAAAGGGAATGAGTAGCAAAAGAATAGAAGAAATTATGATGAAAAGTAAGGATAAGATTGGTATAAGTAATGTAAATAATAGAATTCAGCTAATGTATGGAGAACAATATGGAGTTTGCATCAAATCAGAAGTAAATAATGGTACTAAAATTCTAATAAAATTACCACTAAAAGAATAAAATCTAAAAAAAGTATACTAATCTAATAAAGTTAGAATTTAATACGTATATTATTTCAAATATAATTTACTTGTGAAAACAATTTCAAATGATTTTAGGGGGAGAGTAAATGAATATAAAGAAAATAATAACTTCAATTCTTTCAACTACATTAATTACTAGTATGTTAGTAGGATGTGGCAATAGTGCAAGCACAGTAGCAAATGAAAAAGCAAATGGTGAAATTGTCACATTAACATATACTACGTGGGGAAGTACAAATGAAGTGGAGGCACAAACTAAGGCAGTCAAAGAGTTTGAAAAGAATAATCCTAATATAAAAGTAAAGCTTCAACATATACCAACAGATTATGATACTAAATTAGCAACTATGGTAGCAGGAAATACAGCGCCAGATGTAGCATTAATGTTTAAAACTACAGCATTATCATGGGCTGATGAAGGAAAGATAAAAAACATATCACCTCTTTTAGAAAAAGATAATGAAATAAAAGAAGATACCTATATAGATGGATCATTTATACACGCAGACAAAGATAGCATAATAGGAATTACTCCTTGTCAAGAAGTTTTCGGGTTATATTACAATGTTGATGCATTTAAAGAAGCAGGAGTAGAATTACCACCAGCTAAAAGTTCCAACGCTTGGACTTGGGATCAATTCGTTGAAGTGTGTAAAAAATTAACAATAGATCAAAGTGGAAAGAATGCAACAGAAGAAGGCTTTGATCCAGAGAATATTAAACAATATGGAATAAATATGCCAAGCGTTTATTGGCAAACATTTTTAAATCTTAACGATGTTAAATATGTTAGCGATGATGGAATGAAATCAAATTTAACTAATCCGACTGTTACTGATACAGTTCAAAAGCTTGCAGATTTATGTGTTAAATATCATGTTGCTCCATCACCAGCACAATCTAAAACATTACCAGCTCCAGCAATAGCGCTGCAATCAAAAAAGATTGCTATGGATTGGGATGGACAATGGGTACAGCTTGATTTAGCAAATGCTAAGGTCAATTATGATGTTGGAGTGCTTCCTAAAATGAAAAATAATAAAACCACATTATTTGGTGAAGTTATGTGTATGTTCAATAGTACTAAACATCCAGAAGAAGCTTGGAAATTCCTAAAATGGATGAGCTCAGGAGAAGGTACTAAAGATTTAATTACTAGTGGATTATGGTTACCAACAGTTAAAAGCTGGTATACAGATCAAGATAAAATTAAGGAGTGGGTTATAAAACCTGGACATCCTGATGGATTTAAGGATGCAATTTTAGAACAAGCACTTAATAATAGTGTTCCAGATTGTAATTATTATATAAAGAATTCTGTTAAGATAGGTTCGATTATAGGACCTGCTCTAGATCAAGTTTGGAGTGGTGAAAAAACAGCGAAAGAAGCACTAGCAGAAGTTGAACCTGATGTGATACCAGAACTTAAAGGCGTTTATACTAACAAATAAGAAAATTAGAGAGAGGTGACAATTTTATGGCAAGTGTTAGTACAAAAGCTATGGAAAATACAAATAAAAATATAAAAGAAAAAAGCAATAAAAAAATATCTATAGAGAAAAAGAATATTATATATGGATTACTATTTGCTTCTCCTGTAATATTAGGATTTATAATTTTTGTTATGGGACCTATGATTGGAAGTGGATATTTTAGCTTAACAGATTATAGGATTGCTAGTACTCCAAAGTGGGTAGGCTTTGATAATTATAAAAATTTATTCACTAATAAAGACCCATTTTTTTATAAATCCTTATTAGTTACAGCTTTTTATGTATTTTTAAGTGTTCCAATTCAAATTATAGTTGCTCTGCTTGTTGCTATGGTTTTAAATAGAGATGTTAAAGGGCAAGGAATATTTAGAACTATATTTTACCTTCCAACTATTGTGCCAGTAGCTGCTTCTTCAATGATTTGGATATGGCTTATGGATCCAGATTTAGGCTTACTTAATAATATTCTAAAGGTCATAGGATTACCTACTTCAAAATGGATATTTGATGAAAAAACTGTAGTTCCATCATTAATACTTATGAGTTTATGGACTATAGGAAGTACCGTCATAATATTTCTTGCAGGATTGCAGGGAGTACCAAAGCAATTATATGAGGCTGTTGAAATAGATGGTGGAAATGGATTTCATAAATTTATTAATATAACTATTCCCATGATAACACCAACATTATTTTTTAATCTTGTCATGGGATTTATCAATGGCTTTCAAGTATTTACTGAAGCATACATTATGACATCAGGTGGTCCTAATAATGCAAGTTTATTTTATGCATTTTATTTATATAAAGAAGCTTTTACCAATTTCAGAATGGGAAATGCGTGTGCTCTTGCTTGGATATTATTCATAATAATATCAATATTTACTTTCATAATTTTTAGAACATCTAAATGGGTATACTATGAAGGAGATGGCCAATAATGAGGAATAAAAAAAGGACAGTTTCAAAAATAGCAACATATACAATTTTGATAATGATATCATTCATATGTTTAGTTCCATTTTATTGGATGATAAGAAGTTCATTAATGGATATGTCACAAATATTTACAATGCCTCCAATATGGATTCCGGACCCAATAAGATTCAGTAATTATAAAGAAGCATTAACTTTGCTTCCTTTTGCAAAATATTTTTCCAATACATTATTTATTGTTGTATTAACAGTTCTAGGTACAGTAATTACGAGTTCATTATGTGCTTATAGCTTTTCGAGAATAAATTGGAAAGGTAGAGATATAGTGTTTGGAATATTATTAACTGCTATGATGATACCATTTGCGGTTACACTTATACCAACATTTATAGGGTGGCAAAAGCTTGGATTAGTTAATACCTATGTTCCGTTAGTAGTTCCTGCTTGGTTCGGCGGAGGAGTATTTAATGTATTTTTATTAAGGCAATTTTTTCGAACTATTCCAAAGGAATTGGACGAAGCAGCGCGTATTGATGGTGCTAATCATTTTATTATATATTCTAAAATAATTCTTCCATTAAGTAAGCCTTCTTTAATTGTAGTTGGACTATTCTCCTTTATGGGTTCATGGAATGACTTTTTAGGACCATTAGTATATTTAAATGATAGCGATAAATTTACACTTTCTCTTGGGCTTATGCAATTTAATGGAATGTATACCGCACAATGGCAATATATGATGGCAGCTTCAGCTGTAGTTGTATTACCTATAGTTATCATATTTTTCATAGGACAAAAGTATTTTATTGAGGGTATAGCAATGACTGGAATGAAGGGATAAATATAATATAAATGGGTTGTATAAGAATGTAAAGATTTTATATTCTTATACAACCCATTATTTTTATTTATAATCAAATGAAAGCTTGTATTTTTATTTAAAGATTTATAATACTTTATAAAAATATAGCTATTTCAATAAAAAGACATAACATATATTGAATACTTTAAAATAACGTAGTATAATTAATCTAATAAATAATAGTAAGGGTAGCAATTATAATGAAATTTATCAAATAGATTAGGAGGAATTTTGAGTGTCTTATTTAATAGGAATTGATATTGGTGGGACTAACTTACGAGCAGCCGTTATTTCAAAAGAAGGAAATATATTAGAGATTTTCAAAATTGAAAATGAAGTAATAAAAGGACCAGCTTACAATTTAGATAAATTAATAAATAAAATAAAGATAAATTGGAATAAATATAAATTTGAAAAAGTAGGAGTGGGAGCACCAGGTCCTTTAGATCTTAAAGTTGGAAAGTTACTAAATCCAGTTAATTTAAAGGGATGGGAAAATTTTAATATTAAAAAATACTTAAGTGAAAAATTAAAATTACCTGTTCAAATTAATAATGATGCTAATGTAGCAGGTCTTGCAGAAAGTTTGGTGGGAAGTGCTAAAGAATGTGAATCCGTATTCTATATAACGGTTTCTACAGGAGTTGGTGGTGCTTTAATCCTTGATAAGAAGATTATAAATGGAGCACATAGCCAAACAGCAGAAATTTACAATATGATAATAAATGAAGATAAATATAGTCACGTGGGTTTGAATAAAGGTGGATTAGAAGGACAGTGTAGTGGAGTTCATATAGCAAGAATTGCATCTCAAGCGTATGGAAAAACATTAAGTACAAAAGAAGTTTTTGATTTATATGAAAATAATGATGAAAAAGCTGTACAAGTAATAGAAAAATGGGTAGATAATATTTCAATTGGAATTGCTAATATAATTGCAGTAGTAGATCCAGAAACTGTAGTTATTGGTGGTGCTGTAATGATAAATAATCCTTATTTATTATCTAAGGTTATTGAAAGCGCAAAGACAAAAGTAGCAGATCCAGCTATGGTAGATATAAGGATGGCAGAAATTGGAGATAATGCGGGTCTTATTGGAGCAGCAATGCTTTAAATCAGTTAAGAGTTAAAAGTTTAGGAAGAAAAGCCTAATGGCTTTTCAAAATAATAATATTAAAATTACAATAACGAGTTAACTTAATAAAAAGTAATAATAGACATGAAAAAGTAGGAGGATAAGAGATGAGTATAAAATTTAAGTTCCCAGAAAATTTTTGGTGGGGTTCAGCAACATCAGGTCCACAAAGTGAAGGCAGATTTAACAAAAAACATGATAGTGTATTTGACTATTGGTTTGATATAGAACCAGAAGCATTTTTTGATGGAGTTGGTCCGAATGTAGCATCAAATTTTTATAATAGCCATAAGGAAGATTTAGAATTAGTAAAAGAAACAGGATTAAATAGTTTTAGAACATCAATTCAATGGACAAGGCTAATAAAAGATTTTGAAACTGGAGAAGTAGATGAAGATGGAGTAAGATTTTATAACGAAGTAATTGACGAATGTATTAAAAATAATCTTCTTCCAGTAATGAATTTGCATCACTTCGACTTGCCTGTTGAGTTATATGATAAATATGGAGGATGGGAATCTAAACATGTAGTAGATTTATTTGTGATATTTGCTAAGAAATGTTTTGATTTATTTGGAGATAGAGTTAAATATTGGACAACATTTAATGAACCTATGGTAGTAGTTGAAGGAGAATATTTATATGAATTTCATTATCCTAAATTAGTTGATGGTAAAAAGGCTGTTCAAGTAATGTTCAACTTAAACTTAGCATCAGCAAAAGTTATTCAAGCTTTTAAAGAAATGGGATGTAATAAGGAAGGTGGAAAAATAGGAATAGTTCTTAATTTAACACCCGCATATCCAAGATCAAATAGTGAAGAGGATATGAAAGCTTCTAAAATAGCCGATAGTTATTTCAATACTTCATTTTTAGATCCAGCTGTTAAAGGACATTTTCCTGAAATACTTGTAGAAATACTAGAAAAAGATAAGGTTATATGGGAAGCAACACAAGAAGAGTTAGAAATAATTAAGAACAATACAATAGATTTCTTAGGGGTTAACTATTATCAACCAAGAAGGGTAAAGGCAAAGGAATCTGAAATTGATAAGTCAAAGGGATGGATGCCAGACGAATACTTTGATAATTATGAAATGCCAGGAAGAAGAATGAATCCTTATAGAGGATGGGAAATATATCCACAATGTATGTATGATATAGCGATTAATATAAGAGATAATTATGACAATATCCCTTGGTATATATCTGAAAATGGTATGGGTGTTGAAGGGGAAGAAAAGTATATAAATAAAGATGGAGTAATAGAAGATGATTACAGAATTGATTTTTATAAAGAACATTTAGAATATCTTCATAAGGGAATAAGTGAAGGTTCAAACTGCTTTGGATATCATACATGGACTCCAATTGACTGTTGGTCATGGTCTAATGCATATAAAAATAGATATGGATTTATTGCTGTAGATTTAGTAAATCAAAAGAAGACTATTAAAAAATCTGGAAGGTGGATTAAAGAAGTTGTGGAAAACAATGGATTTTAATTAAGGAATAATCCAAGAAATAACAAGCTAGAATACTAGTTTATTTTATTTCACACGTCTAAAGTTAGGAAATAATAAATATGGAGCTGTCTTAAAAATAATTATTTTAAGACAGCTAATTGAATTTTATATGAGGAGGATCACAAATGAGGAATTTTATGGTGTTTGATGTGGGGGGAACTTCCACTAAGTGGTCTATAATTGATGAATCAGGTGATTTTAAAGAAAGTAATAAATTTGATTGTCTAAATACAGTTGATGAATTTTTCGATGAATTAATTAAAATATCTAATGAAATGAAGGAAAAATATGATGTTAAAGGAATTGCAATAAGTGCACCAGGAGCTGTAGATAGTGATACAGGAATAATTGGTGGAATAACTGCCATACCTTATATACATGGTCCCAATTTTAAAGAGATAATAACTAGTGGTACAAATTTAACTGTAGAAGTTGAGAATGATGCCAATTGTGCTGCACTTGGAGAGTGTTGGCTTGGAGCAGGCAAGAATAATAAGGATTTAGCCTTTGTTGTTTGTGGAACAGGAATAGGCGGAGCTATAGTTAAAGATAAAAAAGTTCATGTTGGAATACATAAACATGGTGGAGAATTTGGTTATTGTTCAATAAATTTTGACTTAGATAAATCTAAAGCTACAAATTGGAGTCAAGCAGGATCTACTATAGCATTAGCAAGAAATGTTGCTCAGCTAAAAGGGTTAGATGAAGATAGTATTAATGGAATTGAAGTTTTTGAAATGTGCAGTAAAGGTGATAAAATTGCTATTCAAGAGGTAAATAAATATTACTTTATTATGGCAGTAGGAATATACAATATACAATATATTTTTGATCCAGAAGTTATTATTTTAGGTGGAGCAATAAGTGAAAGACTAGAATATGTTGATGAAATAAATAAAAGATTAGATATAATGATGAATAGTGAGTTAGAAGGAACAATTAAACCAGTCATAAAAACATGCCAGTTTGGAAATAATGCTAATAAACTTGGTGCGTTATATAATTATCTTCAAAGAGAAAAAAATTAATATTGAAAATGAATTAAAAATAAATTAAGAAATAGGGGGATTAGAAGTGGATAAATTTATGGTTTTTGATATTGGTGGAAGTGCTGTAAAGTGGTCTGTAATTAATCAAAGTGGAAAAATCCTTGAAAGTAATAAATTTAAAATTTCAGATAATAAGGATGAATTTTTTAATAAATTAGGAAAAATAACTAATGAAATGAAAGAAAAATATGATGTAAAAGGAATTGCAATAAGTGCACCAGGAGCAGTAGATAGCGAAACAGGAGTAATTGGTGGGGCAAGTGCTATTCCATATATACATGGACCAAATTTTAAAGAAATTTTAAAGGAACTTACAAATTTAAAGGTAGAGCTTGAAAACGATGCTAACTGTGCAGCTCTTGGAGAATGTTGGCTTGGTGCTGGTAAGGAAAATAAAGATTTAGCTTTTGTAGTATGTGGTTCAGGAATAGGTGGCGCTATAGTTAAAGACAAAAAGATACATGGTGGAATTCATAAGCATGGTGGAGAGTTTGGTTATTGTTCAGTAAGTTGTGAATTAGATGGAGAACCTAAATTCACTAGTTGGAGTCAAGCAGGATCTACTACTGCATTAGCTAAAAAAGTAGCAAAATTAAAAGGCTTAGAAGAAGGTGGTCTTGATGGAGTTGAAGTTTTTGAATTATGTAATAAAGGCGACGAAATAGCACTTCAAGAAGTAAATAAGTATTACTTTATTATGGCAGTAGGAATATATAACATTCAATACACTTATGATCCAGAAGTCATTATTTTAGGTGGAGCAATAAGTGAAAGACCAGAATATGTGGAAGAAATAAATAAGAGATTAGATGCACTTATGAATAGTGATTTAGAGGGAACAATAAAACCAGTTCTTAAAAAATGTGAATTTGGAAATGATGCAAATAAATTAGGTGCATTATATAATTATCTTCAAAGACAATCATATATTGATTAATTTTTAAGAGAAAGGTACAAATGGCTAGAGGAATTTTGAAATTCATGTTTATTTTAGATATATGGTAAAAATTTTAAGACTATATAAGTAAATAATATGGAGAAGATAAAAATTTCAAAATAATACTATTGGGGGTATGTTATAAGGAGGCAATATATATGTCAAAATACGAAGAAATAGCACAAGATATACGGCAAGCAATACTAAGTGGAAAGTATAGTCCTAATGAGCAACTACCCTTAGAAAAGGAAATGTGTTCATCATATGGTGTTAGTAGAATTACTATAAAAAAGGCTGTTGATGAGCTTGTTATTCAAGGATTAGTTATAAAAAGAAGAGGATCAGGAACCTTTGTAAAATCAGTGAATGATGAGGATGTTGAAGAATTAGGTTCAGTTAAACAATTTGGCGGGTTCTCAGAAACCAACAAAGAGAAAAAAGTATCTTCTAGTATTATTAAGTTTGAAGTTATTCACCCAACAGATGAAATTGCAACTAAATTAAAAATTACTTGTGATGATTTTGTATATTATATAGTAAGAGCTAGGTATGCAGATAATGAGCCATATGTAATTGAATACACATATATGCCAATAGGACTTATACATGGGATAAAAACGGATATTTTAATGAATTCAATTTATAATTATATAGAAAAAAATCTTAAATTAAAAATAAAAAGTGCACATAGAACAGTTCGTGCAATTTTGCCAAATGAAATTGAACAGGAATGGTTAAAAATAGATAAGAATATGCCTATATTAGAGGTTGAACAAGTTGGATTTTTAGATAATGGGCAATCATTTGAATATTCAAAATCACATCATAGAAGTGACAAGATTGAGATTAGAACTGTAAGTATTAAGTAATATTTAATGATTATAAGAAAATTTATACTTATAATAGGTTGTTGAATAACTAATTTTTACAAATAGTTATTTAAGAAAATATTCATAGGAATCAAAGGTTCCAAGGATATTTTCTTGATTTTATTCCTTGCTGTTTTTTATTAAATTCATCTATTAAATAAGCTAATAAAACCCATTTTATATGACGTTCGTATCGGGCTTGCCCATAGAGTCTTGGATTTTCTAAGTTATATAAACCTTTTAATACGGAGAATAATTGCTCTATTTTCAATCTATTTTTATATAGGTTCACCCCTATAGGAGATTCGAAAAACAAAGCATTTTCATATCGTTTATCAATGAATGCCTCAATGCTTTTAGCTTTAC
>NZ_LZZM01000154.1 GCF_002006345.1 Clostridium puniceum
TATATATATATATTGTAAAAATTAAAAAAACCATCACTTTTGATATAGAAAAATATTAAAAGCAATGGTTTTTTTTGTTAATTTAGAAAAATAAAAAAATATTTGTGATAATAAGTAAAATATAGGAACAATATGTTATAATTGTTTTATAATTTTTGCATAAAAATCTAATGTTAGTAAAGGGGTGTTTTTTAAGTGGGTTGCATAAAGGAAAAAGGTGATTGTTTTGGCTGGCAAAATAAAACAAATAATTAATAATATTATTGAAGAACGATCAAAAGGTAATCCTGCTATTAGAGAAATGACTATAGCTAAATTAATACTAAAGGGACTTAATCCAAATAAGTTTGATGAAAATTCTCTAGATGATGCAGTAATTATTGAAAAACTTCTTAATATTGCTAAGTTACTAAATGTAAAAAGTCTCGATCACGAAGAACCGAATATAAAATCTGCATTTTCAATTAAATTCTTGGAAGAAGAAGCAGTTGCAGATATTAAAAGTCAGTTAAATCTGGCGAATATAAAATTAATAATATTTTTTTCATCTAATAATTATGATCAAGATAAACTTAGTCATCTTATGGAGAAATCTTTTTATAATTGTGTAGTAGTTGGTTGTTCCACTGCAGGAGAAATTGTGAGTGGAGAATTATTAAAAGATTCTATTGTAGCAATAGCTATTAATTCTAATATTATTTCTGATGTAAAGCTAGAAGTAATTGAAAATATGAGTGGAAATTTAAGTTTAGAAAAAGCTTTCACTTCTTTTGAAAAATATTATAATCAAAGTTTATATACAATGGATGCGACAAAATTTGTTGGGATAAGTTTAATTGATGGTATAAGTATGAAAGAAGAAAAGATAATGGATTTAATTGGAGATAGAACTAACATTTTTTTCGTTGGTGGGTCAGCAGGAGATGATCATAAATTTTTTAAAACTTATGTGTGTGCAAATGGAAAAGCATATACAGATTCAACAGCGTTATTAATTTTAAGAATAAGTGATAATGCTGAATTTAGTATAATTAAAACACAAAGCTTTACTACTCTGGATTATGCATTTATTGCAAATAAGGTCAATGAAGAAACGCGTGAGGTAATTGAATTTAATAATAGACCTGCTATTTTAGAATATGCGGAGGCCATAGGGATATCTTCAGTTGAAGACATATCAAAATACTTTAGAACTAATCCACTTGGATTGACTGTGGGAGAAGATGATATATTTATAAGAGCACCTCAACAAACAAAAGGAACTAGTATGCAATTTTATTGTAATATACTTGAAGGAATGGAAGTTAAATTGCTTAAATCAACAGATATTGTCGAAGATACTAAGAAGGCAATTGAAAATAAAATAAAAGAGATTGGAAGAATTGATGGTATTATAAATTTTGATTGTGTTGAACGAATTCTTGAATTAGAAGAAAAACAGCTTGAAAAGCAATATGCCGAAATATTTAGAGATATTCCAACAATAGGTTTTTCTACTTATGGAGAACAATTTATAGGTCATATGAATCAAACTTCTGCTATGTTGGTTTTTAGAGCAAAATAGCTAAATAAATGGTTAGAAAAATATATATAATTTATTATATTTATACAATTAAAATATTCTGAAATGGGGCTATAAGCAAATGCAAGATATACAACTTTTTTTTAATAAAGCGAATATACTTATTGTTAATGATCCTGATTCTAATGTTGAAATGTTAATAGGAATACTTAAGCTTAAATATTATAATATAAAGAATACTTTAAATTATAAATCAGTGATAGAATTTAAGAAAGAACAGTTACCAGACATAATTTTAATTTATACTAATATGGATAAGATGGAGGGCTTTAAAATTTGTACAAGTTTAAAAAATAATAAGAAATTTCAAGATATACCAATAATTTTAATTGGTTCTAGTAACGAAAATCTTGATAGGGAAAAAGTATTTATTTCAGGTGGCGCTGATTATTTAAATATTCCATTTAGTTCAAAAGAAATTATTTCTAAAGTTGAAACATATTTAAAGCTTAGATTTATGCAATTAGAACTACAAAGGATTGATGAAAATCACGAAGAATCTAGGAAGGAAAGATCAGAAAATCTAAAAGAGGAACTTGATTATATGAAGTTAGTCGAAATGAAATTAAGAAGAGAAAATGATGAATATAAAAAATCTTATGAAGAAATAATGAGAATTAATGAAGATTTAGCTCAAACAAACAAGCTATTAGAGGAAAGAGCAAATGATGGCCAGCAACAACTGCATGAAATAGCTTCAGAATTAAAAGAATTTAATGTAATGTTAGAGGATGAGATTGCTGAAAGAAATAAAACTGGAGAAGCCTTAAAAGAAAGTGAAAGACAATTTAGATATGCTATAGAAGAATCTCCACTGCCTATAATGCTATATGCAGAGAATGGAGAAATAAAAAAGATTAATAGAACGTGGACAGATATTACAGGATATACAATTGAAGAGATTCCAACTATTTCTGAATGGGCAGCGTTATCTGATGTGTTTATAGGAGATTTAGAAGGTACCAATATAGATAAATTGTTTAATTTAGAAAAAAGACAAAATGATGGGGAATATTATATAAAAACAAAAGAAAGTGATGCTAGGATTTGGAATTTCTATTCAGCATATATTGGGAAATCTCAAGATGGACATAAGCTATTAATGAGAGTAGCAATAGACATAACTGAAAAAAAACATATGGAAGAATTAGAGAAAAGTGTTGAGGAAGAAAGAAAAAAATTATATGAGATTAAAGAGTACGACAGGATTAAAACAGAATTTTTTTCAAATATTTCTCATGAACTTAGAACTCCTATAAATGTTATTTTTTCTGCATTGCAAATGCATGAACTTAAATTAAAAGATTGCTCATCAAAAGATAACACTGTAGACAAATATAAATATACAAATATAATGAAACAAAATTGCTATCGTCTTTTAAGACTTGTTAATAACATAATAGATATAACTAAAATCGATTCGGGTTATTTTGATATGAATGAAAATAATGTTGATATAGTAAATCTTGTAGAAAATATTACTTTATCGGTAGCAGACTATATTGAAAACAAAGGATTATCACTTATATTTGACACAGTTGTAGAAGAAAAAAATATTTCATGTGATCCAGAAAAAATAGAGAGAATTATTTTAAATATATTGTCAAATGCAGTTAAATTTACTTCCTCAGGTGGGGAAATTACAGTTAATATAGAGGATTGTATTGAAAATATCTGTATAAAAATAAAAGATACTGGACGGGGGATTCCAGAAGATAAGATAGATTCAATATTTAAGCGTTTTGTACAAGTTGATAAGTCTCTCACACGGGATTGTGAAGGAAGTGGAATAGGACTTTCTCTTGTAAAATGTTTAGTAGAGTTACATGATGGAACTATATCAGTAGAAAGTGATATTGGTCAGGGAACTGAATTTATAATACATATTCCATGCAGATTAACAGATGAAGTTAATAAAGAAGTTGCATGCTGTGATTCAATGGGAGAAAATTTAATTGAAAGAATTAATCTAGAATTCTCAGACATATATAAATAAGAGTGTGGATAGACTAATATAACAATAATTACAAAAGAAATATTTTCATATATTAAAAGTGATTGAAGATGCCAATATGAATTGATTTATTACAATATTCTAATAATTAAAATTTTTAAGTTCAATATTTAATACATATTTTAGATTAAATAAAATATTAACAATATAAAGGGATTAATGTTAATATTAAATAAAAAATATAAGAAGATGATAATTAAGTATTGAACATTAATTCATTATGTATTAAAGAAGTAAGAAAGTATGATTGGATTTCTTTTATTAATTTAAAATTGTTATATTATTAACTAAGCTTGACACTAAAAAATAAATATGTGATACTGAAATGGTAAGAAAACAATTACATTATGTATCTGAGAGAGATTTTAGAAATGTAGGCTATAGAGAGTTAGAGAATAGGCCACATAAAACTAAATTTACTTAGAAAACTTTATTAGTACTAAGTAAATTTATAACTTAGATTTTAAGCAATATAAAGGGTATATTATTGCTTAAAGTGTGAGGAGTTTTATGTGGCTATAATTATGGGCAAAAATCACTGGAAAAGATATTTATTAGAATTCTTAAGAAAAACTAGCTTCACTTAAATAACTCTCGAAATCATAAATATATAGTGTATAGTTTTCTAGATGGATAATAAAAGGATAAATTTAGGAGTGGTGTATATGAGAAAGAAAATGTACAATTTCTTTAAATTAAAAGAAAAACAAATTAATGAATCAATTTGTAAAAATGGGAAGGAGAAAATGTTATGACAATTTTTTTGGCGGAACTAGTAGGTACTTTATTACTTATTCTTTTAGGTGATGGTGTGGTTGCAAATGTTGTACTGAAAAATTCAAAGGGAAATGGAGCAGGATGGATGGTAATTACGACTGGGTGGGCTTTTGCAGTAGCAATTCCAGCGCTAATCTTCGGTAGTTATAGTGGAGCTCATTTTAATCCAGCATTAACGATTGCACTTGCAGTTATAGGAAAGGTAGCGTGGACTCAAGTTCCTATCTATTTCGCAGGACAATTTTTAGGAGCATTTTTAGGAGCATTTTTGGTATTCATTTTCAATTATGATCAATTTAAAGCTACTGATAATCAAAGAGACAAGCTTGCAGTATTTTGTACAGGGCCAGCTATAAGAAATAATTTGATGAATTTTATATGTGAGGTCATAGGAACATTTGTATTAGTTTTTGGAATTTTAGGAATGGGGGCTCAAAATTTAACCAATGGAATGGGCACATTGTTTGTAGGATTTTTAATTTGGGCAATTGGTTTAAGTTTAGGTGGAACAACAGGATATGCAATTAATCCAGCTAGAGATTTAGGACCAAGAATTGCACATGCACTATTACCTATACCTAATAAGGGAGATTCAGATTGGGGATATGCATGGATTCCAGTTGCTGCTCCAATAATAGGAGGAACTTTAGGCGCGGTATTTGCTACAATTTTGTTATAGTAAATAAAATTAAAATATTGTAAAATGATCAAATAAAACCTAATCGAAAAATATAAAAAAGAGTAATTGAATAATAAATTTAAGTTGATATTTTATTAGATACATATTGTTATGTTATCATTAAAGTTGACACTAGAAGATAAATATGTAATACTGAGTAAAAAAAGAAAACAATTACATGGGAGTAGAAATGAATATAAAAGAATTATTAGAAGAAAATCCAGTTATAGCAGCAGTAAAAAATGAAGAACAACTAGATGGAGCGATAAATTCATCTGCTCAAATTATATTTGTTTTATTTGGAGATGTTATGAATATCAAAAAAATAAGTGAAATCATAGCCGTTAAGAATAAGATAGGAATAATTCATATCGATTTAGTTGAAGGGCTTACCAATAAGGAAGTTGTTATAAAATACGTAAAGGAAGAGACAAACTTTGATGGAATAATTAGTACAAAGCCTCAAGTTGTAAAGCTTGCTAAAAAGTACGATTTAGTAGGAGTTCAAAGAGTTTTTATTTTTGATACACTTTCATTAAATACTGTTAAAAACCATATGATTTCAGAATGTGATGCAATAGAAGTATTACCAGGAATAATTCCTAAAGTACTTGGAATTATTTCAAAGTATTCAAATAAACCAGTAGTTGCCGGTGGGCTTATTGAAACTAAAGAAGAGGTAATGCAAGCATTAAGTTCAGGAGCAACATGTATATCTACAACTAAAAAAGAAATTTGGGAAATGTAGGCTATAGAGAATTAGAGAATAAAGCCACATAAAACTGAATTTACTTAGGAAGATTTTATTAGTACTAAGTAAATTTCAAACTTATACAATGCAATATATTAATTATATTATTGCTTGATGTATAGGTGGATGTTTTATGTGGCTATAATTTTTAACAAAATTATAGCCACACAATTGTAAATTTTATAATGAATTATTTTTTGTAAGTAATTTGTTAAAAGTATAAGTATTAATAATATTATTATCTTCTAGTGATAGATTAATGAAATAGAAGATTAAAATGGTATAAATTTAAGAAAGCAGGTGTCATAATATGAAAAGATATATAATAGCATTAGATCAAGGAACAACAAGCTCAAGGGCAATAATTTTTGATAAGGAACAAAATATATTAGGTATAAGTCAAAAGGAATTTACTCAAATTTATCCCAATGCAGGATGGGTTGAACATAATCCTTTAGAAATATGGGCAAGTCAATATGGAGTTTTACAAGAAGTAATGGCAAAAACTAATATAACTCAAGAAGAAATAGCTGCAATAGGAATTACAAATCAAAGAGAAACAACACTCGTTTGGGATAAAAATACTGGAGAACCAGTATATAATGCAATAGTATGGCAATGTAGAAGAACAGCAGCTATAGTAGAAGGTCTTAAAGAAGATACTGAATTTGGAAAATATGTGAAAGAGAATACAGGCTTACTATTAGATGCATATTTTTCAGCAACTAAGATAAAATGGATTTTAGATAATGTAGAAGGTGCAAGAGAAAGAGCAGAGAAAGGAGAATTACTATTTGGTACAGTAGATACTTGGTTAGTATGGAAACTTACAAATGGTAAGGTTCATGTAACTGATTATACAAATGCATCTAGAACAATGCTTTATAATATAAAAGAATTAAAATGGGATGAAAGAATTTTAGAAAAGCTTAATATTCCAAAGTCAATGTTACCAGAAGTTAAAAATTCATCAGAAGTATATGGATATACAAATCTTGGTGGTACAGGTGGAGTTAGAGTTCCAATAGCTGGTATGGCAGGAGATCAACAATGTGCATTATTTGGACAAACTTGCTTTGAAGCTGGTAGTGTTAAAAATACTTATGGAACAGGTTGCTTCTTACTTATGAATACAGGAGATAAGATGATTCAAAGTAAAAACGGATTATTAACTACTATTGCAGTTGGAATAGACAACAAAGTTCAATATGCATTGGAAGGCTCAGTATTTGTTGGTGGTGCTGTTATTCAATGGATTAGAGACGAACTTAAATTAGTTACTGAAGCAGCAGATACGGAATATTTTGCTCAAAAAGTAGAAGATAATGGTGGTGTATATGTTGTTCCAGCATTTACTGGGCTTGGAGCTCCATACTGGGATATGTATGCAAGAGGAGCTATCTTTGGTTTAACAAGAGGAGCTAATAGTAATCATATAATTAGAGCAGCACTTGAATCTATTGCATATCAATCAAAAGATCTTATAGATGCCATGGCAGAAGATTCGGGATGTAAACTCACAAGCATTAAAGTTGATGGCGGAGCTAGTAGAAATAATCTATTAATGCAATTCCAAGCAGATATTACAGGATCAGAAGTTGTAAGACCTATAATAACTGAAACAACAGCACTTGGAGCAGCATATTTAGCAGGACTAGCTGTAGGTTTCTGGGAGTCAAAAGAGGAAATTGCTAAAGTATGGGCTGTAAGTCAAGCTTATACACCAAATTTAGATGAAGATAAGAAGGAAAAATTATATAGAGGTTGGGAAAGAGCAGTAGAAAGAGCAAAAGGATGGGAAGAAGAATAAACTTTAAAAAATTTAATTAATATATATGTTCTAAAAAATTTTGTTCATTAAGATTTAATTTCTATATTAGAGTGATTGGATAAGACAACCAATTAAATTATGAACTTTCTTAATTAGAACTTATATAAAATAAAAATTAATTTAAAAATAAATACTGGACAAGTATAGGTTTACAAGATATAATATAAACATAAATTGAATATAAATGCTGAGAGAATATAGAGTCAAGCATAAAACTATGGTGAATTTTCACCTTGTTTTAGCTTGGCTTTTTTGGCGCATTAAAAGAATAATACGTTAATATGTTTTTTCAAAAAGGGAAATTTAATGGTTATTTTATGTGCTTTAGCAAATAAGGAGGATATAATATGTATGATGTAGCAATAATTGGAGCAGGGGTTATAGGGAGTTCTATTTTTAGAGAACTAACTAAGTATGATTTGAAAGTAGTTGTTTTAGAAAAGGAAAGAGATGTATCAATGGGCTCTAGTAAAGCCAATTCAGCAATAGTTCATGCTGGATATGATCCTAAAGAAGGTACTTTAGCAGCAAAATACAATGTACTTGGGAACCAAATGTTTGAAGAATTATGCAAGGAATTAAGTGTACCTTTTAAAAAAAATGGATCATTAATTCTAGCTTTTGATGAAGAAGACTTAAATACAGTAAAAGCTCTTTATGAAAATGGTACTAGACTTGGGGTGAAAGATTTAAAGATTTTAAATAAAGAGGAGGTTTTAGAATTAGAACCAAATCTTAGTGAAGAAATAAAAGGAGCATTACATGCACCAACTGGTGGTATAGTGGGACCATTTGAATATACTATTGCGTTAGCTGAAAATGGAATAGTAAATGGTGGAGAAATTAAATTAAAAAAAGAAGTTGTTTCAATAGAAAAAAATGATGTGTTTAAAATTACAACTAGTTATGGAGATGTTATAGAAGCTAAATTTGTTATAAATGCAGCTGGACTTTACGCAGATAAAATTCATAATTTAATTTGCAAAGAAAGCTTTAAGATAACTCCAAGAAGTGGAGAATATTTTGTAATGGATAAAAACCAAGGAAAGTTAGTTAGCCATACAATATTTCAATGTCCATCAAAACTAGGTAAAGGAGTTTTAGTTACACCAACTGTCCATGGAAATTTACTTGTTGGACCCGATGCTAGAGATATAGAAGATAAAGAGGAATTAGGAACTGTAGCACATGGTCTAGATGCAATACGTGAAGCATCAATGCGGACAACTAAGAAGATTAATTTTAGAGAAGGTATAAGAAATTTTGCTGGGCTTAGAGCTATTTCAGATACAGATGACTTTATAATAGAAGAAAATGATGAAGTTAAAGGTTTTATCGATGTAGCAGGAATGAAATCACCAGGATTATCTTCAGCTCCAGCAGTAGCAGTAGCCGTAGTAGATATATTATATAAAGCAGGATGCACATTAGAAAAGAAAGAAAATTTTATAGCTAAGAGAAATCAAATCCATTTTATGGAGTTGTCAGCTCAAGAAAAAGCTAAAGTTATAAAGGAAAACCCGCAGTATGGAAGAATGGTATGCAGATGCGAAAGTATAACAGAAGGTGAAATTGTAGATGCAATAAAGAGAAGTATTGGAGAAATTTCACTAGATGGAGTAAAAAGAAGATGCAGACCAGGAATGGGAAGATGCCAAGGTGGTTTCTGTGGACCAAAAGTTCAAGAAATAATTGCAAGGGAACATGGTATTCCACTTGAAAGTGTTGTTTTAGAAAAAGATAATTCTTATATTCTAGTAGGTAAATCAAAGTAGAAGGAGAAGGTTTGTTATGAATTATGAATTAATAGTAGTAGGTGGAGGCCCAGCAGGTCTTGCAGCAGCATATGAAGCATATAATAATGGCATAAAAAAGATATTAATTATAGAAAGAGATAAGGAACTAGGTGGAATATTAAATCAATGTATTCATAATGGTTTTGGACTTCATACCTTTAAAGAAGAACTTACAGGCCCTGAATATGCTAGTAGATTTATTGATATGATTGAAGATACTAATGTTGAAGTTAAACTTGATACTATGGTTTTAGAAGTAGGAAAAGACAAAACAGTTTATGCAATTAATACAGAAGAAGGTTATATGGAGCTTAAAGCTAAAGCTATAATTCTTGCTATGGGCTGTAGGGAAAGAACTAGAGGAGCTATTAACATACCAGGTGACAGACCAGCAGGAGTATTTAGTGCAGGGGCAGCTCAAAGATATATTAATGTGGAAGGATATATGCCAGGAAAAGAAGTTCTTATACTTGGTTCAGGAGACATTGGGCTTATAATGGCAAGAAGAATGACTCTTGAAGGAGCTAAAGTTAAAGCTGTTGTTGAACTTTGCCCATACTCAAATGGCTTAAATAGAAATATAGTTCAATGTTTAAATGATTATGATATTCCACTATATTTATCACATACAATAGTAAATATAATTGGAAAAGAAAGACTTGAAAAAGTTGTAATAGCTGAAGTAGATGAAAATAAGAGACCTATTAAAGGAACTGAAAAAGAATTTGAGGTAGATACTTTATTATTATCTGTTGGATTAATTCCTGAAAATGAATTATCAACTAATGCAGGAATTGAAAGTGATAAAAGAACTAATGGTTTAATTGTTACTGAAAGTATGGAAACCTCAGTAGATGGAATATTTGCATGTGGTAATGTAGTTCATGTGCATGATTTAGTTGACTTTGTAACTCAAGAATCAAAACATGCAGGACTTTCTGTAGCAAAGTATATTAAAGAAGAACTTAAGAAAGATAAATATGTAAATATTATAAATGGACAAAATGTTAATTATACAGTGCCACAAAGACTTAATGTAGAAGATGCTTCGGATAAGTTAACTATATTTATGAGAGTGAATAATATATATCATAATAAAGCATTAGTTGTAAAATCAGGTGAAGAAGTTATAGCTAAATTTAAGAGAGCTCATTTAGCACCATCTGAAATGGAAAAAGTGGTTTTAAGTAAGGTATTATTAGATAAAGTTAAAGGTGATATAACAATATCATTAGAGGATGGTGAATAAGATGGAAAAAGAATTAATTTGTATAATTTGTCCTAAAGGATGCCATTTAAAAGTAGATGTAGAAGCTAAAAGCGTAACTGGAAATGGGTGTCCTAGAGGGAGTGAATATGGAATAAATGAAGTTACAAATCCAGTGAGAGTAATAACGTCAACTGTTAAAGTTGAAAATGGAGAATTAGCTATAGTACCAGTAAAAACAAATAAGCCAATTCCAAAAGACCTTAATTTTAAATGTATGGAAGAAATTAATAAAGCAGTTGCAATAGCTCCAGTTAAAATTGGAGATGTTGTAATAGAAAATGTTTTGGGAACTGGTGTAGATGTTGTTGTTACTAGAAATTTAAAAGCAATTTAATTAGGAATTTTAAGATGGTGAACCATAAATATTGTAAAGAATTTATATTCTGAAACATATTTATGGTTCACTTTATTTATTGTGAAAAATATTACTGTATATATTCTGAAGAATATATACAGTAATAAAGTGTGAAGCATAACCAAGAACCTTCAGTGTGAAGTACAACCAGGAACTTCTCGTCTATAAAAAGCATTCACTGATAAAATGAGTTGGGAAAGGTGATTAATTTATTGAATAGAGACAGGTTTTAAGGAGAGATTTATGTGAGAATAGTGGAAGTGATACGGATAAATATAGGAGTATTTGTAAGAATTGTGGTATAATAAGGGCAAATTACTGATTTGATAGAGAAAAAAGAAGAAAATCATATACTACCTTGTTGTGACCACTTTATGTATATAGATGAAAAAACTAATAAGATCGTAGTATTAGGATGTCCAACCGGTATCGATTGGACTGTTATTCATAAAGGCAATAATGTTAAATTAATTACTGAAAGTGGAAAAAATAAATACACATAACAAATAAGTTGAAGACATATTTTACATTAAAAATACAAAGAGACTAACTATATGGTAGAATTGTTAAATAATTTATAATATCAAGTTATACAAAAATATAAAAATAATAGTGTTACAGTAGGTTATGTTATTATGCAAAATGATATTACTAAGCATACTACGTATGAACAACATAGAAAAGCAGTTATAAATTTATGAGAAGAGGAAATGGGGAAAGTACAATTTGGAAATAAAAGAATTAAGAGTAGGAAATATAATAATACCATGCAATGTTCTTTTGGCACCCCTTGCTGGATATACATGCTATCCCTTTAGAATGCTGTGTAGCGAGCTAGGAGCAGGGCTTTGTTATACAGAAATGGTGAACTGTAATGCGCTTAAATATAAGGATGAAGCAATGCAAAAACTTCTTTTTACAACAACTGATGAGAAGATAAAGGCAGCTCAGTTAGTTGGTTCTGATCCAAGGATTATGGAGAAAATGGCTAGAAGTGAATATCTTTCTGGATTTGATATTATTGATATAAATATGGGATGTCCGGTGCCAAATGTATTTAAAAGTGGGCAAGGAAGTGCACTTCTGGGAGACCTTAAGAGAGCTTCTTCTATTATTAAAGGCTGTAAAAAGAGTAGAAAAGTAATTACTGTTAAAACCCGTATTGGAATAAAGGAAGATACAATGATTGCAGGAGAATTTGCAAAAATGTGCGAAGATGCAGGAGCAGATATGATCACAGTCCATGGACGAAGTCGTAATATGATGTATTATGGTACTCCATATTATAATCAAATTGAGCAGGCAAAGTCAGTAGTTAAAATACCTGTAATTGCAAATGGTGGTATTTTTTCAGTAGAGGAAGCAGAAAAAATGATGAATCTTACAGGAGCAGATGGAATTATGATAGCAAGATATGCTCTTGAAAATCCATTTATATTCAGTGAACTTACACATAAAGAGATTAAGAAGGATAAATATACAGTAATATCGGAACAAATTGACTTAACATCGAAATATTATGATGAAATGTTTACAATTTTGTATATCAGAAGGTTAGTAGCTTACCTTATGAAAGGAAGCCAAGCAGCTAGACAATATAAAACTGAATTATATAAATGTGGAAATATAGAAGAACTAAAATTCATTGTGAAGAAAATATTAATGGAAGAAAGAGAGAATTATTAATGGAAGATGGATTTATTATTAATGAAGGAATTTTAGAAGCATATATACTTAGAGATATAGTGGTTAAGGTTCCAGATGAAGTTCATGTAATAGGAAAGGGAGCCTTTAAAGGATGTGCTTCTATTGAAGAAATCATTCTTCCAGAAGGGATAACAAGAATTATGGATAGTGCCTTTAAGGGCTGTAGAAAGTTAAGAAAAATAAATTTTCCTTCAAAACTTACGTATATAGGAGAATATGCGTTTCATCGATGCCATTCTTTAGAGCGTGTAGAGCTTCCAAATTCAGTGAAGAAGCTGAATAATTGTGCCTTCCTATATTGTGATAGCCTTGAATGTGTATCTATGCCTGGGGTAATACATTTAGAGAGGCATGTATTTTCCAATGATGAAAATTTAAAAACCATAGAGGTTTCAAAGGATTTAGATATATCTAGTATTTGTGATGTTTTTACAGGCTGCGGAAAAGTATCTAGAATATGCTTAACAGATAAAACTAGCTTTGACATTGAAAGTGGTATTGATATTATAGCTTCACATTCTAATGTACATCCTGTAGTTAAAGCTATTGTTACAGATATATATAGGATGATGGAAATTGATGACAGGGTTCTTACAAGATTTCTTATAAATGCAAAAGAAGTTGAGATACCTAAAGGAATAACAGAGATAGGAAAAAGTTGCTTTTTTGACAAGAAAGGTGTAGTTTTTGTTAAGTTTCCAGAAACATTAATTAATATTGAGAGCAGAGCATTTAGAAATTGTATAAGTTTAGAGGGGATAGAATTTACTAGCGACAATGTAACTATAAGTTCTGATGCGTTTAAAAACTGTACAACACTAAAATATATTAAATTATCTAATGGACAGACATATGAACTCAAAGGTATTCCAGACATATATGATGAGGATATGCCGGAAATAGTAAGAATAATCCACTCACAAATACTAAATAATTTTTTTATTAGTGGGACTACTTTGTTGCAGTATCGAGGGAGTGAAGAAAAGGTTGTTATACCAGAAGGTATAACTGTAATTGGAGAAAAAGCCTTTGCAAGTAATGAAGCAATTGGAAAAGTTATTTTACCACAATCTATAAAAGAAATTCGTGAAGAAGCCTTTTCAGATTGTCTACTTTTACAAACAATTAATCTTGATGAAGGAGTCGAATATATTGGTAAGTCAGCTTTTGAAAATTGTGTAAAGCTTATACGTGCAGATTTACCAAAATCACTTACTATAATAGAAAAATCAGCTTTTAACAGGTGTAAAAAATTAATCCAGGTATCTTTTGGAAGCAAGGTTAAGGAAATAAGAAAATTAGCTTTCTATGGATGTAATTCACTAAAAAATTTGAAGTTTCCAAGAGAACTTGAGAGTATAGGTGATATGGCGTTTTATAAGTGTCTTTCTTTAACTGAAGTACACTTGCCAGAATCTTTATGCAAAATGGGAAATAATGTGTTTACAAGCTCAGGTGTTAAATCAGCGGTAATAAATTGTGATTTAAAAGAGTGTGGAACAGATATTTTTTCAGAGTGCAGAAAATTAAGAAAATTAACTTTTAGTGAAGGAGTTAAGAGCATTTGGGATAAATTTGCATTTAGATGTCCATCACTTAAATATGTTGAATTTCCTGTTTTAATTGAATATATTGGCAGAAATGCCTTTGAAGATAGTATTTATATGAAAGAAATGACACAAAGTTCTGAAATAAGACATATATTTATGACTGGAGTTAAGCTTTCAGGAAATATTATAATTCCTGAGGGAGTAACTGTGATTGCAGGCGGAGCGTTTTATGGTAATACTAATCTTACATCTATAACACTTCCTAAATCTCTTAAACGAATTGGGTCAAGAAGTTTTTGTGGCTGCACTTCTCTTAAAAATATAGTAATTCCAAGCAGTATAACTGTATTGGAAGAAGGAGTTTTTGCATACTGTACATCTTTGGAAACTATTGAGTTTGAAGGTAAAATAACAAATGTATCACATAATGCATTTTATGGATGCAGCGCTTTAGTAAAGATTAATTTACTAGAGACAGATTATATAGGAGAAAATGCATTTAGTGGCTGTAAAAATCTTTATGAAATAGATGCAAAATGTGCTGACATACAAGCAGATGCTTTTAGGAATAGTGGATTTTTAGAAAAATTGAAAAATAATGATCAACTTGTCATAGTGTCAAATGCCGTTATTGATGGTACAGCTTGCGTTAAAGATGTTATTATTCCAGAAGGTGTAGTAAGTATTGCGCCATATGCCTTTGCAGGAAATAATAATATAAATAATATAGTATTTCCTAAAAGCCTTGAAACTATAGGTGAAGCTGCATTTGGAGGCTGCAAAAACATAAAAGAGGTTATTCTTTCAGAAGCCTTAAAATCTATTGGAAGAAAAGCCTTTGAAAAATGCATAGCTATTACAAAGGTTTCAGGTAATGTAGAAGAGATTAATGAAGGAGCGTTTTCATATTGTATTAACTTGAAAAATGTATCTCTTGAAAAAACAATATCTTTTGGAAAAGAGGCGTTTTGTGGATGTGAAAGTCTTGAAGCTTGTGAATGCATGGAACTTGAATATATAGGAGATAATTGCTTTGATGAATGCGAAGCCTTAAGAAAATTTGATTTTACTAGTGTTAAAGCTATAGGTGTTAGTGCTTTTAGCGATTGTAATTCCATTAAAAGGATATATCTTAATGTAGATACTAAGATTTCTGGTCACGCTTTTGAGAATTGTGGAAAGTTACAAGAAATAATCGTCTCTAATGAAGATCTTAAGCATGGAAGTTATGCCTTTGCAGGATGCACAGCACTTAAAGTAATAGGTATTGGTGAAAAGAGATATTTAATTAAAGATTATTCAGTTATTTTTCAAAAAAATATGCCAGATAGCGTAAAATCAATATACAACAGTGCAATGAGCTGCTTTAATATAGATGAAAACCTCTCTTTATTTGGATATGTAAATAAAGGTCGTTATGTACATATTCCCAAAGGAATACAAATAATTGAACGTGAAGTTTTTAAAGATGCTATGAATCTTGAAGAAATATACATACCTGAAAATGTTGAGTATATTGGAGAAAGAGCTTTTCATGGGACAATGTGGTTAGAAGAACAAAGCAAAGTTTCACCTTTTGTAATTGTAAATAACATACTAATTGATGCATCTGCATGCAAGGGCAGAGTAGTAATTCCTAAGTATGTTAAAATAGTTTCGGGATGGGCATTTGCAAATTGTTTTGCCCTTGAAGAAATTGTTTTTTCTTCTCAAAAAACAGCAATAGAAGAATATGCATTTAGAAATTGTATTAATTTAAAAAAGGTTACTACTGCAGATGGAAATGAGTATAGATTAACAAAAGTTTCGGATAGAAATGATGAATTGATTCCTAAAAATGTAAAACAAGTTTTTATGGATTGCTTGAACTGCTTTAAAACAGATGAAAACAATGTTCTTGTTGAATGCACAGGAAATATAAATAATTTAATATTAATAGATGGAATAACTGAAATTCATGATAAGGTGTTTAAAGACAGCAATTTATTAACAAATATAACTTTAACAAAAGATGTTAAGGCAATAGGTAAAAGCGCATTTGAGAATTGTAAATGGCTAACGTCTGTGAAAAATGCAGATAATGTGAAGTGGATAGAAAAATTTGCATTTTCAAGTTGTTATTCTTTGGAAAGTATAGAGATTTCAGATAGACTTGAATCTATAGGAATGAGAGCATTTGAAAACTGCTCATCCTTAAAAAGTATTGTAATACCAGAAGGTATAACTGAAATTCCTGAAAAGGCATTTTATAGATGCAAGAGTTTAGAGAAAATTTATCTTCCATCAACACTTAAGGTAATAGGAAAGGAAGCCTTTGCATTTTGTTATGAATTAACAGAGATATATTTTCCGGAAAAGCTTGAAATAATAGAATCAAAAGCCTTTTCATGGTGTTCAAAAATTGATAAAAAACATGTCCCAGAAAGTGTTTTAGTAAATGCTGATGCCTTTAGCTTTTGATGATTATGATACATAAAAAGAGTTTAAGTATTATACGTAAGGAAGCAGAAAAGGAGTTAAAGAATGAGATATAGAGATTTAGGCAGTACTGGATTGAAGGTGTCTGAAATAGCCTTTGGAACAATCCCTATACTTAGTGGGAATGCCCCAGTGCTACCAGATTACTTTAGTCCAGATGAAGAAACTGCAATACAAATAATGGAACATGCATATAAGCTTGGCTGTAATCTTTATGATACAGCAATTGTACCTGAATATGGAGATGCAGAGATAAAGCTAGGTAAATTTGCTGCTCACATTGGCAGGGAAAAAATTATAATTGCAGATAAGTCAAGGTTCTTTAATGGAAATGAGATGTATAAGGCTGTTAATGAATCTTGTGAAAATCTTGGTACTTATGCAGATATTTATTTTGTACATCAAGTTGATGAAAGCAATGAAGATATTACCTTTGAAAGATATGGTGCTGTAGATGCACTAAATGAACTGAAAGCAGAACGTAAAATTAAATTTGCAGGAGTTGCAACTCACTACTATGAAATACTATTAAGAGGTGCAAAGGATAAGAGAATTGATGTGCTTCAGGGAAGTGGAAATGTTTTTGAAAGAGGCATGCTTGATAGAATAGAAGCAGAACCTTTGTTTAGGCAAAAAGGATTTATTCTAAATAAAGTATATGCAGCGGGGATATTACCATCCTTTTTTCCAATTAAAACGCTTTTATCAGGTGCACTTTCATATCCAATATCAAGCGCATTAATAGGCATGGGAACTGTTGAACAAGTAAATCATGCAATGCTTAGTGAATCTTATAATTATGACAGACCAACCTTTTCACAAGTAATGTCACAACTAGAAAAGAGTTTTGCCCCTATTCATTGTGATAGATGTCAGAGATGTAGATGTATATATGGTACTGAAATACATGTGATTTTTAGACAGTACAATTACTATTTTCTTGGTAAAGACTATTGGGCGCTTAGAAAACTAGACCTTGGTATAAAAAAAAGTGCTGAGCAATGTAAAAAATGTACAGATATGTCATGTTTAAAAAAATGTCCAAAGGCAATAAATATTCCTGAAGTTATTCAGAGGATAAAGGAGCTAGTAGAAATTCACGTTAGAAATTCATTAATATAACTATAAAGTATAATATTACATTATTAATACAATAATCAAGTGGGAAGTATTTGAAAAATTTGATAATAATTTATCTAAGAAACTAATAATTTTAACTTCTCATTATTCATATAATTAGTAGTTGAATAAGTCCTGGTATTCATAAATTATAAATTAACTTATGAGATTATAAATAAAAATATAATGAACACTAGAATTATAATAATATCAATATAGGAGGTATATTAATTTAAATAAAAAAATATTGGTTATCTTCAAAGGGAAAACGTCAAGGAGAAAGACAGTCTATGATTTGACAGTTACTGATTCTTGAACGTGAAACTAATTTATGTAAAGCAGTACATGGGTTTTTCAATAAGATGCCTAAAATGAATTATAAAACAATTTCATTCATTATTAAACAAATCAGATGACTTTTATCTCAGATGATAATTGGCTAGGAAAATTTAGTCCTGTAGATAAAATTACTCAAAGTAATTTATGGTTAACATAGGGCCCTTTGACAGTAGAAGAATTTGAGAGAATTAAAGAAAGTGTGAGATTTGGCAAACAATTTTATCTAGTGACTAATAAGTCGCATATTAAGATAAAAGACGTTGTTATAAATAAGATGATAAAAAATTCAACTACCAATATGCGAATAAACGAAAGATCTTATATAGACAAGCTTGGATTTCAGACTGATGAAAAAGGTAATAATCCTAGTGTAGTATTTTTTAATACAACTGGAACAAAATTTGAACTCTTTCCTTTAGAGTTATTAGCAAAAGATATTAGCGAAGAAAATACTCCCAAAATCGCAAGTGGCTTTGCTGGAATCACATTAGCTTATAATGTAGAACATAAAGAAGATGTTGATAAGATTGTTGAATTAGCCAGAAAAGCTGGTGCTAAAATAGTAAAAGAACCGTAAGATGTATTTTGGGCGGATATCATGGATATTTTGCTGATTTAGATGGTTAGTTGCATGGGGTCCAAATTTTGAATATGACGATGATGGTTTACTTGTCTTTTAAGAAGTCAACTTAAATTTAAATTTGTAGTGAAGATTATTTATACAACTTAAATAATAAATGATTTAATAGAAGTTATTTTCATTCATAATATATTACTAAAGTATGAAAGATGAAATTATATGAAAAATAGATGTTCTTGTTATGGATATTTAACAATTTCTGAAAAAGAATCATGTGGATATACATCCAGTATGTTTTTGGGAGATAGATGGATTTTTGAAAGATAATAATCGGCACAGTTATGATAATCATAGGATTTCGATTAATAAGGCAAAAGCTAACTACAAAAAATAGGTGTGTGTGAAAGAAATAGTGCCACATGTTAGAAAACCTAAGCTGAAAGAAATAAATTTTTTATAACAGCAAATGAAATTCAAATAAAAACTAAATTATATGCCTTGCTAAGAATGAAGGTATACAAAATAAGGGGGAAGATTATTATGAAAAATAGGACTAATGATTCACTAATGGCGCCATTATGGCTGATGTATCCTAATATTCCATGTGGAAGCATTGGATGGAGAATGGGATATGGAGAAGGTTATGCTATAGATTTTTATTCTTGGTTTAATAAATTAGAAGAGGATGAAAAGAAAAAATATAGAGAAATGTTTCCAGAACCCAAAAGATGGGAAAGAGAAGATAACATTTATAGATATAATAATTATTGGACATATATTTGGCAAGAGGATGGTAAGCCAGAATATGATTTGAATAAAGTTATTTTAGATTATAGATCTGGAAAGGGGTTAGAATGCATTTATTTTTGGGGGCATCATCCTAAAAAAGATAGATCTATTACAAAGTCTTGCTTTAGTCAGTGGTGGCAGAGCAGCTTTAATGTTGGACATGTTAAATATTTGTTTATGGAACAATATATGATGGCAGAAAAAGCCAGACTTTTTGATGATAAAGAAATAGAAGAAAAGATTATGAGTAGTGATAATCCTAAAGAGATAAAGGCACTTGGACGTAAAGTAAAAAATTTTGATGATAAAATTTGGAATAAAATTAAATACTCAATTGTTATAAATGGAAATTATAATAAGTTTATGCAAAATGAAAATTTAAAAACATTTCTTCTTTCTACACAAGATAAAATATTAGTAGAAGCAAGCCCTTATGATAATGTGTGGGGCATACAGATGTCTGAAGATGATGTGGATATTAAAAATCCAGAATTGTGGCGTGGAGAAAATTTACTTGGATTTGCATTAATGGAGGTAAGAAATGAAATAAAAAGAATATGCAAAAATAGTAGCATGATTGATTTTATTTCATTACATAAAAAATATAATTAGCATAGTAGCTATTATGAATATTAGTATGTATGATTGGCAATCTTAAATACTATTTTCCATCATTCATATAATATTAAGACAAAATATAAAATAATCCAATTTCGGAATATTATAATCAAATTCTATTGGAAAGAGATCAAGGAGATTATGAAAATTGATGGAGCAATTAAAAGGTGGCATTGTTATTTAGTTAGTTATGGCTACAATGTTAAGAAAAAAGATACTATTAAAAATAAAGGAAAAAGAAAAGTTAGATAAGTGGCAAGACATTTTTATTCAAGTTAAATGATGATTCATTATATTATAAGGGGTAAAAATATGGAAGAGTTTATAAAAATTAATGGTGCTAAAATTCACAATTTAAAAAATATCGATGTTAAGATTCCTAAAAATAAGCTTACTGTTATTACAGGAGTTTCTGGAAGTGGTAAGTCTAGTCTTGCTTTTGATACGCTTTATGAAGAGGGGAAACGAAGATATTTGATGTTTTCTGGAACACAATTTATGGTTGATGCGATTCCAAGCTTTGATAGCATTACCGGAATGTCTCCAACAGTTGCAGTTGAACAAAGGATAATTCGTCAATCAAACCCACGAAGCACTGTGGGTACACGTACTAAAATAAGTAATATGCTTGCTGTGTGTTTTTCAACTTTTGGTAAACGTGATGTACCGTTTGATGATGGTATTCCACTTGCAATGGAAATGTTTCAAAAAAATTCACCAAAAGGAATGTGCGTTAAGTGTTTAGGAAAGGGGCAAATATTTAAGCTTGATGAAGAGAAACTTTTTAGTGATAAATCAAAAGCTATAGATGAACTAGTATTTGGCGTAGCTAAACGAGGAAGTACAAGGAGAATGATAGATGCTTTTTGCAAATATTATAATTTATCAATAAATCAAAAAGTTTGCACTTTAACTGAGGAACAATTTCAATCTTTGATTTATGGGGATGGAGGTAAAACAATATTTCCTGGATTTATACCTTGGATAATGCAAATAATAGGTGGAGAAAATGGTAGGCTAAGATACTTATTGATGGAAGATAACTGCTTAAGTCTAGAAAATTGTCCAAAGTGTAGTGGAACAGGACTTGGTGAACAAGCAATTCATACAACTGTTGGAGACAAAACTATTACAGAGCTTGAAAATATGTATATTAAAGATCTTGTTGAATTTTTACAGTTGCAAAAGAATAATTTATCAGGAGCAACTTTAATTAGTGAAATTATTACAAAGCTTGAGTGCATGGTTGATGTTGGGCTGCATCATCTATCACTTTCACGTCCTGTGCCAACTCTGTCAGGTGGAGAAATACAGCGTTTATTTCTTGCTTCATTTATAATTGCAGAAATAGACTCTATTATATTTATTTTTGATGAACCAACAATAGGATTGCATGAGGTTGAAAAAGAAAAGCTTATCAGTATTATTAAGAATTTGGTGAAATGCGGAAATACAGTAGTTGCAGTGGAGCATGATGAAAACTTTATGAAATCAGCAGATTATATTTTAGACTTAGGACCAGATGCAGGAATTTTGGGAGGCGAGAAAATATTTCAGGGTAGTTATAGCGAATTTATGTTATGTAAGAATTCAAAAACTGCTCCATATTTATCAGGTGCAAAAACTATATCTATTAAAACGAAATATAAACCTATTGATGCAAAAAAACTGCTTACAATAGAAAATGCTAAACTTCACAATCTACAAAATGTTTCATTAGATATTCCTTTGGGACTTATTATTGGAGTGGCAGGAGTTTCAGGTAGTGGAAAATCGAGTTTAATTTCAGATACTTTAGTTCCTAAATTAAAGGAGATTTTAAAAACAAAATTTTCTAAAGAGGAGGATCAAGAGGAGGAAGAAGATCATGAAGAATATAGTGATGTTGTAATTACTGGAATAGAACATATTAATAAGTGTATTGTTGTTGATCAAAAGTCTATTGGCAGAAGTAGAACTTCATGTCCTGCAACATATGTTGGAATTTTTGACCGAATTAGAAAATTACTTGCAAACACTCCAGAAGCTATAGAAAACGAGTATACTGCAGGTTTATTTAGTGTAAATTCCAAAGGAGGATGTCATGCTTGTAAAGGTGATGGTATTATTCATCATTATGTTGGTTTTGGTAATTTTATTGATCTTGATTGTGAACATTGTGGTGGAACTGGGTTTGTTGAAGAAGCAATGGAAATTAAACTTAATGGTAAAGATATTAAGGAAATTCTTGAAATGAGTGTTTTAGAAGCTGTAAATTTTTTTAAAGACATAGATAAAGCTATTTACAATATACTTGCAACCTTAAATAGAGTAGGTTTAGGTTACATAAAACTCGGACAAAAGACACCAACTATTTCTGGTGGTGAAGCACAACGGATAAAGCTTGCAAAGGAACTGGGAAAGAAACAAGTTAAGAGCAGTTTGTATATTTTAGATGAGCCAACAACTGGATTATCCATTGCTGATAGTGAAAAGCTTATTTTCTTAATGCAGGAACTTTGCGATAGTGGAAATACTATAATTGTCACGGAACATGATCCAATTGTACTTAGTAATTGCGATTATATAATAGAAATGGGACCAGGCGGGGGAAGCGATGGAGGATATGTTATTGCTACTGGAACTCCGCTGGAGCTTAAAGTTAATGAAAAATCAATTATAGGAAGGTATTTAATATGAGTTATGAGTGGCAGTTTTCTTCTCCAGAAGAGGAAGGAATAGATAGCAAGATGTTAAATGGTATTGATGATTATATAAAACAAAAAAGATATAAACTTATAAACAGTATTCTTGTTATAAAAAATGAAAAAATTATCTTCGAACATTATTATAATAAATTTAATGAAAACAGCAAAAATAATATTAAATCAATATGGAAGAGTATTTTATCAATTACGTTAGGAATTTGTCTCGATAAAGGGATAATAAAGAATATGGATGAACCTATTATGAATTATCTTCCTGAATTTGCTCAAAACAATCATATGTATCATAAATCAATAACTATTAGACACTTGCTAACAATGTCATCAGGAATATATTGGAATTCTGGGATACATTATCACTGTCCAATGATGATACAAATGATGAGGACAAATAGTTGGCTATACCATATATCAGATGTTGCAATGAGTGATTATCCAGGAAATAAATTTGTTTATAAAGAATGGGATGTAATTCTGCTTTCTGCTGTCATTGGTAAAGCTGCAAGGAGAACTGCTTATGAAATATGCAAGGAGTTTTTATATGAGCCACTTCGTATAGAAAGTAGACCTTGGCCATGCAGCCCAGACAATATATCGTACACAGTAATGAATGGGGAAAAAAACTCAGATTTATCTGCAAGAGATTTGGGAAAAATAGGTTTATTATTTTTAAATAAGGGCATGTTTAATGATCAAAGAATTATATCAGAAGGTTATATAAAACAAGCAATATCAGCTAGTAAAGCTAGCTTTGGATATGGCTATCTATGCTGGCTTTTTGATGGATGGTATTCTTGTCGTGGTTTTGGAGGACAAGAAGTAAATGTGTATCCTAATAATAAACTTATTACAGTAATTCAAGCAACAGCAACTTCATCTAGCAAATTATATGGAGATATTAGTAATGAAATATTAAAATCTTTAAACTAAATTTTTATATTTATACATATTGTTCTGATATTTAATGAGTTGGATACAAAAAATAGAATGAAATAAATAACATTAAAAAAATAAAGTAAAACTATCTTTTGAAGAATGTGTGCTTTATTTATAAAATGTTGTATAATTGTATCCATATTATACATATAAGATAAGGATAGGCTTTATTATAGATGAAAACTAAATAATTTCAAGAATTATTTAGTGAGTTTAAGTAATGGTGGTGGTAAATATGGCAGTTACAGTAGGAAAGTTATTTGGAAATGGAACAGTTTTGTATCAAATGAAATTACTTGCAGGCCAAAAAGGACTCAATAATCTTGTAGAATGGGTTCACATTATTGAAAATGATGAAGTAAGTCAATTTCTTCATGGAAATGAAGTTGTATTTACATCTGGTATTCTTAACAATTATGACGGCTGGTTACTTGAATATGCAAAAAAACTTTATGCAGCAGGAACAAGTGCTTTTGTAGTAAATATTGGACCATATACAAAATTAATTCCAAAGGAAGTAATGGAATACTGCAATGAAGTGAAAATGCCTTTATATACCATTCCATGGGAGACAAGAATGGTTGATGTAACAAGAGATATTTGTTATCGTATTATGCAAAAAGAACAAGTAGAAATAAGTATAGCAGCAACTATTAAAAATATTATATTTAAAGTTGGTGATTTAGAAACACAAATTTTACAAATGGAGAGATATGGATATTTAAGAGACAGTCAGTTTTGTTTTATTGTTATGTCCTTTGATAATGAAAAGGATCCTGACAAAGACTTTAATATGAAAAGATTAAAAATGTATTCGGAAAGAATAGCAAGGAGTATTAATGAATTATATATATCTTTTTCATATAATGAATACTTAGTTTTAGTTCTTGTTAATTATGGAAACTATGATGTTGATAACTTTGTAAATTCTTTCTTTAAGAATTGGAAACGGCATCCATGGAAAGTATATATAGGAATTAGTGAAAATAAAGAAGGAATTAAAGCGCAAGATGAAAATTTCAAAAAGGCATTAACTGCAATGAAAATGGCTAAAAGACAAGATAAGCAAGTAGTATTTTATACAAAACTCGATATTTATAAATTGCTTTTAAACTCAAAAGATGATGAGATTTTAAAGAATTATTACGAAGAGACGTTAGGTAAATTAGAGAAATATGATAAAGAAAATAATACAAATTTAATGGAATTTTTAGATATATATTTAAAAAATAGCGGAAATGTGCAGTTGGTAGCAGAAAAACAATATATTCATAGAAATACAGTAAATAATCAATTAAAAAAAATTGAAAAGATTACTAATCATAACCCTTTAAATTTAGAAGAAAAATTAAAATTTACTTTAGCGTTTTATATAAGAGAGATAATTTAAAATTTTCCATTTATGATGAATATGTGCATATGCACAATATAATATGGTCATATGCTTATTGAAAAGTATATAGATAAAGAGTTATAATTTCCCATATAAATATATAGGCAACGGAGCTTGTTAAATAGAACAAGTTCTTTTTTTATACCCTTAAATAGATATATATTCAGATTTAATTATTTAGTAAGATTAAATTTAATAATTTTTTCATATAAAGTATTTTTTACAATATATATTTATATCGTATATAAGCTGAATTTTATAATTTTTAATTAAATTCAGCTTGAAGGAGTAGAAAAAAGGAAAGGGTGATTAAATCAAATTTACAAAATTAAAGTGTTATTATAAATAATAAAATTAACAATTAATGTAAAAAGGTTGATAAATTCACAGCCTTTTTATATTAAAATACATTTAATTATTATAATTTCTAAGCTGATTAAAATTTAACTATATGAAATAGGATGGTGATAATAATGAAAATTGATATTTTAACCATAATAGAGTTTATTATAATAGTTATATTAATTATTATGCTTATAACTCAGAAAATAAAGAGTAAAAAAATTAAAGATAAATGCAATACTGCAATACAAAAAATAGTAGAGGGTAATTTTACATCTAGACTAACAGAAAACAAAGAAATTAATAATAGATTTATACCGATAACGAAAAAACTCTTATTTTGGGTATATAGTACATTAAAATCTTCAACAGAAATTTCAGAGCAAATAAACCATGTTTACAATTGTTCGAAGAAATCAATTAAAACTTCGGGAGAAATAAAAAACAAGTTTATTAAACTTGATAAAAAATCTAAAGACACGCTTCTTTATTTAGAAGAATTAAATAATCTTTCAAAAGAAAACTATGATTCCCAAAAAAATATCTATAATTTATCAAATAATGCATCTGAAACAGCAAGTCAAACAGATAATTTTATAAAGTCTGGAAGTAATACTGTAGAAATTGCTGTTAACATCCTTGATGACATGAATACGAACATAGAAAATTTAACAAAATATATAGATAATTTATCAAGTATAACAAATAATGTTGATGATATGGCGCAACTAATAAATAAACTTTCTGGAAATATAAATTTATTATCGTTAAATGCAGCAATTGAAGCTGCAAGAGCTGGTGAAGCTGGTAAAGGATTCTCGGTTGTAGCTTCAGAAATAGGAAAGCTCGCAGATGAAAGCTCTGAATATGCAAAAAATATTAAAAATAATATATCAGAAATTAATATTAGAACTAAGGAAGTAGGAGATGCTATGAGTCTTTTATCAGAAAAGAGAAAAGAAGCTTTTGATTCAACTGATTCTATAAAAAATTATTTCAATGAAATAAATAAAGAAATTACATATATAATTTCTTCTGTACATACAGTATCTAAAAAAATTGAAGAAGGTTTTGAGTTTAATAAAGAAATTAAAATAACCTCTGAAAATGTTGCAAAATTTTTTGATGAATTTAATAATGAACTTGAATTAATTAATAAGGATGTAGAAAATCAATATGAAATAGAAACTTCAAATACTTCAAGTTGTGATAATATGTTAAGTTCTATAAGGACTATGCTTGAATTTACTCAAGAATTTGAAAATATAATAGCTAATAAGCTTATAGAACAATGCAGTGTAATTTCAGAAAAAATATCAAGAGGTGAATTAAATATTAATAATATTAATGAATATTGCAGGGAGAATGGTATATCAGAAGTTTATATAACAGATGATGATGGAGTAACAGTAATCACAAACAATGTTTCAACTATGGGCTTTAGATTCCCGGAGGATGAGATGACTCAGGCACATGTATTTAGGAAAGTACTTAAGGATAGAAATACGATAATAAAACAAAATTTTCAAAAAAGGGACTTTGATGATAGATATTTTAAATATGTAGCTATTTCAAGACAGGATTCTATTGGAATAGTACAAGCAGGTTTAGATGTAGAAGATATACTATCCTTAAAAATATAATGCTGATTGTGCATCTGCACATGTAAGATTAGTCACTTGATTATTGTAAAAGATGATAATGCTAGTATATAATAAAAACAACTTAAAGAAACCGAATTTATATATAGATAAAGCAACGGAGCTTGTTCAATTGAATAAGTTCTGTTTTTTTATATTTATAGGAATTTGCAGTAAAAGTAAAGACTTAGGATAATCTTACAAATCAGAGATAAGCTAATGAAGGGAATTTAGTAATTGATTTATTAAATATAGTATTAAATTTGTGCAGCATGAATATTTAATAATATGCACTATATCTTGTTTTTTATTATCTTAATTGTGAATTGTGAAGAATTTTGAATTATCAAAGACATATTGTTAATTAAAAAGTTTGGTAAACATATTTTCTTCTAAAAATATAAATTAGAAATGAAGGAGTGTATGAAACATGAATGGAGAAGAAATTAAGGAAACGTTAAAGAAATACAATTTACAATCTTGGAGTAAACAAAGAAATATAAATCCAATTCCAGTTGAAAAAGGTGAAGGAATTTACTTTTGGGATTATGAGGGAAATAGATATTCGGATATGTCATCTCAGCTTGTTAATATGAATCTTGGATTTGGAAATAAAGAAATTGCAGATTCAATAAAGGGACAAGTAGATAAATATTGTTTTGTAGGTCCATCTTATGGAGCTGAATCTAGAGCAAAGCTGGCAAAAAAGATAATAGAATTAATGCCTGATAATATGGGAAAAGTATTTTTTACCAATGCTGGAGCAGAGTCAAATGAAAATGCAGTAAAAATGGCAAGAATGTTTACTGGAAAAACAAAAGTGTTTAGTCGTTATCGAAGTTATCATGGATCTTCATTTGGTGCAGGTAATTTAACAGGAGAGCCTAGAAGATATGCATTAGAACCAGGAATTCCAGGGTTTGTTAAATTCTTTGATCCTTATATCTATAGAGAACCAATAGAATTTGAATCTGAAGAAGCAGCAACAAAATATTATTTAGCTAAGCTTAGAGAACAAATTATATATGAAGGACCAGACAGCATCGCAGCAATTGTAATGGAGACAATCACTGGTTCCAATGGAATTATTATTCCTCCTAAGGGATACCTCCCAGGGGTTAGAGCATTATGTGATGAATTCAAAATTTTGATGATATGTGATGAAGTTATGACAGGTTGGGGGAGAACTGGTAAAATGTTTGGATTTGAGAATTTTGGAATAAAACCAGACATTGTAACTTTTGCAAAAGGTGTTACTTGTGGTTATGTTCAGCTTGGTGGAGCTGTAGTAAGTAAAGAAATTGCAGAGTATTTTGACGATAACTTATTATCTTGTGGTTTAACTTATAGCGGACATCCTTTAGCTTGTGCAGCAGGAGTTGCTTGTATTAATTACTATGAAAAAGAAAATATTTTAGAGAATGTAAATGAACTAGGTAAAGTACTTGGTGAGAAATTAGAGGAAATGAAAGATAACCATCCATGTATTGGAGATGTAAGATATATTGGTTTATTTTCAGCAGTAGAACTGGTAAAGAATAAAAAAACGAAGGAACCTTTAGTTCCATATGGTAAAGATCCTGAGGGTATAATGGTGAAAATTATAGGTGAATTAAAAGAAAGAAGATTTATGACTTATTCTCATGAAAATATGGTACTTATAGCACCACCATTAATTATTACAAAGGAACAATTAGAGGAAGAACTTGCTAAGCTAGATGAAGTACTTGAAATTGTTGATAAGCAATTTATCTAAATGAGGTGAAGAATATGGCATATGAATTTAGTCTACCAGGACACACAATTGTTGGTGATAATGCATTAAAAGATAGTGAAAAAATCATTAAAACCTTTGGTAAAAAAGCTTTTATTGTTTCTGGCAAAAATGTTACTAAAATGGGTATAGTTAAGATTTTGACAGATTGCTTAACAAGCTGGGGGATTGGTTTTGAAGTATTTAATGATATTATAGGTGAGCCAACAGATGTAATGATTGAAAATGGTGTACAAGCTTATAAAAATGCAAAATGTAATTTTTGCATTGCAATAGGTGGAGGAAGTCCTTTGGATAGTGGTAAGGCAATTGTAGCTATGACTAAATTAGAAGGTTCAATTAGTGATTATATGGGAAAAACAATAGAAGGTGATTTTCCACCGCTAGTGTTAATTCCAACCACAGCGGGAACAGGATCAGAAGCTACTAAATTTACTATTATTACAGATTCAAAGAAAAATATTAAAATGCTTCTAAAGGGGGAAGCATTACTGCCTAATTTAGCAGTTATTGATTCTGAATTTTCAATGACAGCATCTAAAAGTCTAACTGCGGCAACTGGTATGGATGCATTAACTCATGCAGTTGAGGCATATACATCAAAGAAGGCAAATTCACTAACTGATACTTTTGCAATATCTGCAATTAAAAGAATTTTTAAATTTTTACCGTTAGCATATAAAGATGGTAATGACAAAAAAGCAAGAGAAGAAATGGCTTTAGCTGCATATGAAGCAGGGGTTTGTATAAATAATTCTTCTGTAACAATAGTTCATGGAATGAGCAGACCAATTGGTGCTATGTTCCATGTACCGCACGGAATTTCAAATGCCATGCTTATAAAGGAATGTTTAAATTATGTGTTAACTGGAAGTTATGAACGTTTTGCTGCAATTGGAAGAGCAATTGGAGCTGCGGATTATAAAAAAAATGATAAAGAATCGGCAGAGGCCTTTTTAGAAAAACTAACAGTTTTATGTAATACTTGCGAGATTCCAAGTTTGAAAGAATATGGAATTAATAAAGAAGATTTTGATAAAGTAGTGGACAAGATGGCACAAGATGCCATGGATAGTGGTAGTCCATCAAATACTATAAAAGAAGTTACGAAACAAGATTTGTTAAATATATATAGCAAGTTGTGGTAGATATAAGACAAAAAGTATAGTTTTTATATTGTAAAATTACCGATTTACAAAAATAAATTATAATAAATATGAAAATTTGCAACGGCGCAAAAACAATATGTTTTACGCCGTTTTTTCATTCTTATAAAGATATTACAAAGGAAAAGTAAAAGTCCCAATTTTATATTTGATTGCTTTAACTTTTTCTATTGAACTATCATTTTAAATTATGAATTGTTTAAAGCAATGTCTATTGTTAATTGAAAAAGGAGGCTTAAATCGATGAATATGTTAAAAGAAATAGAGACAGAATTTCAAGAAAGAGATTTTTCAAAATCAAGAAATGAAAATATAGAAATAAAAATAGAAAATTTAAGTATGGTTTATCAAGATAAAAATGGAGGTCAACCAGTAACAGCACTTAAGGATGTTAATTTACAAATTAAAGAAGGAGAATTTATCTCATTATTAGGTCCATCAGGATGTGGAAAGACAACACTACTTAGAATCATAGCTGATTTACTTCAACATACATCTGGAAATGTAACAGTAAGGGGCCAAAGTCCTAGAGATATACGACTTCAAAAGAAGTATGGAATTGTATTTCAAAATCCTGTTTTATATGATTGGAGGACAGTTCGAAGAAATGTGTGTATGCCAATGGAACTACTCGGAATGAAAAAGCCAGAGCGTACTTCGCAAGTTACAAAAATGCTTGATTTAGTTGGACTTTCTGATTTTGGAAAGCATTATCCTTATGAACTAAGTGGAGGAATGCAGCAAAGAGTTGGAATTGCAAGGGCACTTGCAATTAATCCGGAGATTCTTCTTATGGATGAACCATTTTCTGCTTTAGATGAATTTACACGTGAAAAGCTTCATGAAGATCTTCTTAATATTTGGAACAAGACAAATAAAACAATAGTGTTTGTAACTCATAATATTTCTGAGGCAGTTTTTTTATCAGATAGAGTTGTAGTTCTATCACCACATCCTGGACGTGTTTCAGCAGTAATTGATATTAATATACCAAGGCCAAGAAATATGGAATCAAAACAAACACCGCAATTTTATGATTATATTACAAAGATTCGAAATAGTTTTGAGGGGGTTTGAGAATGCTAAGTAAGAAAGAAAAATATCAAGTTAATTTAGTTTGGGCTATTGGTATTATCCTAGTCTGGGAATTGGGAGCTTTCTTTTTAGATAAAGTTACTAATGATCCTATGGCTGCAGTAAAATTACCATATCTGCATAATATTATTATATCAATTTCACAGAATTTTATAGAATTAATAGGTGCTGCAGGACTTACTTTTTCAAGAGCTGTAATTGGATTCGCACTTGGAGCGGCAATAGGATTCACATTAGCACTTATTATGAGTTTATCAAAAATTGCAGAAAAGATAGCGCTTCCATATTTGATAATATCACAAATGATACCTGTTTTAGGATTAGCACCTATTATTTTTACTCTTGCAAGAGATATGAATATATCAAGAATAATAATTGCTGCGTATATAACATTTTTCCCGGTTTCCGTTAATATGTTAAGCGGATTAAATAGTGTTGAAAATGATAAGAAAGAATTGCTATATTCTTATGCTGCAAAGAAAAAGAGTATTTATTATAAGCTTATGATTCCATATTCTCTGCCTTATTTATTTGCAGGATTAAAAATAGCAGCACCAATGTCAATTACAGCATCAATCCTAGTAGATATGCTTGGTTCAAGTGGTGGAATTGGAGTAAAACTTTTATATTCTTTATATTCAGGAGCCAAAGATGTATTTTGGGGATCTGTCGTGACAAGTGCTTTTATGGGGATTTTAAGCTATGGAATAGTTATTGTATTTGAAAAAATTTGTATACCTTGGAGAAAACAAATTACATAAAAGGAGTGAGAATAATATATGACTGAAAAAGTTAAAAATGTGTTATGGCCAATGGGTTTTGGAATATTAGTAATCATTCTTTGGCAAGTAGGTGCCATTCATGATGCATTAGGCTTTAAACCCTTTCAATTACCTGTACCTTCACAAATTATAACTACGCTTCAAAATAATTTTTCTAAAGCTTTGTCTGATACTATGATTACTGTTTCAGGTGCTTTGATTGGACTTGTTTTAGGCTGCGGAATTGGATTTATGGTTGCTGTAATAGCAGTGGTATTTCCAAAGTGGGGTTATACAGGACTTAGTGTAATAGCTGCATTTAATGCAATTCCAATTGTTGCATTATCTCCTATTATGAATCGTTGGTTTGAAAGTGGTTTTGCACAAAAGGTTGGAGTTGTAGCAGTTGTATGCATGGCGGCTATGGCAATTAATGCTTATCGTGGCTTAAATGACTTAAAACCTTTCGCAAAGGATTTATTAGAATCTTATGCAGCGTCTAAGCGAGTTATATTTTTTAAGCTTCGTTTACCTAATTGTTTGCCTAATGTATTAACAGCATTAAAAATTAATGTTTCAGCATCAATAATGGCAGCTATGATAAGTGAATATTTTGCAGCATCTACAGCTGGTATTGGTTTTGGAATTAAAGATAATTTAAGAAAAGGAATGATGGCTATGGGTTGGTCTTATATTGTTATGGCTGCTTTAGTTGGGATAATTCTTTACTTAACTATTTTACTAATAGAACGTAGAACCATAAAATGGCATGCGTCACAAAGATAAAATATCTTTTATTTAATGAGGAGGAATTTAATATGAAAAAGAAATTATTAGCTTTAGGCTTAAGTGTAGTAATGATGGGGATGTTATTTGTAGGTTGTGGAACTAAGCCGGCAGAAACGGTAGGTGCAAAAGATACTAAAGAATCAGTAGATACTGCAAAAGGAAATAATGGAGAAACGCAAAAGGTAAATCTTCAATTAAAATGGCTTCCACAATCACAATTTATGGGGTATTATGTGGCAGCAGCAAAAGGCTATTATAAAGAAGAAGGAATTGATATAAACATTCTTCCAGGAGGAAGTGATATTATTCCAGAGCAAAATGTATATAACGGTGTGGCAGATATTGGTGTTACGTGGGTATCAAGCTTAATGACTTATCAAGCTCAAGGTTATGAGCTACAAGAAGTTGCTCAAATGTTCCAAAAATCTGGTTTATTATTAGTATCAAAAAAGGATGCAGGAATTAATTCACCAAAGGATTTAATAGGCAAAAAGGTTGGTAACTGGTTTGGTGGCAATGAATATGAAGTTCTTGCACTATTAGAAAAGTATAAATTAGATAAAAATAAAGATTTAAAACTTCTACAACAAGATTATACAATGGATCAATTAAAAGAAGGATCTATTGATGCAGCTTCAGCAATGACTTATAACGAGTTTGGCTTATTACTAGAAGGTGGTATTTCAAAAGACGATTTAAATACAATTAATATGAACGATGAAGGTGTTGCAATGATGGAAGACTGTTTATTTGTAAATTCTACATGGGCATCTAAAAATAAAGATTTAGTGGTTCGTTTCTTAAGAGCTTCAATTAAAGGTTGGAAGGATGCATGTAAAGATCCAGAAGCAGCCGGAAAAACAGTTTATGAGGTAGATAAATCAGTATCTTTAGAACATCAAGTTTACATGGCAAAAGAAGTTGCAAAACTTACAGCACCAGAAGGTTTTGATGCTTCAAAAATTGGACAAATTGATATGAATGCTATTAAGCAAACAGGAGATTTCTTAAAACTTTATAATAAAGATTTAGCAAAAACACCAGTAGTAGATGATACAACCTTCACAGCAAAATACTGGGAAGAAGCTATAAAGTAATATAGTTTATATAAACTATAGTCTTATATAAATTGAACTTTCTTATTTTATCAAATGAATATACTTATATAAAAAGAGAAGATAAGTATAAGATAAAAAACAATAAGTATAAATATAAAAATATTAATATGAAACTATAACATATATTATGATTCAGGTGCTTTAATAACATCTGAATCATAAATTATACAATTATCTCTTGGGAATATAGATGAAGTTAACTTTTTATTCTCACTTTTTCTTAGGAAGTTTTAAAAATTAATTATTAGAAATGTAGCATTAAAATTACAACATATATTAAAGGAGAAATTCCTTGATTTCAGCTATGAGAGAATTTATAAAATAGGAGGAAAATACTTATGGATTTAATTATAAAAAATGGAACAATTATAACGACATCAGAATCTTATGTGGCAGATATTGGAGTGAAAGATGGCAAAATTGTAGCCATTGGAACAAATTTAAAAGAAGAAGGAGCAAATGTTGTAGATGCTAATGGAAAGTTAGTATTACCAGGGGCTATTGATGCACATACTCATTTAGCAATGCCTTTTGGAGGAACAGTTTCAGCGGATAGTTATCTTGCAGGAACAAGAGCAGCTGCTTGTGGTGGAGTTACAACAGTTTTTGATTATCCAATGCAAAGAAAAGGAAAAGGAATAATTGAAACTGTTGAGGGGCGAAAAGAAATTTGTGATCGAGAGGCTTGCGTTGATTATGCATTCCACTGTTGTATTACTGATTTAAATAATGGTGCAATTTTAGATGAATTTAAAGATGCTGTTGAATATGGAGTTACAAGTTTTAAATGTTTCTTGGTATATAAAAAAGAAGGAATGATGGTAGATGACGCTACTTTAGTTAAGATATTGCTTAAAGCAAAGGAAACTGGAGCTATGACTAATATTCATGCAGAAAATCCTGATTTAATTGATTTGAATATTGAAAAATTCTTAAAAGAAGGGAAAACTTCTGCTTGGTATCATTATTTAAGCAGGCCAGAATACGTAGAAGCAGAAGCGGATAAAAGAGCAATTCACTGGGCTAAATCAATGGAAGCACCATTATATTTAGTTCATATGGCAGATAAAGAAGGGTTAGAAGCTGCTATTGAAGCCAAAAGAGAAGGTTATGACATATATATTGAAACATGTCCTCAATATTTAGAATTTACCTGTGATGTATATAAGAGAGAAGATGGAAGAAACTTTGTATGTTCACCTCCAATGAAAAATAAAGAAAGCCAAGATGCTCTTTGGAAAGCTATTAAAGCAGGAGAAATTGATACAATTGCCACAGATCACTGCCCATTTCAAAGTTATGAAAAAGATTGGGGAAAAGATGACTTTACAAAGATTCCTAATGGATGTGCAGGAGTAGAAAATTTATATCCTTATATGCTTTCAGCTGCAAATGAAGGAAAATTAAGCTTTAACAATGTAGTTGAATTATGTTCGACAAATCCAGCTAAAATATTTGGATGCACACAAAAAGGTTCTATAACAGTTGGAAAAGACGCAGATATTGTAATTTATGATCCAAGCAAAGATTTTACTATTTCAGTAGACAATATGCATTCAGACTATGACCATACTATTTGGGAAGGAAAGACATTATACGGATATCCAGTAAAGACCTTTGTACGTGGAAATTTAGTATATGATAATGGTGAATTTGTTGGAAAAATAGGACTTGGAGAATTTGTAAAACGAATAGGAAGAAAATAGACGATATTTAGGAGGAATGGAAATGTGTAGTTTATCTTATAAAGATATTTCAATTAATGAATATGTATCAGGATGCTTATTGTGTAATGATGCACCTTGCCGCAAAGCTTGCCCAAAGTCACTTGAAGCGGATAGCATTATTCGTTCTTTGAGATTTGAAAATAAGGCTGGAGCAGTAAATAAACTGCTAAGTCCCCTTCCGTGTATAACTTGTGATACAAAAGAATGCATGGAAGCATGTTTAAAAGGCAAGATTAATGAATCAGTACCAATTGATAAAATAATGAAAGCAATTTCAGCTGAACCTAAAGTTAAAGAGGTTGATGTTGATTTATCTATAGATTTCTGCGGACTCCACACAGAAAATCCATTTTTTCTTTCTTCATCTGTAGTTGGAAGTAATTATGAGATGGTAGCAAAATCATTTGACCTGGGATGGGCAGGTGTAGCATTTAAAACTATTGGTATGTTTGTGCCCAAAGAAGTTTCACCAAGGTTTACTGCACTTAGTAAAGAAAATTTACCTTTTATAGGGTTTAAAAACATTGAACAAATTTCAGATCATACTTTAAAAGAAAACATTCAATTTTTAAAGCAATTAAAAAAAGATTATCCAAGTAAAATAATTGTAGCGTCAATTATGGGACAAAATGAAGAGGAGTGGACTAAACTTGCACAGTTAATGACTAACGCAGGAGCAGATATTATCGAATGTAACTTTTCTTGTCCACATATGTCTGGAAACGGATTAGGCTCTGATGTTGGTCAAAGCCCCAAATTAGTAGCTTTATATACTAAAGCAACAAGAAAAGGCACACATTTACCTATTCTTGCAAAGATGACACCTAACATTGGGAATATGGAAATATCAGCAATAGCTGCAATGGAAGCAGGAGCAACAGGTATTGCTGCAATTAATACAATTAAAAGTATTATGAATTTAAATTTAGCTAGTTTTAAATCAGAACCAAATGTAGAAGGTAAGACAAGTGTTGGAGGTTATTCGGGAAAAGCAGTAAAACCAATAGCGTTACGTTTTATTCATGATATGAAAAATTGTAAGGAGTTAAAAGATGCGCCAATTAGCGGAATGGGAGGGATTGAAACTTGGAGAGATGCAGCTGAATTTTTAGCATTAGGCTGTGAAAATCTACAAGTAACTACAGCAGTAATGCAATATGGATATAGGATTATTGAAGATTTAATAGATGGAATGAAATTATATTTAAGTTCACAAGGATATAAAAATATAGCTGAAGTTGTCGGAAAAGCACTTCCGAGTATTATTCCCGCAGATAAACTTAACAGAGATAGTATTTGCTATCCTAGATTTGATAGAAAAAAATGTGTAGGTTGTGGACGATGTTACTTATCTTGCTTTGATGGAGGTCATCAAGCAATAAAAATAGATGAAGCCACCAATAAACCTATTCTTAAGGTTGATAAATGCGTAGGTTGCCAATTATGCAGCGTTGTTTGTCCAGCAAAAGCAATAACACCAGGAAAAAGGATCAATAAAAAATAATTCAAATAAACAACAGAGAATTTTATAAAAAATTTTAAATATGAAAGAATTTTAAGGAGGAATTTGATATGTTAACTTGTAACAAAGAAAGACTTCAAGATAAAATAACAACTTTTAGTAAGTTTGGAGATACAGGAAAAGGTGGAATTACAAGATTATCTTTGTCACCTGCAGCACTAGATGCAAGGGAGGAATTCTGCAAAAGATGTAAAGCTCTTGGAATGGAAATAAAAACAGATGATATGGCTAATATTTATGCTACTATTTCTGGAGATGATAATTTGCCAGGAATTATGATGGGATCACATGCAGATTCAGTTAAACAAGGTGGAAATTATGATGGGATTCTAGGAGTTCTTACTGCTTTAGAAGCAGCTGAAACTATAGTTACAGAAAAGATACCTCATAAACATCCTATCACTGTAGTTATATGGACTAATGAAGAAGGTGCACGCTTTGAGCCTGCAATGATGTCATCAGGTGTCATAACAGGAAAATTTGATAAAGATGTAATGCTAGCTTCTAAAGATACAGAAGGAGTTACTTTTAAAGAAGCATTAGAAGCTAGTGGATATATGGGTGAAACTCAAAATAGAATAACTCCAGAAAAGTATAAGGCGTTAGTAGAATTGCATATAGAACAAGGACCTGTTTTGGAGTATGAAAAAATTGATATTGGTGTTGTTGAAGGTGTTTGTGGAATGATTAATTATGAATTTACATTTATGGGACAAGCAGATCATGCAGGAACAACACCAATGAAATATAGAAAGGATGCGTTATATGCAGCTACAAAGGCAATTCAATATCTCCATGATGAACTTGATAAACTTGATAACAAATTAGTATACACAACAGGAAAGATTTCAGCTCATCCCAATATTCATACTGTTATTCCCGATCTTGTTAAATTCACATTAGATGCAAGACATCAAGATCCGGAAGTAATTAATCAAGTTCTCGAAATAATCAAAGCTATTCCTAAAGTAGTTGAAAAATGTGAAGCAAGCTATGAAAAAGCATGGTCACGTAATACAGTTCATTTTCATTCTGAATTTGTGGATTATGTTGAAAAGAATGCAAAGGAATTTGGATATTCAACTAAAAGAATGTATAGTGGTCCTGGACATGATGCTCAATTTATTACAGAGTTAATTCCAACCACAATGATTTTTGTTCCAAGTGAAAATGGTCATAGTCATTGTGAAAAAGAGTTTACACCTCTTGAAAACTGTTGGAAGGGAACAAATGTATTATTACAAACAATTTTAGATATAGACAAAAACAATTAGCAATTGTATGTATGTTGCAATTATAAATTTTATGTAAGAATTGTTTTTACAACATATATTAAATGAAGAAAAAATATATGTATTTAGTATAAAATCAAGTAAGAATAAAAATTTTTAAACTTAATTGTAAATTAACATATAAATTTTACATTTTAAATATTAATAAGAAAAAGTTAAGATTATTTAGTTAAACTATGCTATTACTTATTTTTATTAAGAGTTTTAAGCAAATGTTGAATATAAATCATATATCTGTTAATATACTAATATATTAATTAGATGGAGATAATGGGGTCTCAAGAAATATGCGGCGACCTTATTATCTCTTCTTTTATTTATTTTGATATGTAATTAAAAAAGCAAATTATATTAAGCCCCCAAAAGGAATATATCTAAGATGTGAAGATTTACTGATGCCATTGTATTTCTACTCATCCCACATAATGTAGTTTCCACACATTAATCGCTATATTATTTTAGAATATTGCCTTTTAATAATATATGAGAACCTCTGTATTTGAATAGCTTCATAAATACAGAGGTTTCTTTTTATATTTTCAAGATAAATATTGTTAAATATAAAATTTTAAGCGTAAGATATATAAATTAAAAAAAATAGAATAAATAAGGAATAAAATTGCAATTTTAAGAAGAAACCAACTAAAAATTTAAAGAAAATAGTATAATTTATCTAAAAAGAGATGGGGGATTTTATGAATTTTAATAAAATAAAAAAGGTATTAGCACTTTTAACAGTAGCATCTATGTTTTCTACTGGAGGATTTGCGATGCCTGTTAATGCAGAAACTACAGATAACTATGCTAAAGCGCTTCAATTATCACTATATTTTTATGATGCAAATCAATGTGGAAATGTAAGTGGAACTAATAGACTTACTTATAGAGGGGATTGCCATTTAGCAGATGAGAAGGTTCCACTCATACCTAAAAGTGGTGGAAAGGGAACAAATTTATCTGCGTCATTTATAGCTGCTAATAAAAATGTATTAGATCCAGATGAAAATGGAAGTGTTGACTTAAGTGGAGGTTATCATGATTGTGGAGATCATGTGAAATTTGGGATGACACAAGGATATTCAGGCTCAACTTTAGGTTGGGGATATTACGAATTTAAAAATTCATATGCTAAAATTGGAGAACAAGATCATATAGAAAACATATTGAGATGGTTTAATGATTATTTCATGAGATGTACTTTTAGAGATGCAAATGGAAACGTTGTAGCTTTTGCTTATCAAGTGGGAGATGGAAATACAGATCATGGTTACTGGGGAGCACCAGAATTGCAAGCTACTGATAGACCAGCTTGGTTTGCAACAGCTGAAACACCTGCAAGTGATCAATGTGCAGAAGCAGCAGCTTCTCTTGCAGTTAATTATATGAACTTTAAGGATAGTGATTTAGTATACGCTAACAAATGTTTAGACACTGCCAAAGCATTATACAAATTTGCAAAAAATAACAGAGGCATAGGATTTTCAGGAGGATTCTATAATTCAGGATATGATGAAGATGATCTTTCTTGGGCAGCAGCATGGCTTAATCGTGCAACTGGAGATAAGTCATATTTAAACGATGTAATAGCTACAGATAGTAGTGGCAATTATACAGGATATTTGAAAAAGACTGTAAACAATAAATCATGGAATTATCGCAATAGCTGGGTTCATTGTTGGGATAATGTTTGGGCCGGAGTATACGGAATTCTTGCACCTATAACAAATGATTCAACATATTGGAATGAATTTAGATGGAATGCAGAATATTGGTCAGGAGTTACTCACCAAGATAATAGTGGAGGTTACTTAAATAAAACATCAGGTGGATATAGTTTTCTAAATCAATGGGGATCTGCAAGATATAACACAGCAGCACAGTTATGCGCTCTTATTTATAATAAATATAAACCTAATGCAGGAATAACTGATTGGTCTAAAAAACAAATGAATTATCTTTTAGGTAATAATCCACTAAATAGAAGTTATGAAGTTGGATATTCTGAAAAATCTGTTAAGTATCCTCATCATAGAGCTTCTCATGGATCAACAACAAATAAGCTAGAAAATCCAGTCGAATCAAAACACACTTTATGGGGAGCTTTAGTTGGGGGACCAGATGGCAGTGATAATCATATAGATTCAAGAGGCGAATATGTATCAAATGAAGTAGGCATTGATTATAATGCGGGTTTTGTTGGAGCTCTTGCAGGGCTTTATGAAATATATGGTGAAGGTCAACAACCACTATCAGATATTCCAGAAGTTATAAAAGTAAAAGGTGATACTCAAGCACCAACAGCTCCAAGTAATTTATCTTGCGACAGAAAAACCGCTAATTCTGTTACTCTTCTATGGACTTCGGCAACTGATAATGTAGGAGTAACTAGCTATGATATATATAATGGTTCAACATTAGTAGGAACAAGTCAAACATCAAGTTATACCGTAACAGGATTAAATGCAAATACAACTTATAGCTTTACTATAAAAGCTAAAGATGCTGCTAATAATATATCGTTAGCTAGTAGTCCGTTAAGTGTAACAACTAGTTCTGATGATAAATTATTGCTAGGTGATGTAAATGGTGACGGTGAAATTGATATGCTAGACTATATGGAATTGCAAAAATATATATCATTTGGTCAAGCAAACAACATAAATAAACAAAATTCAGATATAAATGGAGATACAAGAATTAATACAGCAGATCTTTTTGCGCTAAGAAAAATTATTTTGAATGATAGTTTATAAAGCTCTATAAATAACTTTTTAGAAACTTAAAAAACTTCTTTCTGGAAAAATTTAGAAAATAAATTTTTATTAAGAAGAAGTTTTTTTATGCTATAATCTAAGATAAAGAAAATGATTGTGATGGAGGAGAAAGGTGAATAATAAAATAAATTTAATTAGATTATTAAAAATATTATTGAGTGTATATTTAGTAATAGGACTACTCTTAGTATTAAACAGTTCTTTAATTTTAGATTTAAGTCTCAATATATTGACTATTGTTGGAATTTTTGTAGTATGTACCTTTGGATATGGATTTCTAATAAAAAATAAAAGATATATAATATCAGCAGTAATAGTGGCTATAGGTTATATTATAGTATTAATCGGATCTAGTCCATTAATGAACTATAATGCGCACAGAAATTTAATAGGAACTGTAGAAGAAGTAGATTTTTCAAGTCAAATAGAATATATAGATATTAATCAACTTCCTACAATAGATAAGGAACTTGCAAACAAATTAGCAGATAAAAAATTGGGTGAAGTCACTAGCCTTGGAAGCCAAGTTACAGTTGGAGAATTAGATTTACAAAATGTAAATGGACAACTGTATTATGTAGGACCACTTGAACATTCATCTTTTCTTAAATGGTTTACAAATAGAGAAGGAACAATAGGATATATTAAGGTAAGTGCCACAAATCAAAATGATGTAGAGCTAGTTACTAAGCTTGATGGAAAAGATATTAAGCTTAAATATTTAAATTCAGCTTATATTCTTAGTGAATTAAATAGAGCGGCGTATTTTAGAGATATGAAAGCAGGCCATACAGATTTCACTTTTGAATTAGATGATAGTGGAAGGCCATACTGGATAATTACAAGATATGATAATGGTGTTGGAATCACTGAATCAAAAGCTATTGGAGCGTTAATAATGGATGCTCAAACAGGTGAATCAAATGTGTATGATATAAATAATATACCAGGCTGGGTAGATAGAATACAACCAATTAACTACATTAATAGATATGTTAATAAATGGGGAGAATTAGTTCATGGAGTTTTAAATTTTACAGATAAAGACAAGTTAAAATCAACTGGTGATATGAATATAATTTATAATAAGGAAAAATGCTATTATTACACAGGTATAACTTCAGTTGGGAGTGATGAATCTCTTGTGGGATTTACCTTAACAAATACTAGAACTGGAGAAACTAAGATGTATAAAACTGCTGGTGCAACAGAAGAAGCAAGTATGAGGTCAGCAGAAGGCAAAGTTCAACAATATGGATATACTGCAACCTTCCCGTATTTAATAAATATACAAAATGAACCAACGTATTTTATGACACTAAAGGATTCTAATGGATTAGTTAAGCAATATTCTATGGTAAATGTTAAAAATTATAATACTGTAGGTGTAGGGGATTCTTTGCAGGCTACTTTAAATAAATATCTCGAAGGCTTAACTAATACTAATATTTCGCTTGAAGGTGGAAATCAAGATGAAGTAATAAAGGGTGAGGTTGAAAGAATAGGTGTAATCATTAAAGAAGGAACAAGTATATATGATATTAAACTTAAAAATAACGATAATATTTTCTCGGTTTCAACTGAAGCAGCTAGGGAGGTTGCTCTAACTAAAGCTGGAGATATAGTAGAAATGAAATATATTAAAGTTGGAAACGGAAAATATATATTAACCAATTCCTTCACTAATGTATCGTTTACAGAAATAGAAGAAAAAAAGAACCAATAATAAATTTTCATATTGTAATTTAAAATAGGATATGATATACTGAGAATGTTCCTAAGGGGATAAAAAAATATATCAAAGATTTAATTAGATTAAAATTTCTCCTTATGAGAAAGTATTAGTTAAGTAAGTCTTTAAATTTGGAGGAATTGAAAATGGAAGATAAAACATTAGTATGTAAAGATTGCGGAAAAGAATTCATATTCACAGTTGGAGAACAAGAATTCTACAAAGAAAAAGGATTTGAAAACGAACCAGTAAGATGTGCTGATTGTAGAAGAGCTAGAAAGCAACAAAATAACAGAAGATAGTTTCTGTTTGAAAAAATGAGCTATAAGAGTTTACTCTTATAGCTCATTATTATTTTATAAAATATACATATAGGTTACTAAGATAAGGAGATATAAAATATTATGTATATGATTCAAAATTTAGATAATAGTATTTTACAATTTATACAAATAAATATGAGAAGTCCATTAGGAGATAAAATTATGATTTCATTAACAAGCTTAGGTGATGGAGCAACAATATGGATGATGATTGGACTAGCATTTTTCATAAGCAAAAAATATAGAAAATATTCATTTATGATTATAGTTGCACTAATTTTGTGTTATGTGATAGGTAATTTAGGGCTAAAGCTTTTGGTTGCTAGAGCTCGTCCTTTTGATGTTATACCTTTATTAGAAGGTTTGCTAATTAAATCACCAACAGACTTTTCATTTCCATCAGGACATACAATGTGTTCATTTGCAGCTAGTGTAGTAATATTTTATATGAATAAAAGAATTGGAATTTTTGCATTAATTTTAAGTTCTTTTATTGGATTTTCAAGATTATATTTATATGTACATTATCCATCTGATGTTTTGGGAGGGATGATTATTGGAATTATAATTGGAATTTCAACTATAATCATATTTAAAAAGATTAAGAAACAAAGGGGAAAAACGTTTTGAAATAAAGGAATTTTAACAGTTTTGTAGAAATATAATTTTTGTAGGGGAGATAAAATATGAAGAGAAAATTTAAATTAGCAATTTTAGCTGGAACAGTATCTATATTAATTTTTTCTGGAATTGGCTGTGCAAAATTAAATGATTGGATAGGAAAAATAAAAGGAGATTTAGTAGGACAACATTTTACAATAAGTACATATGATGATTATGGAAATAAAACATTAACTATTGATGGAAAGAAAGTTTCTGTTGGATTACTTCAAAATAGTGAAAATTTTGATAAAAAGACTGAAGCTTTTAAATCAGAAGTTTTAGAAGTTACTATTAATGGAAATCAAATGTTTCAAGTAGGAAATACAACGATATTTGCAGAAGATGGAGTTGATATGGTAAAAGATTATCAGATTCCAGAAAATATAGAGGTTAATAAAGGTGGAGGATTAGTTTCAATTGACAGATTTGTTAATAAGATTAAAAATGATATAGGTAAAAAAAAGACGATAATTGTAAGTTCTCAAATGGGAATACCTATAGGTGTATATCAAGGGAATGATGTTTTTGTAACTATTCCAGAAGATTTGCCTAAAATGACAAGGTTAAATATAGATGGAAAAGCATTATATATACATAGAGCTAATTATACAATATTAGATAGTAATATGATTAAAAATAATTAAATTATATGATTGCTAATTATTTTGTTACATTAAAAACCTTTGTAGGAACTAAGAATATGTAATTTATTTATTAGGATATATATGTAAATAAAGGAGTACAGGTGATAAAGATATGAGTTGGAATTGCGCAGTATGGCATTCTAATTGTGTTAAAAGTAAAGAAGAGGCAGAGAAATTATACTTAAAGCTTTGTGAAGGTGATACATCATTAATAGGTCCAACACAAAGAACGCAGGAATTTTATGAAGAATTAACAGCTAAGCATCCAGAAATAGATGATATTAACGAGGATGAAGTTGGAGATTTAGATTTATGTCCTTGGAGTGTGACTTTTGACAAATCAGAAGGACATATTATTATGTCATGTGAATTTAGCAAGGCAGAATATATAAATACTTTAATAAAAGAATTTGCAAAAAAATATGGGTTATCTTTTTATGAGCCACAAAATAATACTTTTGTTTTATAAGTTTAAATTTGGAAAATAAAAAAATCATGCTTCTAATTTATGGGAAAGTATAATATAATAATAAGGTGGTTTTGAGAAGTCTTATAGGGGTATAAGAGAAAAAGTTTAAATTGAGGGGGATATAGAATATTATATGGTCAAATTAAAATATTCTGCTTTATATACTGATAATTTAGGGTGTGAGCAGGCAACAGTGTATTTTTCTAAAGAAGAATTTCAGCTTAAAGTAAGAGGGTGCACCTTTAAAAATGACAGCTTGAATTTTGATTTTTATGGTAAAAACTCAGAAAAATTTAATAGTCTTTTTTATTTAAAGGATGATGAATTAATAGATTATGTTTTAGATATAAAAATTCCTGTAACATTATTTTGTGATAATGAAGAACGCATAGAAAAATTATTATTGCGTGTTGAAAGACGTAAAAATTATTACAATAATTCACTTTCATTTTTTATAAGAGATGTATTTTATAAAGTTGAAGGATATGATTTGCGAGAATTATTAATTAAAATGCAAAAAGAATTACCACAAGAATATTACATGAAAGATTGTTTTTCATACATGTTTGAAGGTCACCATTTGAATTTGTTTAAGGTTGAAAGTAAAAAAATTAAGAAACTCCAAAGGGTTCCAATAACTTATATTAGTGACGATTACTGCTTAAGTTAGCTTGCGGTTTAATATATTTTTAATTTATATTTCAAGCTTAATTAGCTATAGATTATGTTGAATAATGCTAATTGCAGAAATTAAAATAGATAGCACATATTACGTATGCTATCTATTTTGGTTAATTAGAACAACTTATTATGGTTATGTTCATTAATAGTGTATGTCAAAAAAATAAAATATATGCACATAATAAAAAATATACAGACATTTTTATTAAGAAAAGAAAACTCTTGTATATTTTGAAGAAGGAATATAAAATATAACTATAAGAAAATGATTTTCGTTTAAATGATGTTAATTTAATAAAATAACGCAAAGAGGCGTATCGGTAACCAAGTATTATTTGATATGCCTTTTTATTATATATTTTTAATAATTAAGTATATAGAGAAACAATTTAAAATGAATTGTTATAAGTATTTTTAAGGAATAGAGGGATTACATATGGATAAAATTGATTATAAAATAATTGAACTTTTACAAAAAAATGCGCGTTATCCGCTTAAGCATTTGGCAGAGGAAGTTTTTTTATCAACACCAGCAGTATCAGCTCGTATTGAAAAATTAGAAAAAGCAAAAGTCATCACAGGATATTCAGCACATGTAGATCCATTGAAATTAGGCTATAATATCAAAGCATTTATTAACTTAGAAATGTCACCAAAACAAAAAACAGAGTTTTATCCTTTTATAGCTGAATGCCCTAATGTGCTTGAATGTAACTGTGTAACAGGTAAATATTCTATGTTAATAAAGGTTGCTTATCATACAACTTTAGAATTAGATGCATTTATAGGGGAACTTCAAAAGTTTGGCAACACAGAAACTCAAATAGTTTTTTCTACAGCTGTTGAGCATAGAGGAATAGATGTATCTTCAGAAATTAAAAAAGAACAAATTAAGTAAAAATACATAATTAATAAAAAGCTGTCTTAAATGTTAAATTTGCATTTTAAGGTAGCTTTTTTATATATAAAGAATAAAAAGTAGAATAACTTGAAATCTTATATCATAAAATTATATGAGGATAAATAAAAATAAAATCGTTATTAAAAAAGCAGCGTCTAAAGAATAGTTACATTATTAAATAATTATTGGGAGGAAATATTGTGAATGAATACGAACAAAGATTAAACGAAAATAAGAACATAATATTGAGAAACATACAACAGGGAAAAAGGGCAGGAGTTAATAAAGTTTCAGCTGTTTTCGCAGTTAGTAGGAGAGATGAAATTAGAAGAAACATGGTCACAGATCTGGCTACTTGGTTAATTACGGATGGGTACAAGGTATCGCTAAAAGAAGGCGAATTAGAGATTCTAACTATAGAGTGGGAATAGTAATACAAAACATACTTAAGGCTTATATGTTAAAGACTTAAGATATCTTTTGAATTTAAACAGTACTTAAAATGTACTAAAATACAAGTCATTACAAGAATAACCCCCTTTTTTAGTAAATTTAACTTTACTAGGAAGGGGTTATATTTATTACTGATTTATAGTTATAATTACTTTTTAGGGTTGAAATAATCTATTTATATTATATAATTTTAATTAAGCAGGAGGTGAAAGATATGAAGGTTGAGTTTTGTCTAATAGATAGTGGTGATATTGTATTTACAAAAGAATCAAAAGATTTGAAAGATGTAATTAACGTAATTACTAAGGTTGGAACGGAAATAAATTTATTTTTCAGCAAAGATGATTTCATTCATGGGTATGTACAAAGCGTAATGTATCAAGTTAATGCTGAAAGTAATGATGAAAGTCTAATTATATATTTTTCAAATGACTATGCAAAATCTAAGAGCAAAGAGAGAATATCAGCTGAACATTTAAGTACTACCCAAATAAGTGCAAAAAATTAATTATTGATTAATAATATAATTTTAAAGCAGTAAGTATAAAAATCTGACTTGCTGCTTTAAATTTATATTTGAATTATATGAATAGGCAGGAAAAATATATGAAAACAATAAAGAAGAATAAAACAGGGAATACAAACAGAACGAATATTGGACCGTTATTAATTAAATTGGTGTTATGCATGGCGGTAGTTATTACTGCTGCTTATTCTGTTATGGGGAATGTAAAATCCTCTTCAGAAGCAGTCTCTACCGAAGTAACAACTTCAGAAACTGGTACAAATCCAGTTAATGAAGGTACTACTACAAGAAATGATAAAATAAAGATACCAGTAATTTGTTATCATTCTATAAATAAAGATCCATCGGGAAAAAGTCCAATTATTATTTCTCCAGAAAAGTTTAGACAACATCTCCAAGCTATAAAGGATAATGGATATACAACATTAACAATGGCTCAATTTAATGATTACATATTGGGGGACAAGCCAATTCCCGAAAAGAGTGTTTTATTAACCTTTGATGATGGATATATGGATAATTACACTAATGCATTTCCTATATTAAAGGAATTTAATATGAATGCTACTATTTTTATTATATCAAGTTATATGGATGGTGATGTATATATGGCACCCAATAATATAAAAGAAATGAGTGATTATGGAATTGACATAGAATCTCATACAGTTTCACATTTAAGGCTTTCAGAATTGTCTTATGAGCAACAGTTTAATGAACTTAAAAATTCTAAACAAGCTATCGAAAATATAACAGGTAAGCCTGTTATTTCAATTGCTTATCCAGAAGGAAAATATAATGAAGATACTACTAAGGCTGTTTTAGAAACTGGATATGCTATGGGCTTTACAATTGATAGAGGTTATGTTGGAATAGGTGACAATACGACTCTATTAAGCAGATTGTGTGTAGATTACACATATAAACCTTATAATATAGAAAAGATATTAAAGAAGACTGCGAAATAAATTGTGATAGCGTAAAATAGACCAATAGATATATTCTTAATAGATAAATTACAAAAACTTAATGTTGTAAATAGCTTTAATACAGAAAATTAATTAGAATTTATATGAATGATCATTTTAATTAATACGAACAAAAGGGGAAAAATATTGCAAAATGTTCTGATAAAATTGACAAAATATAATATAAATTATAGAATAAATATATTGATGATGTAGTTTTTTAGTATTATGCAATTCTATCCGAATTGGATAATATTTTTAATAGGACATCTAAAATAACTTATGAATGGAGTAGATAAGCATGAAAGCAATATTAACAGTAATTGGGCAAGATAAAGTTGGTATTATAGCAGGAGTTAGTCAAAAAATGTTGGAATATAGCATTAATATATTAGATGTTAATCAAACTATAATGCAAGGTTTTTTCACTATGATAATGGTATTAGACTGCAAAGATATGAAGGGAAGTTTTGAAGAAGTTCGTGCAGGACTTACAGCAGAAGGTGAAAGACTTGGGGTAGAAGTTAAGATACAAAGAGAAGAAATATTTAAGTCAATGCATTCACTATAATTAGGAGGGGCTTATGAATACTAATAATATACTTGAAACCATTAAGATGATAGAAGAAGAAAAGTTAGATGTAAGAACGATAACAATGGGGATATCATTACTTGATTGTATAGATCCAGATGGTGATAAAGCTAGAATTAAAATATATGATAAGATTACAAAATCAGCAGAGCACTTAGTAGAAGTTGGGAGACAAATAGAAACAGAATTTGGAATTCCAATAGTTAATAAGAGAGTTTCAATAACTCCAATGTCAATAATTGCAGGAGCTACTAATGAAACCAGTTATGTAGAATTCGCAAGAACTTTGGATAGAGCTGCTCAAACGTTGGGAATAGACTTTTTAGGTGGATTTTCTGCATTAGTCCAAAAAGGATGTACTAAAGGTGATAAGATTTTGATTCAGTCAATTCCAGAAGCATTGGCTGTAACAAAAAAAGTCTGTGCATCAGTTAATGTTGGATGTACTAAATCAGGAATAAATATGAATGCTGTAAAAGATATGGCGGAAGTTGTAAAAAGAACTGCAGAGCTTACTAAAGATCAAAAGGGATTTGGATGTGCAAAATTAGTTATATTTGCAAATGCAGTCGAAGATAATCCATTTATGGCAGGAGCTTTTCATGGTGTTGGAGAAGCTGAAAGAATCATAAATGTTGGAGTGAGTGGACCTGGAGTAGTTAAAAGAGCTCTTGAAAAGGTAAGAGGAGAATCTTTTGATGTTGTCGCTGAAACTATTAAACAAACTGCATTTAAGGTTACTAGAATGGGAGAATTGGTTGCAAAAGAAGCATCAAGAAGATTAGATGTACCTTTCGGTATAGTTGATTTATCTCTAGCACCAACGCCAGCTGTTGGAGATTCTGTTGCAGAAATTTTAGAAGAAATAGGTTTAGAACAAGTTGGAACTCATGGTACTATCGCAGCATTAGCAATGCTTAATGATGCAGTTAAAAAAGGTGGGGTTATGGCATGTAGTCATGTTGGAGGCTTAAGTGGAGCTTTCATACCAGTATCAGAAGATGCAGGAATGATAGATGCAGTTATTAGCGGATCATTAAACTTAGAAAAATTAGAGGGTATGACATGTGTATGTTCAGTTGGACTTGATATGATTGCAATTCCAGGTGATACACCAGCTTCAACAATTGCAGGGATGATTGCAGATGAAGCGGCTATAGGAGTAATTAATAATAAGACTACAGCTGTTAGAATAATACCAGCACCAGGATGCCAAGTTGGTGATATGGTTGAATTTGGTGGTCTTTTAGGTACTGCACCTGTAATGAGGGTTAATGGAAAATCATCAGAATTATTTGCAAACAGAGGTGGAAGAATTCCAGCACCTATACATTCATTTAAGAATTAAATTAAACTACATACTAAGAAATAAAAAAATACCAGAGAAGCATTAATGTTCTTGGTATTTTGGTACTATATAAGTGTAAGTATTAACCAAGAAATATGGTTAGTATTTGCACTTGTTTTTATTATTGGTAATTTCAATCTATCTTTATATATTTTTGAATTTGAGTTTTTCATTTATCAATTCTATATTTATGTTCATTTTCTTTGAGAAAGTCATTTGAGAATTTTATTAATAGTTTGCATTAATGTTTCGTTTTTGCACAATAAATTCTTGGTATTCATCAAGATGAACTGCTGCAAAACTAACTAGGTTACTTTTGCAACAGCTCATTTTATATGAAAAATATATTTTATCATTCATTTATTCTATATATTGTTAGTGCAAATATAGATAAAGACTTCATCTTTAGTATTTTGTGATAAAAATAATTTTAGAAATAAAAGTATTAGTCAATAAATTTTAGAAGAAAAATAATAGAGGCCACCAATTAAAACCATTATTAAATCCATTATTAAATCCACAACAATTGTTACAACATCTATTGCAGCAACATCTATTGCAACAACATCTACAACATCTACTCATAATTTATTTCTCCTTTATATCTTTAATCATTTGTTATAGTAATAATATATTCAACATAATTAAAAAAGGTACACAAAAAGTTAGAAATTAAAAATTAAATTTTTCTTATTAAATAGTCCATATTCTTTTAAAGTAAATTGCTTAAAACTTAGATTTATAAAAATGTTTGTTAAAATTATAATTGAGGAATAAAGCAAATAACTTCTTTCATAATATAAATATTGGCAATTAATTTCTTTCAGAGATAAATAATAGAAATCCACTTATTCAGGTACAGAATTAAGCTGCTTTGTGTTATAATAGCGAAAGGGATAAAAGACACATAAGATAGTAGGTGGAAAGATGGTAAATGAAAAGAAATTTTTACCAATAAGTAAAAAAGATATGAGAGAAAGAGGCTGGGATGAGTGTGATCTTATAGTAGTCACAGCTGATGCATATATAGATCATCATAGTTTTGGAACAGCAATTATTTCAAGAGTCCTTGAAGCACAAGGATATAAGGTTGGAATAATAGCTCAACCAGATTGGAAAACACTTTACGATTTTCAAAAATTGGGGAAACCTAAATATGGATTTTTGGTTAATGCAGGAAATATGGATTCTATGGTTAATCATGTGCGACACGTTTCTAGTTTAAATTAATAAAGGCTAGACAATAGATATCAATTATCTATTAGAACTAATTTCTCGATTAGTCGAATGATAGAGTAACGTCTTGAAAGGCTAACCTTGATACTCCGAATAGCGTTTATATTATAAGATATAAAGGTTATACGCTCGGTGAAGTCAGTTGAGAGAACACCCTAAGTATGAGGGATCCCTAACATACAGGAAATGCGAACCAGAGATGGTCGAGTGTTTGATAGGCTGGAGGTCTATAAAAATATCTATGGTTAGAATGTCACTAAAAGTGACTGACAAAGTTTCGAATGTACGGTTCTATAAACCAGTATTGTAGAAATGCAATAGCACTTATTTGAGTGGCTTTAGAGGGTGAGTAAAAATATGATTTATGAAAATCCTTATATTCTCATGGGGAGTATTGTTAAAGCAGGACTAAAGAAACGACCTAAGGATATATGTAAGAGATAGAGAAATTGGAACGTGGAAAGCTAATGACATGGAGGCTCTTATAAGCCTATGAAATGGTTGCTAGGAAAATGAAAATGTGGTAAAATACCCCTATCTTTACAGATAGGAGGTACAATAAAATGGATAGATTTAATAGAGAGATTACCCAACGTAGAATCAATAAGAATACTGTTGAAATCACTGAAGTAATCAGAAAAAATGGCTCTATAATAAGAAAAAATGTAACAAAAATTAGAGCTTAATTTAAAACATAATATGTTAGAGGTGATTCCTAATAATTACCTCTAATGTATCTATATATTATATATCCATTTTATTAAAATGTTATGCAATTTAAATTTTATTCACATAAATTAAAATTCATATAACTAGTATTTACGTTAGTGAGAGTAGTGCCACAGTACCGATGAAGCAATGATAATAAATTGTGGAGGGATAGGCACAAGTCAATTATTTAAAAATATTTAAATTTATTATTTCATAAAAATTTGGGATTCGAGTAGGACTAAGAGAGATTATATTCCATTTATAATATTATGAATAAGGAGTAATCGCCCTAAACAATGTATAATACGGAAAGAAAAGAAATTCTTAAAAAGCAATTTAATAAGACATTAAAGAAAGATAATTTACGTTATAATGAATATTATGACATGCAAAAGACTTTTGATAATCTTTATAAGCAAAGTCAGAACAATAGTAAATTCACAAGGTTATATAATATTATAAGTAGTGATAGAAATATATTATTGGCATATCGAACCATTAAAAGAAATCACGGTAGTAAAACACCTGGAACCAATAGACACAATATTAAATATATAGAGGATAAACCTACTAGAGATTATATAATCTATATAAAAAGTAGATTAGAAAATTATAATCCTCAAACGGTTCGAAGGGTAGAAATACCAAAATCGAATGGTAAAACGAGACCCTTGGGTATTCCCTGTATAGAAGATAGAATAATTCAGCAATGTATTAAACAGGTTTTAGAACCTATATGTGAAGCAAAGTTTCACCCTAATAATTATGGGTTTAGACCTAACCGCAGTACAGAACATGCGATGGCTTATCTAGTTAAAAAGATAAATCAAGACCATATGTATTATGTGGTAGATATCGACATTAAAGGTTTCTTTGATAATGTAAATCACAGTAAGCTATTAAAGCAGATGTGGACATTAGGTATAAGAGATAAGAAACTATTATGCATAATAAGTAAGATGTTGAAAGCTGAAATAGAAAATATCGGAATACCAAATAAGGGAGTACCTCAAGGTGGAATTTTATCACCTCTATTATCGAATATTGTTCTTAATGAACTAGATTGGTGGATAAGTAATCAATGGGAAACATTTCCTACAGATTATAAATATGGTCAAAATTGCCATAAATATAGAGCTATGAAGAAAACTAACTTAAAAGAAATATATGTCGTGCGTTATGCTGATGATTTTAAAATCATTTGTAGGACACACGATTCTGCTAAAAGAATTTATATCGCTACACAAAAATGGCTAAAAGAAAGATTAAATCTTGACATTAGTCCCGATAAATCTCGAATAACAGATATGAGAAAATCAGCATCTGAATTTTTAGGATTTAAAGTAAAAGCTATATTAAAAGGTAACAAATATGTAGCCTATACTAGTGTATCTGACAAAGCCCAAAAGAATATCAGAAATAATATAAAAGAGCAACTAATTAAAATTAAACGATGTCCTATACATAAGGAAGTTTATATTTATAACAAAATAGTTGCCGGTGTGCAGAACTACTATAAAATAGCTAGTAATGTATACATAGATTTTAGATCGATAGAATATAATCTTTCGTTTTGTCTTAAACAAAAATTGAAATCAGTTAAAATGAATAATGGATACAAACCAGTTGAATACATCAAACGGTATCAAAAATATGAAGGTAAAGAAATTTACGTAGATAAATTAATTTTATATCCTATTAGAGAAATACGAACAAGATTCCCCATAGGATTTAATCAGATATTATCAAACTACACTAAAGAAGGTAGATTTATAATACATTCTAACGTAGGTTACTTAGACGAAAATGTCTTAGGATATTTAGCTAGACATCCTATAGCAAAGGAAAGTGTAGAATATAATGATAATAGAATCTCACTTTACTCAGCACAGAAGGGAAAATGTAAAATTACAGGATTACCTTTAAACGAGTTTAATATGAAGGTTCACCACATTATATCAAAAGATAATGGTGGTGATGATGGATATAAAAATTTAATTTTAATCACAACTTTGATTGATAAATTGATACATGGGAATAGTTTAAAACTGATTGAATATTATTTAGAACAAATTAAACTGACTGGAAATCAATTAAGAAAACTAAATCAATACCGTAAAAAGATTGGAAATGAAATAATAGAAATTGATAAATAATTGATGGAACGCCGTATGTAATGAAAGTTACACGTACGGTGTGGAGCAGGGGAAAAGTTGGAGATGATATCAAAAACTTACCTATTGCTATTATACCGTAAGCAAGAGGCTACGTGAAAAAGATCTTTATTCACCAGGTGGAGAAATGGGTCTTAGACCAGATAGAGCAACTATTGTTTATTGTAATAAAATAAGAGAAGCCTACAAGGATATTAATATTGTAATTGGTGGAATAGAAGCAAGTCTTAGAAGATTTGCACACTATGATTATTGGAGTGACAAAGTAAGAAAATCAATGCTTATTGATAGTACGGCAGATTTATTGATATATGGCATGGGAGAAAAGCAAATTGTGGCAGTTGCAGAAAGCTTAAAAAATGGAGTTGATGCAAAGTATATAACTTATGTAAGAGGTACTTGTTATGTAACAGAAAGTCTACAAGATGTACAGGATTATGTTGAAATTCCATCATATAAAGAAGTCTGTACAAATAAGCGCAAATATGCAGAAGCAAGCAAAATTGAATATGAAGAACAAGATTCAGTAAGAGGTCATATTATTGTACAAAAACACGGAAATAAGTATTTAGTTCAAAATAAACCTGAAGCACCTTTAAATAGAGAAGAGTTAGATGAAGTTTATGGACTTACATATATGAAGAATTTTCATCCCATATATGAAGGTAAAGGTGGAATTGCTGCAATTGAAGAAGTTAAATTTAGCACAGTAAGCTCAAGAGGTTGCTTTGGAGATTGTAAATTTTGTGCTATAACCTTTCATCAAGGAAGAGTTGTTCAAAGCAGAAGTAAAAAATCAATATTACATGAAGTTGAGGAAATTACGCAATTGCCTGATTTTAAAGGATATATACATGATGTTGGAGGGCCTACTGCAAACTTTAGAAAGCCAGCATGCAGTAAACAATTAGCGTTTGGCGCTTGCAAAGGAAAAGAATGTTTATCACCAAATGTTTGTGAAAATATGGATGTAGATCATGGTGAATATTTAGATTTACTTAGAGCTATAAGAAAAGTTCCGAAGGTGAAAAAAGCGTTTGTTCGTTCTGGGCTTAGATATGATTATATTATGGCTGATAAAGATGATACTTTTTTTAAAGAATTAGTGGAGCATCATGTAAGCGGTAAATTAAAAGTGGCGCCAGAACACGTTTCAAAAGATGTTTTAAAATACATGGGTAAACCAGCAGGGGAAACTTATGATAAATTTGTAGCTAAATTTGAGAAACTAACAAAGAAAATAGGAAAAAAACAATATATAATTCCATATTTAATGTCTTCTCATCCAGGAAGTACATTAAATTGTGCTATTGAGCTTGCAGAATATTTAAGAGATATAAATTATCAACCAGAGCAAGTGCAGGATTTTTATCCAACACCAGGAACTTTAGCGACTACAATGTATTATACAGGACTTGATCCTATGACAATGAAAGAAGTTTATGTACCTAAAACTAAACATGAAAAAGCTATGCAGAGGGCACTTCTTCAATTTAAAAATCCAAAGTATTACACATTGGTATATGAGGCGTTAACTCAAGGTGGAAGAATAGATTTGATTGGAAATGGACCTAAATGCCTTATAAGGAATAAGAGTCATGCAAATAATAATTCAGATGGAAAAAGTTCAATTAAATTGGGAAACAATAAAAAAAATGCTCGCAAAGTCAATAAAGATAAATCTGTAAATGAAAAAAACAAATTTCAAAGTGGTAAGAAGAAAAATGTAAGAACAAAACACAAAAATAAAGGAAGACTATAAAATTTGACTGATTTGTATAAATAAAATTATAATATAGAAATATTTATACAAATAAAGTCGAGAAAAGAGATTTATTGACTTTATTTGTATATAATGATACAATAATTGACATATAACTGAGTATAATCGGGAAGCTATGAAGAATTTTCTTTATTTGGGCACTTAGAGAATTTGGAGCTAGTAGTGCAACCGGCCAACAATTAATAGAAATATTAATTGTTGGTTTTTTTATATATAATTGAGGATTTTCATAATTTAAACTAAAAAAATTTAATATGATATATGGTATATTTATACTAAATCTATATACCATATATTAATAAAATTTAATAAATAGGTTGATTGTGGAATTTATTAAATCATTAGAAATTAAAAAATGAATTTTTGAGAAAGTGGTGAGAATCATAAATTTAAAAATATTGAAAAATAAACTTTTGATTATAGGAACAATATTATCATCATCTATTTATTTAGTATGGAGAATTTTTTTTACAATACCTTTTGAAAGTGGAATTATAGGACTTATATGTGGTATTTTTTTATTATTGGTAGAGATTGTAGGAATGATGGAAGCGGCAATACATTATTATAGTATGTCAAATATTGATTATCCAACAAAACCAGATGTGAGTGAAAGTTTATTTCCAGATGTAGATGTATTCATCGCAACTTATAATGAACCAGTAGAATTACTTTATAAGACGGTTACCGGGTGTATTAATATGGAATATCCAGATAAAAGTAAAGTACATATTTATATTTGCGACGATTCCAATCGACCTGAAATGAAAGAGCTTGCTGATTTTATGAAAATTAATTATGTTACAAGAACGGAAAGAAAAGATGCTAAAGCTGGAAATTTAAATAATGCATTAGCACATTCAAGTTCGCCATTAGTTGTAACATTTGATGCAGACATGATTCCGATGCATGATTTCTTAAAAACTTGTGTACCTTATTTTTTGACAAAAGAAAAAATTGGATTTGTTCAAACGCCTCAGAGTTTTTATAATCCAGATTTATTTCAATATTTCTTATTTTCAGAGGGAAGGATTCCTAATGAACAAGATTATTTCTACCGCGATATTCAAGTTTCGAGAAATAAAACTAATTCAGTAATATATGGTGGCTCTAATACTATGATTTTAAGAAAAGCCTTAGAGGAAATTGGCGGATTTTATACAAAAGTAATAACTGAGGATTTTGCAACTGGATTACTTATTCAAAGCAAAGGATATAAGTGTTATGCAATTGATGAAGTACATGCATCAGGGCTTTCACCAGATGATTTGAAAAGTCTAATTAAACAAAGAGAACGTTGGAGCAGAGGATGCATCCAAACAGGAAGGAAACTCAACATTCTTTTTAGAAAAGGTCTTAATATACAACAAAAACTTAGTTATATTTCTGCTATTTCATATTGGTACTCAGGTTTAAAAAGATTAGCATATATAATGGCACCAATTATGTTTGCAGTATTTGGAATAGTTGTTGTAAAATGTGATCTTGTACAAGTGCTTATATTTTGGTTGCCAATGTATTTGTTTAGTGATGCAACTCTAAAGAAATTATCTAATAATATTAGAAGTACAAAATTGACCAATATATATGAGACTATTTTATTTCCATCACTTCTTCCAGTAGTGCTTTTAGAAACCTTTGGAATAACACAAAAAAAATTTGCAGTTACAAGAAAAGATGGAGGGGCTGAAGATGATAGAAAATATCAAATAAAAAAAGCTATACCCCATATATTTTTTGGAATACTTTCTGTAATTGGGATTGTAAATTGTATAGAGATGACATTTGAATTAGGTTCGCCTGTATATATAGTACTGCTGTTTTGGCTTGTAGTAAATTTTTATAATATTATTATGTCAATATTTTTTATGATAGGAAGAAAAGCATATAGAAAAGCTGAAAGATTTCCAGCGGAAATTCAATGTAATATTTCTTATGATAATGAAGACATAAAATGCATGACAATTGATATTTCAGAAGGAGGAATTTCTGTTATATTAGATAACCCAATATATATGCCGTATGAGAAGAATATTGGGATTTCACTGTTTACAGAAAGATATATATCTAACTTTCAAGGAAATATTGTTCATGTAGCACAAATTGGCGAGAAATGGAAATATGCTTTTAAATTAATTAAAATAGATGATGATAATTTAAAGCAACTACTAGGAATAATATATGATCGAGTACCAACTCTGCCTAAGTACATTGAGAAAAACAATAGTATTTTTGATGATATTAGAATTAATATTTTAAAAAGAGGAAAGAAGTCGGTTTTATTTAACAGAAAGCTTCCACGTATAGTGTTAAATAAAAAATTGAAATCTGAAGAATGTGGTATTATTACACTCTGTAATTTCAATTATGAATATGCTGTTATAAAAACAGATATTAAGTATAGAAATGTTAAAGAAATAACAGTTCATGTGAATGATAAAATTGATTTTAAGTGCATGTTAGATAAACCTATAGATTATGAAAAATCATTTAAAGGAAAAAAAAGGCTTATAGAAGATTCGTCTCAATTATATAAAATTCAGCAATATGATTCTTTAGCAAAAAACGAAACTTTTAAAAGTGGATTATTAAATTGGATAACGGAATATAAAAATGAGATTTTAATAAAAAAACAGCAGCAATTACAACAAAGAAAGTCAAAATCTCTTTATGAATTTGATGAAATGTCATATTTATAATATAAAAATGTTGTATAGAAATTAATTTAAAGATTAAATTAGATTGGAGTTCGTATTAATTAGGGAGGTTAGAATGAATTGTGCTAAAATAAATAAGGAAATAATAATGCTTATTTGCATCATGGTAATAAGTTTCATAAATTCTACATATGTTTATGGATTATCAGATTTAGAATTTACAGAATTTGCTCCAATTAATATGGAAAAAACAGCCAATGGAGCAATTGTAGAAGTAAATTCAAATGAGACTTATGGATATGAATTAGATGTAAATATGAGTACAAAGGGATTAAATGAAGGATATTATACTGCATATTTATATGAAGATAAAAGTAGTGATTGGTCTAATTATGAAGCGATGAGTTTTCATGTTAGTAATAATTCTGATAATCCAATAAGAATAAATATGAATATAAAAAAAGGTGAAGATAAAGTATTTTCTCCATCTAATGACAATATTATTCTAATTCAGAAAAATAATTCTGAGATAATCGAAAAAGTAAAACCATCATATGGAACAGTAGAATTACCTGAACGCTTTGAAGGTATTATATATATACCATTTAATAGTTTTAGAGAAGAAAATGGTTCATTTTTAGATGGAACAAATAAAATTTCATCATGGGGAATTATAGCTACTTTAGCAGAAAATGAAGAGAGAAATTTTAAACTAAGTAGATTTAACTTGATTAATAAAGGATCAAAATTAGAAACTTATTTTGATAGTAATTCATTTATTAAAGGAAAAAGTATTGTACAAATACCAATAGTAGGGGAATCTATTTCTGATTACAAAATTGAAGGAAGTAATAGAAATATTCAGTTTAAGCTTGATAATGATATAGATGGAATAACAATTAGCGAAAATGGTCGTTTGACTGTTACACCAGATGTAGTACCTCAAAAAATTGAAATAAGTGCTGTATTAGATAATAGTATAAGTGAAAAAATACAAATACAATTAGTCACATCCTGGACACTTAGCGCGCAAGAAGTTGATGGAACAAGTAAAAGTATTGCAAAGCCTGATCAAATAAAAGAAATCATAAACAGTAATGAAAAAAATATATTAACTAATAATGTTTTGATAAACACAAGAATAGTTATAGTTTTTATTTCTATAATATTTGGAGGTTTATATTGGAGCTGGAACAGAAAAAATAAGGATAAACTTCTTTGAAGGTTAAAAATGTTTTACAATGACTGAGTTTAGAGAGAAAAATGTATAAAATAATTTGGTTGAAGAGGATAAAATATTAGAAAGCTTATATATTTATAATTCTATAAGTTAATAAATATATATTCTAATAAGTAACCTCCATACATTTAGTTACTGTATAATAGGTAAATGTAGTAAATTAATTAGAACTTATATATTGAAAAATTTAAATTTTAAGGGGGAAAGAGAGTGCTTTTTTCAAGCGTAATATTTTTATTTTATTTTCTTCCCATAGTTTTAATATTATACTATGGGACTTGTTTTTCAAAAAAAATACAAAATGCAGTATTGCTTATTTCTAGTTTGTTTTTTTATGCATGGGGAGAAACAAAATTTATAATACTTATGATTGGGTCTATATTTATAAATTATTTATTTGGATTGATAATTGATAAATATAGAGAAAATAAAGAAAAAGCAAAAATTATTATAATCAGCATGTGTATAACTAATTTATCAATACTTTTTGTATTTAAGTACTTAGGATTTGTTATTCGTAATATTAATGAAATGCAATCATATCAATTTATAATTCCAAAACTTTCACTACCAATAGGTATTTCATTTTTTACATTTAAGGCTATATCATATGTTATCGATGTTTATAGAAATAATTGTGTTGTACAAAATAATCCATTTTATGTTGGATTATATATAGCATTTTTTCCACAAGTTCTTTCAGGACCCATATCTCGTTATAATATTATAGGAGAACAAATAAAAAACAGAAAAGAAACGTGGCAAAAATTTTCAGTGGGATGTTGTAGATTTATTATAGGTCTTGCAAAAAAAGTTTTAATAGCTGGTAGTATGGCTGTTATTTCAGATAGAATTTTTCAAATGAATTCTAATATTGCTATTCCAATTAGTCTTGCATGGCTAGGATCCATTGCATATACTTTTCAAATATTCTTTGATTTTGCAGGATATTCAGATATGGCAATTGGTCTTGGATTGATGTTTGGATTTAAAATTGATGAAAATTTTAATTATCCATACATATCAAAATCAATAGGAGAATTTTGGCGTAGATGGCATATATCATTGAGTTCATGGTTTAAAGATTATGTTTATTTTCCACTTGGAGGCTCCAGAGTAGCAAACAAAGATAAAGTGATACGTAATTTATTAGTTGTATGGCTATTAACAGGGATTTGGCATGGAGCAGAATGGACATTTATTATTTGGGGATTATTAAATTTTGTGTTTATTGCACTTGAAAAAGTTTTTTCATTTGACGAATTAAAGATTAATAATTCAATAAGACATATATATGCACTTTTTATTATAAACCTTGGATGGGTATTATTTAGATCTAAAGACTTAATAGAAGCAGGAAATTATATTGCCTGTATGTTTGGAGCTAAGAATAATGGATTTTGGAGTGATTATACTTTTATGTTTATAAAGGAAAACTTAATCTTCTTTATTGCAGCTATTTTATTTAGTACACCAATTGCTAAAAAAGCAAATAAATATATTTTTGACAGAGCTGTAGGGTATAAAATAATAGAGGGTATATATCCTTTGGTAATAATATCGTTATTTTTTGTATGTATAAGTTATATAATAAAAGGGTCATATAATCCATTCATTTATTTCAATTTTTAAATTTGAAGAAAGGTAACGTTATATAATGAGTAAATTTTTTGTTAAAAAATTAATAACTTCAATAATTTTCATTGGAATACTTTTTATATTTTCATTTCAAAATATACTAATAGCATATAATCCGCTTAAGGAAGCATTTCAAAATAATGAAATCAATCTATCCAATTTAGATGCAAAAATAAAATTAATAGAAACTACAGTTACTGAAAATGTTTATGCTAAATATTCTTTGATTGAGACTTATGGATATTTACAAAGATTAATGGATAAAAATGAAGAAAATAATTTTGAGGTAATTAAAGATAAGCAGGGTTCTTTGCATTATACATTTTTTGCAGATAAAGCTAATCCGGTATACGATATTGCAACAAGAACGGAAGATTTTAAGAATGGATTAAAAAATAAAGATACAAAATTTGTGTATTTAATGCCACCTGATAAATATATTAAGGGATATTCAGAGTTATCTACAGGAATACCGTATAATTTTGCAAATGAAACAGCAGATAGTTTCCTTGAGTTGCTTAAACAAAAACATATTGATACTATAGATTTACGTGAAAATTTAACTGAAAGTGGAATACCTAATGATGAACTATTTTTTAAAACAGATCATCATTGGAAAATAGAAACAGCTTTTTGGGAATTTGGACAAGTAGTGAATAAATTAAATACTAACTATAATATGAATTTGGATGATAATAAGTTTTATACAAACAAAGAAAACTATAATTTTATAAAGTATGAAAATTCATATATTGGATCAATGGGAAGAAAAGTAGGAAAGTTTTATGGAGGAGTAGATGATTTTACGCTTGTATATCCTAAATTTGAAACTTCTTACACATATTATTCTAAGACTGGAGAACAAGAAATGACTTTGAATGGCAGATTTGAAGAAGCGCTTTTAACTGTATCTCCTTTTAGAACAGAGAAAGGAACATATGCATTAGAAGCAGACAAATATTCCTCCTATTTATTTGGAAATCGGGGAATTGTACATGTGAAAAATAATGATAATCCTAGCGGACCTAATATTTTAATTGTTAAGGATTCTTTTTCTGTACCATTAGCAGCATTTTTATCAACAGTATGCTCGGATATATATTTAATAGATCCTAGGTATTACAAACAAAGTATTCCTGAATTTGTTAATAGTATTGATAATTTAGATATAGTTTTTATGTCTTTCTCACCTCAAGATTTAACTGAAGAGTTTTTCCCATTTTATGAAAAAAATAAGGAGATGAAGTAATTTAAATGAGACATATAAAGTTAATTGTAATGATTTTTTTAATTTATTTACTAACAATGCAATTTCAGATTGAGCCAGCTCTCGCAGTAGAGATGGGTTTTCAGAAAAATACAATAAATTCACCTTCGGCAACTATAATGTTTGATGATGGAGAGGTTGAAGATTATACAATCATGTATCCATATTTTAAATCAAAAGGCATAAAAGGATGCAGTGCTTTAATTAGTTCACAGACAGGAAAAAATATTAATTATCTTAATATGTATCAAATAAATGAGATGAATAACTATGGATGGGATTTTTTATCTCATACAACAGATCATTTAGACTTAACTAGTCTGAGTGTATCTGACGTTAATTATCAATTAAAATCTAGTAAAGATTTTTATGAGAGCAAGGGAATTGAAATTAGTGGTTTAGTTTATCCGTTTAATAATTACAATGATAATGTTGTAAACGAAGTTAAAAAATATTATAGTGCTGCATTTGGATATTATAATGGTAAAGAGCTATATAATACCAATTTGTTAGATAATAGATACAATATATATAGACTTATGTTAGAAGTCCCTTTAGCTACAAATAAGAAGATAATAGATGAGGCTATTAGAAATAACGGATGGGTTGTATTTATGGGGCATGGTCATTATTATAGATCAGAAATATACGCAGATAATTCAGTGTGGCCAGGTAAGTGGGATAATAATTTGCAGAAAACTAAAGAAACAATTGAATATTTACTATCTAAAGGTGTTAGGATTGTCACAGTTAAAGAAGCACTTAAAGAAAAAGCTTGTACAAAACTGGGATGGAACTTTTATCAAAATAATTGGTATTACTTAAAAAATGATTATTCATTAGCTAATGGATGGGAAAGAATAGATAATAAATGGTATTATTTTCATCCAAGCGGACAAATGGCAGCTAATATAACTATTGAGGGTTATGCACTGGATTCATCAGGAGCATGGATAAGCGTGTAGAATAAATTTAAACTATTACCTATATTAAATAATAATATTAACTATAGAAGTATTTAGCTGATATTAATTAGCATATGGTTTTATTTTATTGGTAAAAAATAAACTTTAACTAATATAGATTATATTCTTAATATATTATATAATAAGAATTATTATTATTTGGAAATTATTATACCCCAAAAGTTGGAGGAGATTTAAGTGAAGAAGTTAATTTCATGGAATGTTAATGGGTTAAGAGCATGTGTTAAAAAAGGTTTTTTAGAATATTTTAAAGAAGCAGATGCAGATATCTTTTGTATTCAAGAGAGTAAACTACAAGAAGGTCAAATAGATTTAGATTTAGATGGATATAAAGCTTATTGGAATTATGCAGAAAAGAAAGGTTATTCCGGCACAGCAGTATTTACTAAGGAAGAACCTATGAATGTGAAAATAGGAATTGGAATAGAGGAACATGATACAGAAGGAAGAGTAATAACATTAGAATACAAAGAATTTTATTTAGTTAATGTTTATACTCCAAATTCAAAGCAAGGACTAGAGAGACTAGACTATAGAATGGTGTGGGAAGATGTATTTAGAAATTATTTAAAGGATCTTGAAAAAATCAAACCTGTTATAGTTTGTGGAGATTTAAATGTTGCTCATAATGAAATAGATCTTAAAAATCCAAAAAGTAATAGAAAAAATGCTGGATTTAGTGATGAGGAGAGAGAAAAAATAAAACAGCTTTTAGATGCAGGATTTATAGATACATATAGATACTTCTATCCTAGTAAAGAAGAAGTATATTCATGGTGGTCGTATAGATTTAATGCAAGAGAAAATAATGCAGGGTGGAGAATCGATTACTTTTTAGCTTCAAATAGTTTAAAAGATAAGTTAAAAGATGCTAAAATCCATATGGAAGTAATGGGATCAGATCACTGTCCTGTAGAATTAAAAATTGAATTGTAAATAAATATAAAACCACAAACTAATTACCATTCTACAATATCTGTATAATAGTAATTAGTTTGTGGTTTTATAAATGGAAAATATAATTTTTAATCTTTTATAATAAATTTTTTTATTCCAGGCCAGGAGGTAAAGCTGGCAATGAAAGAAAGCATGCTAAAGGTGAAAATCAAAATAAGCGGAATAGTTAGAGGAAAAAATAAAAGATTGACTATTAAAATAAAACCATAAACTAAAGCTCCTAATAACGTATTTTTTAGACATACTATGCTTAAAAATATAGAATTCTTAAAAATATCCTTTATTGAAAGAGATATAGTAGTCAGTATCGGGAATATGTATAAACAAGCAAGTCCAAATACAACAGTAATAAAAATGCAAAAAAAGAAAACTGCATAAAAAATATGATTTTGTTGTGCCAGCTTAAAATAGAATAAAGTAGAATAGTATAATACTGCAAAGATTGAACAAATTATAAAACTAAAAGTGAAGGATTGCTTCCAATTAGTTTTAAATGCTTCGTGAAAATCAGAGAATAGATAAATATGTTTATTTCGAACCATTGACATTGTAATAGAAGTTAATGCTCCAAATGCTGGACCAATTGTAACTATAGGTATACAATATATAATAAAGATAATATTTAATTTTAGCATATCCCAAAATCTTGAAATAAATAGTTGAAAAAATAATGATAGACCTATTTTGGGTGGTTCGTTTTTTTCTACACCAGCACCTTCACGTTCAAAATTCGGTGAAAATATTCTCATAAAATCAATCTCCTTTAATATGTAAATTGGATTATTTTTTTGTTAGCGTATAACAAATTATAATAAATTTATATAGTAATTTGTTAAAGTAAGTTTAGAAATAGTATATCATTTGAAAGATTGCTGTGCAATATTTAGAAAAAGATACACAGTATATTTTAAGTAAAGTTAAAATAATTTAGAAAAATGTAATATAAAAATGTTGACTTTAATATAGATAGGTGTATAATGAAAACATAAGGACAAAACAAAATACAATACTGAAATCTATGAAAAGGATTACTAAAACGAAAAAATATATAATATTGCAAAAATATGTGTTATATAGTTTATTTGTGGAAAAAATAAGATTTATATAATGAATTTACATTATAATATATTTTAAAAAAAGGTAAAACAAAATTTTGGAAGTATATATTGTGTTTAGAGCCTTAGTGATATACTTGTTTGAAATTAAAAATAAGTATATAAAAGAAATTATACATATTGTTTTAGTCATTATTCTTTTAAATTTACTTTGAAATATGGAGGAATAATGTTCACTAATATATTAACTTCATCTACAAAAAATAGGAGGTCAATAATATGAAAAGTGTAAAAATATTAAAGAAAATTGCAACTATAGCAGCAGCTACATCTCTTGTTGCTACAATGCTAGTAGGATGTGGTAGCGGTGCTACTAGCAGTGATAATAGTGGAAAGGCTTCAACAGCATCATCTTCAGGGGATAAACTACAAATGTGGACATTTGTAGATATGCATGCAAAATTCTATCAAAAAATGTTAGAAAAATGGAATACAAATAACCCTGACAAAAAATTAGATATTGAATTTACTGTTCTTCCTTACGATGACATGCATAACAAATTACAATCTGCATTGTTGTCCGGACAAGGTGCTCCTGATATATGTGATATAGAAGTAGGTAAATTTCCTAATTTCTTGAAGGGAGAGCCACAATTAGAGACTCTTGATGATGTGGTTGGACCTTATAAGGACAAGATAGTTCCATCTCGTCTTGCTCTTTACAGTAAAGAAGGAAAAGTATATGGATTACCAACACATGTTGGAGCTGTTGTTGCATATTACAACACTGAACTTTTAGAAAAAGCAGGCATTGATTATAAGAGTATTGTAACATGGGATGATTTCCAAAAAGCAGGTGAAAAATACTATGCAGCAACTGGAAAGAACTTTGGTACATGTGATACTGCTGGAAGTACAACATTATCACTTATGTTAGGACAACAAAAATCTGATTATGTAACTGCAGATGCTAAGCCAGCAATAAATAGTCCTCAAATGGTTAAAGCAGTTACTAAATTAAAAGATATGCAAAACGCTCATGCTATTGCAACAATTCCAGGTGGACAACCTGATACAACAGATGCTGAAGCTGCAATCAATGCTGGAGACTATGCTGTTGTAATTAAAGCATTATGGTACATGAATAGATTTACAACATATATGCCTGAACAAGCAGGCAAGTGGGCTATTGCTGCACCTCCAACATGGCAAAAAGGTGATCCGCGTTCTATCGGTGATGGTGGAACTGGTACAGTTGTAACTAAGACTGCTAAAAATAAAGATAATGTTAAAGCATTCTTAGCATATGCAAAACTTTCTGAAGATGGAACTAAAGCTATATGGGAAGATTTGGGATTTGATCCGACTAATATGGATGTATGGACTAACAAAGAAATTACTCATAACAAAGATAATCAATATGTAAAATTCTTTAAGACTAATCCTTTTGATGTATTAAATGATATGAAGAGTGAAATACAATTAATTAAATCAACAGAAGCTAGTCCTAATATTGGTGCTGTTATAGCTACAACTACTCTTAATAGTATATTTGAAGATAATAAGGATATAAAACAAACATTAGATGAGGCTCAACAACAAGTAGAAAATGAATTGAAATAAAATTATTTTATAATTGTGGAAAGAAGCTATTAAATGGCTTCTTTCCATTCAATACGAGCAATAGGAGGAAGTTAAGCAATGATTAATAAATTTATATACAATAAAAAAGCAGCACCGTATGTATTCATATTGCCATTTATTCTTGTATTTTTGTTTTTTTTCATTTCTCCAATGATAAATACAATAATAATGAGTTTTCAAGATATATTGCCAGGTTCAAGAAAATTTATAGGAATTCAAAACT
>NZ_LZZM01000155.1 GCF_002006345.1 Clostridium puniceum
ATAATCGATTAAGAAAAAGGGATTTCTCCCTTTCCCTCATCTAAGAACCGTACGTGAGAGTTTCCAGCTCATACGGCTCAAGCATTTCTTCACCCTTTCGGGCGGCAACAAATGTATGCAGTTTTATCTTTCTTTTATCAAAATAATTCTTGTCTAAGAAAGGTGTTTTTGTAATCTGCAATTTTGGATGTCTGACGATTTTAATCCGTCTCAAATTAATTAGACTGTATTCATCCGTCTTGAAAAGCCATCTTTTCCAACCTTTTTCATGCCAGTATTTATTTAATCTCCACCATTTGTTCTTATTTGGGTGTCTATGTTTTGCCCATTGCTGTAGTAAATTATAAAGGGTGTTGTTAATATTTGAGAAGGTTTTGCTAGCAACCACGTGTTTGTGGTAATTTGTCCAACCTCTTATGACTTGATTAAGCCTTCTTATTAAGTCAGATTGAGTGCTAGCTTTGCTCTCCTTAAGGATTATTGTTGAGCATCTCCTAATTATGTTTTTAATAGAAATTTTAGAAGGTTTCACTATTAATTTTCCACTGTATTTCTTAAATGTCCAGCCAAGAAAGTCAAACCCTTTATCGATATGTGTAAT
>NZ_LZZM01000156.1 GCF_002006345.1 Clostridium puniceum
CAACTTTCGTTGTAACTTTTTGTTTTTTGCTGTCACCCTCAAGCGACTTACTTAGTTTATCACTTGATTTTGATATTGTCAACAACTTTTTTTAATCTTTCAAACTCTTTTTTCAAAAGGTTTTTCTCAGATTCTCTTAAGTTGTTTACATGTCTTAGCGACGTGTTTTATCTTAACACCTAAACTATACTAGTATTTTCTATATTCTAACCATTTCTTGATATTATTCTGATATTACTCAATAATTCTTTATTATTCTAATTTTTACTGCTATTGATACACTCGCATTAGTTGTCCTTTATGTTTACTATATTCTAAATACTTTTCTCCCTTAAAATACTATTCCAAGTTATCATAACCTAAAACTACATTTACCATTTTCCTACTTTTATTTTGTGCTTTTACTACAACAATGTTGCTACATAATTAATTATATTAACACTTATTCAATTAGAATTTTCTATTATAAACTATAATAGTGCAAAAATGCTTGAATAATTTTACAACTGAATAAAAATAAAAAAACATTTATGATAAATCCTTGTTATAATTGAGTTACCACACAACAATGATAGCAAGGAGCTATACATAAATG
>NZ_LZZM01000157.1 GCF_002006345.1 Clostridium puniceum
GCTTTTATAATACAAATATCTTCTTTCCTTTTTTTATTTAAATAATATATAGCTGCATTAAGAGCTGCTGCATCTTGCTTAAATATTTCATCTGCGCCTTCACTTTTGGCCATATATTCAGCTTCACTTTTTAAAGACTTAAGTTGTTTAATTACCTGATTCTTAGTCATTATTCTAGTAATCATTTTACTTTCTCATTCCATCGAAACAATTAGCACAAATGTTTTTGCCCTTATAATTAATTACTTCTTTTCCTTCTCCACAGAATATGCAAGCAGGCTCATATTTCTTTAATATTACTTGTTCTCCATCTACAAAAATTTCTAACGCATCTTTCTCTTCTATGCCTAAAGATCTTCTTAATTCTTTTGGTATTACTATTCTCCCTAACTCGTCTACTTTTCTTACTATTCCTGTTGATTTCATATTTCATTTCTCCTTTTCATTTATAAAATTATTTTTATTTTCAAATATGTGTTATACTAAATGTGATTATTTGATTATGCCATTTGGATTGCTCTGCAGCATCCTTGTGGCTTTTTACTTTCTATTGAGCTCTTCATTACAGATAAAGATGT
>NZ_LZZM01000158.1 GCF_002006345.1 Clostridium puniceum
TATGCTTCCTACGATTATCAAGATTTGTTAAGAAAAAATAGTTTCTTTCAAAGCATGAGTGCTAAAGGTTGTTGTTTTGATAATGCCTGCGCTGAGACATTTTTTGCATCTTTAAAAAAGGACAAATTGTATGGAATAAAATTTAAAACTAGAGCTGAGGCTAGAACAACTGTTGTTGAATATATAGAGTTATTCTATAATTCAAGAAGGTTACATTCAACTCTAGACTATAACTCTCCAAGAGAATTTAAAAAGGATTACTACCTTGGCCTAAAGGCCGCATCGTAATAATTGAATCATTCTTGGGTAGGGCAATTACAACTACAAGTTTACTAATATTTGAATTATTTTAAATATTATGAATAACAAATAGTGATTTATAATATTCTAAGGAAATCAAAGAAAAACGTACTTTCTATATGTCTATTCTACTCAGAGCACTCCAGTGCGCAGTTTATTTGGCAAGCAATTTAGCCAAGCTTTCAAGACTATAACTGGTGATAATGGCTCTGAGTTTGCTAACTTATCCACACTTGAAATTGAAACGGATACAAAGGTGTACTTCACTCAC
>NZ_LZZM01000159.1 GCF_002006345.1 Clostridium puniceum
CTATAATATATGTATTGCAATAATAAATTTACATCTAAAACTTGTAATTATAATCATCTGCAAATAATATATGTAGAAATTTAATTACAGCATATATACATAATAAAACATAGCCCAATAATTAAGATTAATTTCTTTTATTGAGCTATGTTTTTTAGTATTCCTTATTTAAGTCTATTCTATAAAAGCATAAGAATTAGTATTCAATATAAAAATACAATTATTTTTATACCCCTTTTTCAAATAAATTTTTAATATTGTATTTAATATTATCAAATATATTGCCTTTCTTTATATCTCTATCACAATATATTTCTACTTCTCCAACTTTTTCATCTCCTAAATAAACTTCATATTTTCCAACTATATCTCCTGCTTTATATTCCTTCTTTAGTTCACCAATGACAATTTTCTTTTCTAATTCTTTATTTACCCCCTTTGGTAATATAACATTTAAATCATTTTTTGCCATTGCCATAAAGAATTTATCAGTTTGTTCATCCATAAATACCTTATCTATTTGTTCATCCTTTGATACAAGTTTTTTACCTTCATATTTTGAAAATCCATAATTAAGTAAAACTCCTGCATCACGATTTCTTATTTTATAAGTTGGAGCACCCATGATTACAGATAACATTCTTACACCATTTCTTGTTGCTGTTGCACTAATACAATATTTAGCTTCATCTGTAAATCCTGTTTTTAATCCATCACAGCCTTCAAAAAATCTAACTAATTTATTATGATTTACAAGTTCTATTGGAGATTTTCTACCTTCTGATATAGAATCCATATAAGTGCCAGTGTATTTTAAAACTATTGGATGTTTTAATAATTCCTTAGACATTATTGCTATATCTTTTGCTGTAGATAAATGTCCTTCTGCTGGTAAACCATTGCAATTTTTAAAAGTAGTATTACTCATTCCTATCTCTTGTGCTCTTTTGTTCATAATATTAACAAAATCTGCTTCTGTACCTCCAAGATATTCAGCAAGTGCAACTGCTGCATCGTTACCTGACGCTATTGCAACACCTTTTAGCAGTTCTTCTACTGTTCTTATTTCTCCAGTATCCAAAAGCATTGTACTTCCACCCATTTTCTTAGCATTTTCACTGCAGGTTACCTTATCCTCCAATTTAATTTTGCCACTGTCTACAGCCTCCATTGTCAATAACATAGTCATAACTTTTGTTACTGATGCGGGTGCAAATTTTTCATCTGCATTTTTTTCATAAAGTATCTTGCCACTCATAGGTTCCATAAGTAAGGCTGACTTTGCTTCTATATTTGTTCCATCAGATTTAACTTTATCCTCTGTGTCTATTGCATTAGCTATGTTAATTGGCAATACTAATATCGTAAGAATAAATATCAAAGTAAAAGATAAAATTCGCTTCATTCTATTTTTCATTTTACTACCTCCTTTCAAAATTAGTGTTACCATAAGCAGAAATAATATAACAAGTAGTTCTAAATTTCTCAAAAATTTGACACAAAATTTACTTTATATAAAAAATAACAGATAAGCATACTCATCTGTTACTTCTAAATTTTCGATCTATTTAATGCATAAATCGTAATTTAAATTTTATATTTTAATAAAAATTGGTTTGAAAATTCTAAAAGAAATTAAACTAAAACTTTAGAACCTATCTTAATATTTAGTCTATTAACTTCATCCATAATTTAATCTTATCTCTTACATGTGATTATAACATCTAATTAGTCTTACGGCTTCATATTCAAAACTATCCCATTTTCTATTAATTAATTTTATCGTAAGACAATTTTAACTTACCTTTGAATTACAAATAACACTTATTTTATTAATGAAAACATATTTAAATCTTGATGCTTATCTCTAAAATATACATATTTTCTTAAATAGCCTTCATAAACAAAGTTCATTTTTTTTAACATATTTTCTGAAGCTTTATTCTCGGGATACACGACAGCTTCTATTCTCTCTAAATTCATTTTATTAAATCCATAATGTATTATTGATGAAATCGCTTCTTTTGCATATCCATTTCCCCAAAAACTACTATTTACTTCATAACCTATTTCTGCTCTAAAATGTCTTTTACTCCAATTATGATATCCACAAGTTCCAATTATTTTATTAAACTTTTTTAATTCAATTCCCCATCGAATAGCATTACCCGCATTAAAAGATTGATCAAATTTCTCAATGAGAATCTCTGCCTCTGATATATCCTTCATAGGATAGATTCCATAGTATTTAGTAACAATCTCGGATGAAAGTATACCAAATACATTCTGTGAATCTTTGCTTGTCATTGACCTAAGTTTTAGTCTTTCAGTTTCAATTACTGGAAACTCATTAAATGCCTCTTTCTCGCCCATATTTTACTCCTATTCTGTTGTACTTAAAACATATTATTTTTGTTCAAGTATTATCTTTGCTATATCTGCGTTAAATTTGCTATTTTCAGGATTTAACATATTAATATGTTCTCCATGCCCGTCATACACATGATAAGAAGCATTTGTCATATCACACCACCCTGTATATACATCATTTTCATTTCTATTATTTGCGGAAATTAAATGTATATGTGAACGTACTTGTCCTTCATTAATCATTTTATAATAATATTTGTGATAGCATAATATTCCTCTTTTCATTCCTTCGAGATAAATATTATTAACTTCTAAACCAATACTTTCAAGATAGTTGTTTATCCTACTTTCTATCACATGCTCTGAAAATTCTAATTGTTTTGCCTTTCTATAAGAATCAAAAAGAATTATTTTTTCTACAGTGTATCCCTCTGATTCAAGTCTTTTGGCTACTTCAAATGCGATACCGCCTCCTGCAGAATAACCAATTAAATTATAACTACCTTCTATTTGTAATTTTTTTATTTGTTCAGTATAGAAACTAACTAGGTCATCACGCTCTACATAATCGAAACAAATCATATTATAATCAATATACTTAGCAATATTTAAATAAGCTGAAGCCATGCCTATGATATCAGGAAAACAGAATATTTTTTCTTTAAAGTTTTTATTGAATTCTAGATAAAAACTTTTATGGGATTTATTTTTTATGAGTCCACGAATATTTCTTATGTTTGGTTCTTTGAATATTTTAATTATAGGTACTTCAATATTAAATTTTTTATAAATGAATGTACAAAGATTAATTATTGTTAAAGAGTTAGCTCCTATTTCGAATAGGTCATCTAACGGTGATATACTTTTCCAATTTAGTATTTCCTCAACATATTTTAGTAATTCCCTTTCAACCTCGTCACTGGCTTTTATATTATGATTTAGTTTAGACTTTGAATTTTTAAATTCCTTCATATACCTTTTATCAATCTTACCATTGGCATTAAATTTAAATTTATCTAAAATCACGTATTCATTGGGAAGCATATATGCTGGTAATCTTTCTTTTAATTTTCTTCTAATGCTTTCTAGTGTTGATTCATTGTTTAATATTAGATACGCTATAATTCTTTCATTAACGTCATCTGATACCTCTACTACAACTCTTGATACCTCGTTTAATTCTAGAATATTTCTTTCAATATCACTAAGATCTATTCTTAAACCTCTAATTTTTACTTGGCTGTCTTTTCTTCCTATAAACAATATATCACCACTTGGAAGCCACTTTCCTATATCTCCAGTTTTGTACATTAAACTTCCATTAAAATATTTACTTCTTACAAACTTCTCTTGTGTTAATTCCTTACTATTTATATATCCATTTGTAACACCCTTACCAAAAATACAAATTTCTCCTGTTATTCCTACTGGCAGAATATTATTGTGTTTATCCAAAATTAGAATTTTATAATTAGGCATAGGTTTTCCAATTGGAATATTAGTATAGTATTTATAATTTTCGTGATTTACTTCAAAATAAGTAGAATCAACTGTACACTCGGTTGGACCATATACATTTATTATCAATGGATACTTAACATCTTCTCCACATTCCATCTTATTGTAAAATGATTTTACTGTTTTACCGTTTAATGTTTCTCCACCTATCAACATCTTCTTGATATTAGAACTTTCTAAATACTGATTTGACTCAGTTATAAAGCTAATATGATTAGGTGTTCCATCTGTTACGTCTATCATATTTTTAACATAATACTCATACAGCTTCTTACCATCATATTTCAAATTTTCAGGTAATATATGAAGATGATGACCATTTAATAGTGCTGCAAAAATCTGCTTTATCGAAGCATCAAAATAGTAAGGTGATATCATACTTATATTTGCACCACTAGGAATATCATTATATACTCTCTCATTTAGACCTTCTACCAAATTCAATACATTTCCATGAGAAACTGAGACACCTTTTGGAACGCCACTTGAGCCCGAAGTATAGATAACATAAGCCTCATTATCTTTCCTTATCTCTTGTTCTACTGCAACAAACTTATTTGAGGTATTATCTTTTGGTCCCATATAAAAATCCATATAAATTAAATCTACATCATCTTTTTCCTTTTCGCTATTTAAAAATGCCACTCCCTTAACTTCATTTAATTCTTTTTGAGTTAAAATATGTTTGTGGTTTTTAATCATTACGTCAACAATTTCAGATATAGTTTCTTCGCCTTCCCCTAGTATGGAAAAATCAAAGTTTGAATCTAAAAGCAGAGTATTAAAATCACTAGTAGCATAAGGGCCTCCAGCAAAAATTGGAATGTCTGGGAACTTACTTTTAATTACTGCCGCTGTCTTATGATAAAACTCTCTATAAAACGTTAAAGTTCTCATTCCTATAATGTCTGGATTATAATCTTTTATAAATTTAAGAAGTTCTTTATATGAATTAAAATCAATTCTAGATTTTAAAACTTTTCCATCTACTGCATCCCCATATTTTTCTTTTAAATATGACATCACGTATAATTGGCCTAATGGAACTTCAACTACATCATACATCATATTTTCAGAATCCTTAGAAAAATATTGTGTTAAATCAAGAAATAATATTTTTACCGCATCTTTTTTAACTTCACCATGCTTAAATAAACCTTTTAATTTTTCGTTTAAACCTTCACAAGATAAATCTTTATTAGTTTCTACAAGGCTTAATTCTTCTCGTGTTACATTTAACACTTTAAATAGCTCATCAAGACTCCTAATACTTTGAGATAAATAACTATCGTATTTTTGTACTATTTCATCTTCGGTTAAAAGTTTTAATTGATGAGGAAGTACATGCAACAATCTTTCCTTATTTAAAAAGTATTCATTTAAAAAATCTGTCTGATACTTTAAAGTAAATTTCTTATCAAATGGAAGTGTTAGCGGCAATTCATGATATGCCATAGCACTTGAAGCTTGTATATCTTCATTTTTTATACCATTTTCAATTGCTAGTCTTTCCATGTTTGTATTAGCATAAATTTTTAATATATTTACATATGGGAAGTGAATCCACTTAATGTCTTTTATAAATTCAAGAGTCGCTCTTGCTTCCTCCTCAGTCTCTGTTGGAAAACCATGCATTGTATTAACTTCTAATATGATATTAGGGTATTTCTTAGCAATATATTCGACATTTCTTTTAAATTTATCAAGTTTCAGATTTTTACTTATTAACTTTTGCAAACGTTCTGAAGCAGTTTCAAGGGCCAATGCAACTCTTACAGTACCTGCTCTCACCATCAAATCAATATATTCTTCTGTCAATATATCTCCTCTTATACAAAGGAATAATTGAACATCCATATTATTTTCAATAATTAATTCAAATATTTTTTTACTATTCTGTACATTAAAATTAAATACATCGTCTAAAAATACAAACTTTTTCAACCCAATTTTATAATACATTTGCATTTCTTCAAATACATTATTAGCTGATCTGCAAATCTGCTTCTTAGGCCAAATTTTATGACAATAAGCACAATTAAATGGACATCCTCTTGAAGATATCATTGAAACACCATCTTTAATTAGTGATTGACCTATATATTTATTATATTTTTCATAATCTATCATAGATCTATCTGGAAATGGTAATTCATCAAGATTCACTATAGGTGGCCTGCTATCAGTCTTATGAATAATGCAGCTTCTTCCAAAAATATTTTTTAAATTTAGAATAGATATATCCTTCATACTTATTTCATTTGTTAATATCAATTGAATTGATGAAGTTTTTATTATTTCCCTTAATCTCTTTTGTGGCGTAGTTGGATCAATAGGAACATAAGACGCTCCCGCCTTTAAAACTCCTAATATTGCAGTTATAGTATCTAAAGAAGGTTTATATATTAATCCAACTCTTGAATTAATATATATTCCTCTAGATTTTAAGCCTTCTGCCAATTCATCAGATTTAACATCGAGTTCATCATACTTCATGCTGCAACCGTCAAAAGTTATAGCATTTCTATCAGGATATTGTCTTGCTATATATTTAAATCTGTCAACAATTGAATCTAACGTATTATATTCTATGCCGTTTGAGTTAAAGTTATTTAGAATCAACGATACTTCTGCTTCTGATATAATACTTATATTTTTAATAGGAGTATCAAAAGATTTTAATTGTTTAAGAATTTCAATATATTTAACAGCCAATTTCTCAATAGTTTCTTTTTTAAATAATCCTGTGCAGTATGAAAAATTTAAACATAATTCATCATTTATCTCATAGGCATTTACAGTCAAATCAAATTTTGTATTCTTCTTATCAAACTCAAAATTTTCAAATTTCAAGTTATTTATTTCAGATTTTGTTATATCAAAACTTTGCATTGCAAACATTGTATCAAATAACACATTTCTACTTTTATCTCTTATTATCTTTAAATCATCTAATAATTCTTCGAATTGATAATCTTGATTTTCATATGCTGATAAGGTCTTTTCACGTACCTCACCAAGTAATTCATTAAATGTTTTATTAGGATCTATCTTTTGTCTTAAAGCTAAAGTATTAATAAATACCCCAACCAATTTTTCAAATTCACTATCTGATCTTCCAGCAATTGGCGTTCCTACAATAAAATCATCTTCACCAGTATATTTATGAAGCAACACATAATATGAGGCTAATAAAATCATGAATAATGAGCTTCTCCTATCTACTGCTGCATTTTTCAATCCAGCTGTTAATTCTTTACTTAAATAATAAGTAATACTTTCCCCAGCAAATGATTGTATCGCAGGTCGTTCATAATCTGTTGGTAAATTTAACTTTGGCAATATGCCAGAAAATTCATTAAGCCAATATTGTTTTTGTTTTTCACTGGATTTTTTTAAATTTTGCTGCCATAATACATAATCCTTATATTGTAATGTTAAAGGTTCCAATTCTTTCCCATTATAAAATTCTACAAATTCCTTTGTTATTATATTCATAGAAAATCCATCTGAAACAATATGATGAATATCAATTACTAAAGCGTGATTTTCTTCATCAATTGTAAATAATCCTACCTTAAATAATGGACATTTTCTCAAATCAAAAGGCTTAAGGAACTCATCTATTTCATTAATAAGATCCTTTTCTAAAATTGTTTTTCTTGTAATCTTAAGTTGTATGTCATCATGAATTATTTGTACAGGCTCTCCCTTAATAATATCAAAGCTTGTCCTTAAAATTTCATGTCTTTTTATTAACTTGTTAATGGCACTCTCAATTTGAAAATATTCTAATTTTCCATATAGTTTTAAAACAATTGGTATATTATAATTTAAATTTTCATCCGTTATTTCATTTAAAACAAAAATTCTTCTTTGAGAAGAAGATAATGGATAAAAATCTTTCTTCTCAGATATGATTATATCTTTATTTTTTATATACTGTGTTTGTTCAATTAGTTTTCCTATCGCTTCTATAGTAGGTTCTTTAAATATTTCCACTAATGATATTGACTTTTTGAACTCAGATTTAATCCTTGATGCTAATGAAGTAGCTTTAAGGGAATGCCCTCCCAACTTGAAGAAATTATCTTTAACGCTTATATCACTATTTATGTTTAAAATATCCTTCCATAAATCAACAAGCTTCTTTTCAATATCATTTCTCGGTATTGCAAATTCCACATCTTTAGGAATTATCTCCATAAGTAAAAGACCCTTCTTATCTACTTTCCCATTTGGTAGTAATGGTATTTTATCGATCTGAGAAATTCTCTGTGGAATCATATAGCCTGGTAGAGCCATTTCCAATTCCTTTATAATTAATTCTGGTGATATTTGTTCATTTGAAGTTACAAATGCTGATATATATTTATCATTTGAATCTGTATCATTTATTATAACAACTGCATCCTGAATGCATTGAATTTTTGTTATATTTTTTTCTACTTCTGAAAGTTCTAATCTAAACCCTCTAATCTTTACTTGTGCATCTTTTCTTTCGTAGTATTCTAATTCTCCATTAGAATGTAACTTTGCAATATCACCTGTTTTATAAATATTGACTATCCCAAATTTATTAAATTCCACAAATTTTTCTTGAGTCATTTCAGTGTTATTATAATAACCTTTTGCTAGTCCTAATCCATAAACGCATAATTCTCCCCAGTTCCCTAATGGAACAATTTCCCCCATATCATTAATTAATATAAATCCTATATTGTCTATTGCCTTTCCAATATAGACATATTCATCTTCTATATTAAATTTATGAACAGTTGAACAGACACTATTTTCTGTTGGTCCATATTCATTATGCAATTCTGTATTAATCAGCATTTTAAAATGCTGTTTTACAACATCAAGTCCAATTTTTTCCCCTGCTACAGTTATATGTTTTAATTTACTAAGCATATGAGGAACCTCTGTTAATAACATTTTATACATGCTAGGAACAAGAAGAACATGTGTTATATTCTTATTTTCAATAATATTTGATAAATAAGGAATTTCAATTCTTTTTGCTTCATTTATTAGTACAAGCTTAGAACCACTAGTCAATGGTGTAAAAATGTCTTCTATTGAACTATCAAAAGAAAACGATGGAAATTGTAATATAGCATCATTGCAGTTAAACTTATAATACTCACCTCTCCAAGAAATTGTATTACAAATTGATTCATGCTTAACCATAACCCCCTTAGGATTTCCCGTAGAGCCAGAAGTATAAATAATGTATGCGATACTGTCACTACTAGGACTTTCTAATTCCATTTCTGGTATAGATTCACTAACGAAGTCTTCCATATTAATTAAATTACTTATGCAGCATTTCTCCAATGCTTTTATTCTTTTAGATGTAATAACTAGTTCTGGCTGACTATCCTTGATTAAAAAATCAATTCTCTTTTTAGGATAAGACGGATCAATAGGAATATATGTCCCCCCAGCCTTAAGTACAGCTATTATGGCTATAATCATTTCAAATGATCTATCAATACATATTGCTACATTCTTATTTTCACTAATATTATTTTTTCTTAAAAAGTAAGCTAACTGATCTGATTTATAGTCAAGTTCCTTGTAAGTTAAAAGTTCATCTTCAAATATAAGAGCAATTTCATTGGGTGTTTTTTTTACCTGTTCTTTAAACAGATCAACTAAATTATTAAATTTTCTCTCAATGCACCTTCCTGAACCTGACTTTATAATAAAGTCAACTTCCTCATTAGATAGATGATTTGCCTCTCCTATTTTGATTTCCAAATTACTGATTACATTATTAATTACATTGAGAAAATGATTGGCATATTTCTGTATTCTTTCTCTATAATACAAATTCTTATTATAATGTATCTTTAATAGTAATTTTTCTTCCTTCATAAATTCATATATAAGATTACACTTGGTTTTTATATATGAATATTCTTGAATTCCATTTAAAATAATACAAATATCAAATAGTTTATTACCCTCACTATCTCCAAAGTCAAGCATATTAACTAATTCATCTATAGGAAAGTTTTGATTATTGAAGCCATTTAATAATGCATCCTTTGCCGCTAATATAGTCTGTTTAATAGTCATATCATTATTTATTTGAATTCTTAATGGTATTTCAGTATTAATAAACTGTTTTTCTTCCTTTTGCTTTAATATAGTGGTACCGATTATTGAATCTTCATACCCTTCGTATTTAAAGTATAATATTCTAATAAATGATATTAACAATATTAACAATCTATTATCTGATCCATTACTAATTCTATATAATTCATTTGAAATATTTTCTGGTATTTCTATTAAGATTTCCTCATAATCATATTTTCCATTAAACACATTAGTATCATAAGACAGAGTTGCATGTTTTAGTTCACCATTTAATTTTTTAGTCCAAAATTCCTTTTCTTTAACAAGAGAGTTTAATATAATTCGTCTATTATCTGTCATAATTTCCTCCTCAATATAACCTCTGATTTTTAATCTATGTTAAAAATTAAAATCATCAATATCTACTTCCATATTATTTTCGGCATTACATTGCTGTATTTTTTGATTAAAGAATCTATTTCTGAAATCTAATAATTCTAATAACGGAGTAACAGCATTTGAATGCAGTCTATGCCATCTTTGGTCAGCCTCATTAATTTCAACTATAGTATACGGATCAGGTATTCCTAATTCCTTTCTTTTCATAACAAACCTGTTTAATCTGTCATATATGATTTCTCTTTGAGGATATATATCTAAAGCCCATGTTTGTGACATCAGCATTTCCCTGTATTCTTCGTTATACACTAATCTCCTTTTGTCAGACCAAATGTCTGAACAAGTTTGGCCAGTATAGTGATACGTAAATGGATTGCATTCTGCCTGCCATATATAATCTTTTAACTCTTCCAAAAGTTCTAATGTTTTATTAAAATCTTCTTCTGTTTCACCTGGATGTCCAATAACCCAAAAGGTTGTTGTTTTAATACCAGCATTGGCAAGGTTAGTAACTGATTGTCTAATCATCTCTGGAGTTATCTTTTTTCCCATCATGTCTAGGACATTTTGAGAGCCGCTCTCTATGCCTAATCTCGCTCTATAAAATCCACCATTTCTCCACTTTAATGCTCTTTCATATGGAATAGATTTTTCTACTCTTAAGTAAGCATCATAATAGAATGGTAAGTTATTTTTTTTTACTTTTTCTGACAATTCATCTACTATAGGATTTAGTAATGCATCTAACATAAAAAAGTTCTGAAATCCATATTTGTTGTAGAGAAATACTTTTTCATTTAAAAGACTATCTACCATCTTTTTTCTATATTTGCCATGATACTTTACTTCATTACAAAAACTACACTCAAAAGGGCAACTAACAGACGCAAATGATGCCATATATTGATATTTATCAATATGCAAATCATCCATATCTGGGATTTTCATTTCAGAAAAGCTCATAAAAGTATTATTCATATCATCAGGAGTAAATACCCTTTTATTCCCATTTTCTCCTCTTATAATTTTTAAAAATGGTTTTTCTCCTTCTCCAATTATTATTTTATCAATATACGCTTCTGTAGATTTTTTGAAATATTCCAAATCTTCTGATCCTATAGCCAATTGATCTGCAAAAACACCTCCACCTATAATAACTTGTATATCCTTATTAAGTTTTTTAATAATTCTTGCTGCATATATACATGCAGGTAAATTTCCTTTAAAAGCACTTAACCCTACATATTTAGAATTATATTCTTCAACATACGAAGTTACATATGCCTTTATTTTGTAAAAAAACAGTTTTGCAATTCCATCTAACTGCAATTTAAGATCCTTGTCCGCTTCTATAAAAAATGTATTTTTTATAATTTCCCCAAAAAGCTTGTCATAAGCTCCTTCATCAACTTTATTAATATATGCCATTAAGTGATTTCTCCAAACATCCAAACCAATATTAAAAATATTTCCCTGCCTTTCTTCTGGAATATTACGTTTAAGTATTTCAAAATAATCATAGTAAAGTTGTAATAATTCATCATCAGTATTGGCATCACATACCTTAGCTTCATATCCAAATTCTTTCAGATAAGTCTTTATAAATACCACTCCTTGTGGCGGTATTAATGGATCCAGCATTGGTAGAACAAACAAAACTATTCTGTCTTCATTGTTTTTTTTAATATTATCCATATACATGCCTCTCTCCTAGTACTATTTCATATACACTAAAAATCAAATTCACCTTCTAGTTCAACTATTTCTGCTTTTTCATAAATCAAATTAATATCTATTTGATTTATATTTATTTCTGTCTCTTCAATGACTTGTCTAATTATGGAAATAAAATTATCTATAACAAGCTGCATGCTTGATCGTTTAAAAATATCTGTTGAGTACTCTAGCTTAAGATTTATGCAATCTTGTTTATCATATATTTCAAAATACGTATCGAATTTAGCTTCTCTATATCCACTATCAAATGGCGTTATTTGAAGTCCATCTATACAAATATCTCCAATTTCCATATTCTGAACCGCTAGCGCATTATCAAATATTGGATTTCTTGAATTATCTCTTTCTACCTGTAAGCTTTTAACCATATCATCAAAGGAATAATCCTTATTCTTAAATGCTTGAAGCACATTTTTCTTAATTTCCTGCAAGTATTCTTCAAATCTAAGCTTTTCACAAACTCTGTTTTTTATTGGAATCATATTTATGAACATACCTATCAAATTTTGAATGTCTGGATTATTTCGACCTGCAATAGGAATTCCAACTATTACCTCATCTTTATTTATAAATTTGGATATTAATATGTTGTAAACTGCTAAATATAACATAAAGTTAGTTACATTGTTTTTCATACAATATTGATCTATATTTTGCTTAATTAAATTTTCAATTCTACCCTCTATTAAGTCTCCATTAAACGTAACCTTAGATTTTCTTTCATAATCTAAAGGAAAACTTGAATCAGGAATTTCTGTGGATAGATACTCACTCCAATATTTACCTTGTTCTTTATACTTATCTAACTTGATATACTCATTATGCCATTCAACAAAATCTTTATACTGTATCTCTAATTTTGGTAATTTTTCCTCATTATAAATACTCATAAATTCATTAACTATAATTCCCAATGAACTACCATCAGAAATTATATGATGCATATCAATTCCCATAACATAGTGATTTGTAGAAAGTTTGATTAATGCTACTCTTATCAAAGGCGGTCTCTCCAATTCAAACGGTTTTATAAATTCTCTTGATTTTACTTGCACATTTTCTTCAGTTGCTTGCATAATCTCTACCTTGAATTCAAAATCATCAATAATAAATTGCTTAGGTACATCATTTATCATTCTGAAACCCGTTCTTAATACTTCATGCCTTCGAATAATTTTTATAAAACTAGTTTCTATTTTTTTATAATCAAACTCTCCCTTTATTTCAAAGAAACCTGACATATTATACCCAGTACCTCTTTCATCAATTTGCTGAATAAAATATAGCCTTTGTTGCGAAGGAGTAAGAGCGTAGTAGTCTTTTTTATCTACTCTTTTAATTTCATAACCCTCAATGTCTTGAGAAGAATTAATTTTCGGAATTAAATAATCACAAAATTCACCTAAAGTAGAATATCCAAATATATCCTCTATGGATAAAACCACATTGAATATTTTCCTTAATTTCAATATAATTACACTTGCTTTTAATGAATGTCCACCTATTTCAAAAAAATTATCATCCATTTTTATAGTGTTTTCATTTATTCCAAGAACTTCTGCCCACGCAGTTCTAACTTTATTGATAATATTGTTTTCAGTATTAAAGTTTGAATTCTTAATGATTTCTCTAAACGGAGCTAGTAATGCCCTTGTATTTATTTTTCCACTTGTAGTTAAAGGCATATTATCTATTTTAACTACATATTCTGGTATCATATAATCTGGTAAAAATTTTTTTAATTCTTCTTTCATATCTTTAAGGCTCAGTTTTTTCATGCCACTATAGTAAGCACATAAATCTACTATCCCAGTTGATGGATTTGTTAGAGGTAACACAATACTTTTAACATTAAATAACTCTTCAATTCTACGCTCTATTTCTCCAAGTTCAATTCTATACCCTCTAAGTTTTATCTGAGAATCGCTTCGTCCATGATAAACAATATTCCCATCACTTCCCAATGAACAGGTATCTCCAGTTTTATACATTATTTCTCCATTAATATAAGGGTTCTCAATGAATTTTTCATTATTCAACGCCTCATTATTAATATATCCAGGAGTTAAACAAACTCCTGATAAATATAAATCTCCAATTATACCTATAGGTTGAATTTTTAATTGTTTATTCATAATATAAACTTTTGTATTATCAATAGGCTTACCAATCGGAATATAATCATACACACGATCACGTTCCACATTAAAATAAGTTACATCAACTGCAGCTTCTGTTGGACCATATAAATTAACTAATTTTACATGATTATAAAATAATTCAGATTTGTAAAATCTTTCACATAAATTTATAGCAAGCTTTTCCCCACTTACAAAAACGAATTTTAATGATTTAAATTCTATATCTTTCTCGTCTTCATAAAATTGTAGGAACATATCTAACATTGCTGGTACGAAATGTACAACCGTAATATTATGCTTATTGAAATATTTACTTAATTTCTCAGGATACTTTTCATGACCTTCACTTACGATACATAATTTGCTTTTGCAAAATGTCCAAAGAAATAATTCCCATAATGAAACATCAAAAGTTACAGGAGTTTTCTGTAAGAAAAAATCTTTCTCATTTAATCTATATTTATCTCTCATCCAAATTAATCTATTTACAATAGATTTATGTTTAATTGGTACACCCTTTGGTGTTCCTGTTGATCCTGATGTATAAATAATATAAGCTATATCATCATTTGATATATTAACTAATGGTCTTTTATTATATTCATCACTTTCCCCAAGCATTTCTGTAATGTTTAAACACTCAATTTTATAATCACTTAAATTATTTTTTTCAAAAACTATCATTTTTTCAAATCCACTGTCTTGTTGAATAAGCTGCAATCTTTCATTAGGGCAGTTTATATCTATTGGTAAATATGAACATCCTGCTTTTAAAATCCCCATCATTGCCGACAGCATTTCTGGTGACTTTTTCATTTTAACAGCAACTATTTCCTTCTTTTTTACATTGTTATTTATCAGAAAATTAGCCACTTTATTTGACATATTTTCAAATTCAAGATATGTAATGACTTTATTTTCATAATAAATAGCATTCTTACTTGGATTTTTATCAACGCATTCCTCAAGGAAACTATGTAATAGACTGCTGGAATCTATGGGCGAATCAGTATTATTAAATTCATTAATAATTGCATTCATCTTCCTTTCTTTCATTAATGAAATATCACATATTTTTCTATCTGAATTTTCCAAAAGTGTTCTAATCACATGCTTAAAATTTTCTATAAGATCTTTAATAATAAATTTATAGAAAACTCCATTATCATAATGAACCTTAATTTTAATGCAATTATCAGAAATTAAACTCTCGAAATTTAATATTCCATAAAAATTATCGTAGCTGTCCCTTTCATGAATTGTATTTGAAAACAACAGTAATTCATACAGTTCTTTTATAGAACTACTATTAATGGAATCAGATACTTTAATTAATTCTTCTAAAGGCAATACACTACTATTAATGTATTTAGAAAAAGTCTTCCCTATATTAATTAGATTATCTTTAAAACTTTTTTGATTATCTATTTGAACTCTAATAGGTATAACTTCATTTTTATTATCTTGTAAAGACCTCATAGAAGGTATTGCAAAACTTATTCTATTCTTTTCTGAATACATAGACAATAATATCGACACCATTGTATTTAATATGATAAATGTGGTTTTCGGCAAATCTTTTGACATAATCCTAAGCTTACTTCTTAAATCATCATCTAAAATAAAACTTTCAGTTTCATACTGTCCACTCAATTTTGAACTTTTCATATGAAAACATTCAAATATACTTCCCTCATCAATAATTTCATTTATTTCCTTAATCCAAAACTCCTTTTCCTCAAAATATTTAGCACAAAGTATGGAAAATGATTTGGTATTTTTAATCTGCTGCATTTTAAACCCCCTTCAAAAATATTGATATAATATTTTCCCAACTTAATTTTGAATATGCAAACATAATTATCCACTTTTTATACAATACACATACACTACTATAAATTGGTTGGCAAGAATACATAGACCCTTACCAACTTAATCTAATTTTATTTTTCTATAGTTAATAAATCATTAAAATTCAAAATTAAACTCTTCATTATTAGCGTTACATTCAATTATATCGAATGTTAAATTAATATCCTTCAAAATAACTTGCGGATCATTTATAACTTTATCTACAATTTCTATGAAATGATTACTCATTGCAATAACTGTATCTTTTCTGAATAATTCCGTAGAATACTCAAACTCAAACTCTATACTGTCACTTCCTTCTGAAGCTTGAAGTAAAATATCAAATTTAGAAGTCTTCTCATCAAATTCAAATGTTTTAAATTTCAAATCACCAATTTCCACATCAGTATTTTCGATATATTGAAGTAAAACAAACATAGTATCAAATAGTGGATTTCTATTTCTTAATCTTTTCAACTTCAATTTTTCAACAATCATCTCAAATGGATAATCTTGATTATCAAAAGATTCAACAGTCAAATTCTTAATTTTTTGAATATAGTCTGCGAATGTTAATTTATCTTCAACAAATAATTTCATCGGTAAAGTGTTTACAAACATTCCTACAATATTTTGAATATCAACAATATATCTTCCTGATGTTGGCGATCCAATTATAATATCATTTTGCTTAGAATATTTATTAATTAATACTCCATAACATCCTAATAAAAACATATATAATGTAATATTACATTCATTGATGTAACTGCTTATTGAGCTTTTTAACTCTTCACCAACATTAAACTTAACTCTATCACCAACAAAGTTTTTAATACCAGGTCTAGGGAAGTCAGTAGGCAATTCAAGTATTGGCACTCCATCATTGAATTTATTAATCCAAAATTCTTCCATGGATATTATTGCTTTGGATACCATCATATTATTTTTCCAATGGCAAAACTCCTTATACTGTATTGGTAATTCTTCTAGTTCTTCACCATTATAAAACTTAGCAAAATCCTGTATTAAAATACCTATCGAGATACCATCTGAAATAATATGGTGCATGTCAAAGACCATTACATGTTCAAATTCATCTACTTTGATTACACATACCCTAAGTAACGGAGCTTTTTTTAAATCAAATGGTTTTCTAAATTCTCCTATTACGTTACTTATTTTCTCTCTATCTTCTTCTAAATAGACAATATCTAAGTTCACTGAATTTTTTATCTTTTGCTTTGGTCCATCATCAATCTCAATAATAGAAGTCCTAAGAGCTTCGTGCCTTATTATCAAACTATCAAGACTGTTTTTCACTTTATCGTAATCAAGCTTACCGTAAACCGTAACTATTTTTGAAATATTATATGCTGTTGATTTACTACCATATTGCTCCATTACATACACTCTATTTTGAGCTGTAGACATATCATAGTACTCTCTTATCGGTAATTTCTGAATTTTAATATTATTAACAGCACTCTTTTTATCAACTATTTTACTAAGTAGTTTTACTGTTGGATTATTAAAAAACTCTGCTGTCTTAATTTGAATATTTAACTTATCCATAATCTTTGAAGTAATTATTATTGATTTTAAAGAATCACCACCTGATTCAAAAAAGTTATGATTAATTCCCATTCTTTTTATTCCAAGTGTCTCTTTAAACATATTTAATAACGTAATTTCTGTTTTACTTCTTGGCATATCCTCTTCATCTTCTTGTGACTCTCCAACTATCTCAATTAGACCTGAATTTTTTATTTCAAATGCACTGTTATTCATCATTGGTATGCTTATGTCAAACCTATGCTTATCAAAAGAGTATGTCGGTAATGGTATTCGCTTTCCGTCATTTCTTTCTATTTTTGTCCAATCAATTTCAATACCTTGATTCCACAAATCCGAAATTGCATTTAAGAAATATTCATTGTCATCACAAATATATTTTTCATTCCTAATAGAAGTAATATATATATTTTGTTCATTATCGTCTGAAGTTTCCTTAAGAAAATTAGTCAAGGTATTTCCTGGACCAATTTCTATAAATATATTGTTTTTTATTTCAGTTAACACTTTGCTTCCATGCAAAAACTTAACTGTACTTCTTAAATGTCTTACCCAATATGCAGAATCTACTGGTTTTGATGAACTGTACCACTTTCCATCTACATTAGAAATAAAATCAATTTTAGGTAAATTGAATTTAATATCTTTTATACTACTTTGAAACTCACCTAATACTGAATCCATAACACTTGAATGAAACGCTTTATTTATTTTTAGAACTTGTACATAAATCTTCATCTCTTTTAACTTTTTAATGAAGTTAAATATACCTTCTTGGCTTCCAGAAAGAACACATTGATTCTCCTTATTAATTGCTGCTATTGAAATTCCATCAGGAATTCCTAAATTATTTAGTTCCTTTTCTGATAATTTTACTGCAGCCATTGCACCTTCTTGTGAACTTTGCATTATTTCGCCACGTTTTACCACAAAATATAATGCATCATAAAGATCTATTACACCAGAAACGCACGCTGCTGTCACTTCCCCTAAACTATGTCCAATGACCGTATGTGGTTTAATACCGGCTTCAATAAGTAATTGGGCTATTGCATATTCAAGTACAAATAATATTGGTTGAGTTATTTTTGTTTCATTAATTATAGAGCTATCTTCTATTTTTTCTGTGTATAGAATCTGAAGCAAATCCAAACCAAATTTTGTTTTGATATATTCAAAACATTCATTAATAATCTCTCTAAATCGACAATTGTTCTCATATAGGTCTTTTCCCATTTCAACATATTGTGTGCCTTGACCAGAAAATAAGAAAATTATATTTTTATCATTCTTTTTAACACCTCTTCTTATATCACTCTTCGTCTTTAACTTATTTTTAAGTTCGCTTATATTTTTGCATACAATACTACTTCTATAATTAAAATGCTTTCTGCCATATTTTAGTGTATATTCTATGTCTTCTAAGTTAATCAAATCATTATTTTCCAAATATTTTAGTAATTTTTCTTCATATGCCTTGAGCGAACTAGGTGATTTTGCTGATAAAGTTATGACTCTTGCATTATCATTTATAGGCTCATGGTAATTTTCAATTGGAGCTTCCTCTAAAATTATATGAGCATTAGTTCCACCTATTCCAAATGAACTAATACCAGCTCTTCGTGGCATATTATCTGTATCCCACTTTTTAGCAACCTTCGGAAATGAAATTCTAGAATCTTTAAGAATAAAATTCTCATTTGGCTCCTCAAAATTCACTAGTGGTGGAATTACTTTATTATATATTGATAGTGATGTCTTAATTAATCCAGCTATACCTGATGCTGTATCTAAATGACCTATACTAGATTTAACAGCTCCTATGTTGAGTTTTTCTTTACTCCGTGCTGTATCATATGCCATTTTTAAGCCCTCAATTTCAATTGGGTCTCCTAATATGGTTCCTGTTCCATGAGTTTCAATATACGTTATTGTCTCTGGCACTACATTCGCTTCTTTCAATGCCCCTTTAATAACTTCATATTGTCCTTTAACACTAGGTGCAGTAAATCCTACTTTTTGCGAACCATCATTGTTTATATAACTACCTTTAATTACAGAGTAAATATGATCTTTATCCCTAATTGCATCTGACATCCTTTTAAGAAGAACAACACCAACGCCATCACCATTAACAGTTCCTTTAGCATTTTTATCGAATGCTCTGCAATTACCATCTGGTGATAAGATCATTCCTTCATTAAATAAATAACCTGATTTAACTGGTAATGAAATTGAGACACCTCCAGCTATCGCCATATCACATTTTCCACTTTTTAAATATTCACAAGCTATATCTATATTTACAAGGGATGTAGAGCAACCCGTTTGTATATTTAATGCTGGTCCTCTAAGATTGAAATTATAAGCAATTCTTGTGCTAAAGAAATCTTTGTCATTTAATATACTCGCTTCATATCTTTCTATCGGATTGTTCATATTTGAAAAATTTCTAGTAATCCAGCCTATATTAGAGGCTGCACCTATAAAAACTCCTATACTCTTTTTATATTTGTCAGGCACATATCCAGCATTTTCAAATACTTCCCAGCATGTTTCATGTAAAAGTCTCAATTGGGGATCCATAACCGATGCTTCTTTAGGAGAAAATCCAAAAAATTTATAGTCAAAAGTATCAACATCATTTATTATTCCTTTTGCTTTAACAAAGTTATTATTTTGAACTAAATTTGCATCAAATCCAGCATTAATTAATTCCTCGTTATTAAAATGAGTAATATTGTTTACTCCATTATAAATATTTCTCCAAAAACTATTAATATCCTCAGCACCAGGAACTCTAGCTGCCATTCCTATTATTGCTATATCATCTTCTTTCTCTAATCTACAAAAAGTAACTTCTTCACTTTCACCATCCTCAATTTTATTTAATTGCTGTATATAGTGGCTTAAACTATTTACGGTTGGGTAAGTAAATACATTAACAACAGAAATCTCTATTCCCAGCTTCTCATTAATTAATGTAGTTATTTTCACTGCATCTAAGGAATTTCCTCCAAGATCAAATAAATTTTCTTCTTTATCAAAAGAACCTATTCCAAGCACTTCTACCCATATTCCATAAATCTTATCATTTAGCTTTCCTTTCTCCTCTTTTGGGCTATATGTCGTCTCTAAATTCGCATATGGTTTTGGAAAAGCTTTCAGATCTAGTTTCCCATTTAATGTAGTCGGAATTCTATCGATTCTTACAAAATAAGAAGGTACCATATACTGTGGCAAATTATTTTTTAGGAATCCTGTTAACTCCTTACTGTTCAATTCATTTTTAGAAGTATAATATGCACATAAATAATCAGATTCCCTATCATCCCTTCTTACAATTACAGTAGAATTTTCTATTCCAGGATAACTTTTTAAATTATATTCTATTTCACCTAATTCAATCCTATATCCACGTAACTTTACCTGATAGTCACTTCTACCTATAAACTCTAAATTTCCATCCGCATACCACCTTGCAATATCACCTGTTTTATAAATCATTTCATCCTTATTGAAAGGATTAACCCTAAACTTTGAATCAGTTAAATTTTTATCATTTATGTAGCCTAGAGATAAACACTTTCCTGCTATATACAAATCTCCATGTACATTTATTGGGCAGCATTTCATATTTTCATCTAAAACATAGTATTGTGAGTTTTGTATGGGTTTTCCATAAGGTATACTCTTCCAATTACTACAAACTGAAGTTATATTATAATAATTTGACCATATAGTAGCCTCTGTAGCTCCCCCAAGGCTTATTACCTTTGCCTTTATAAAGTGATTTCTTATGTCGTCTGGTAAAGATACTGGAATCCAATCACCACTCAAAAACACTAATCTTAACAATTGATTCTTGATTTTTTGTCTTTTTATAAATGGAACTAGCTGTTGAAGCATAGCAGGAGCTGAATTCCAAAATGTAATTTCTTGACTTTCTATTATATCTACTAATTTCTCTGGACTTTTTACCTCTTCATGATTAGCAACATAAATAGAACCACCAGCACTAAAGACACCAAAAATGTCATATACAGATAAATCAAATGCTAATGAAGCAACAGATAGAACCCTATCATTTTCGCTTACATTATATTCTCTATTTACCCATTCAATTATGTTTACTACACTTTTATGATTCACCATTACCCCTTTAGGCTCTCCTGTGGAACCTGAAGTGAATATAACATATGCAATATCTTCTGAATTCCTTTCAATTTTAGGAAGAGGTGCCATATCATCTTGAAAAATATCCAGATTTTCATTTTTATGTTTTAACTTTATCTCGCTTTCAACCCCACTATACACCATAACATTTTCAATCAGATTATACTCTCTCTGAAAATTTTCGTATTTCTCTAAAGTGGAAAGATCAATTGCTATAGTTCCTAACCTAGAAGTTTCTACAATTTTTTTAATTCTTGCATCAGGTGTTACAGGATCAATAGGCACATATGAACATCCAATTTTTAAGATTCCCATTACACTTGCAATCATTCCATAATTTCGTTCAGTCATTACACCTACAAGGCTTCCTTGTTTTATTCCAAGCTTTATCAATGCTCTCGCTATATTTTCTGCTTCTTGGTCTAATTCTTTGTATGTTAAAACCTTATTATGAGTTATTACTACAGGCTTATTGGGTGATTTTAAAACCTGTCTTTCAAATAATTGATGGATTTGAATAAATTCATCAAATTCTTTATTATTGTTATTAACTATATTTTGTATAAAATTTGTTTCCCAATCACTAATATGAGATAATTCATCTATTCTACAATTTTGTTTTAGTACAATTTCTTTTAATAAACCTTCAAAATGTCGTGCAAACACTTCTATTGTGTCACTTCTAAATAATTCTGTACTAAATTCAATAGTTAGTTTAAGCCCGTCTACAGTCTCATTTGCAATTGTATTTATGGACAATTTTGAAGTGCCATTGTGGTAATCAAGTACTTCGAATTGAGCCTCTTCAATTCGAAAATCACTAATATTCATATTCTGCAAGACAAACATTGTTTCAAATAGTGGATTTCTACTTAAATCCCTATCTACACCAATTTTGTCTATCAATCTATCAAACTGAACCTCTTGATTTTGAAGAGCTTCAATTACACTTGAAGATGCTTCCAGTAAAAAGTTGCTAAAGTTTTTTTCTTTATGAGGGCTTAACTTTATCGGTAATGTATTTACAAACATACCTACTATATTTTGAAATTCTTCTTTAGTTCTACATGCAACGGGAGTTCCTATAACAATCTCATTATTTTTTGAATATTTACTAATCAATATACTGTATGCAGCTATTAATACAGAGAATAAAGTACAATCATTCCTATTTGCTATTAACTTAAGCTCTTCTAAAATATTATTATCAATGGTATAGGAAATACAATCTCCTTTAAATTCCTGTACTACAGGTCTAATATAATCTGTATTTAATTCACTAACTGGTATACCATCCTTAAATAACTCTTTCCAATAATTCTCTTGAGATTTTATGCGCTCACTTTCAATACATTTTATTTCCCAATTTACATAATCGTTGTAAGTATAAGTTATTTTGACTAATGATTGTTCATTCCACAATGACATTAATTCATCCATGATAATACCAATAGACGTTCCATCTGCTACAATATGATGAATATCAATTATTAATAAAATTTCATCTTTATTATCAATTTTTGAATATCCAACTCTAATAAGTAAATCTTTACTTAAATCAAATGGTTTGATATAGTTTTTTACTGTTTCATCTACTGAAGTATTATATTCAACCCTGTCTAGTTTAAAATCTACATTATCTAGAATGAATAGTTGTGGTTCACCTTTTACCATTCTAAAATTACTTCTTAATGCCTCATGCCTCATAATTAACTGTTTAAATATTAAATTAACTTTTCCATAATCAAATTTCCCATTAACCTTTATTATATTGGTTATATTATAGTTGAGACTATTTTTATAAATATAATCCATTACATATATTCTTTTTTGAGCTGAAGATAATTGATAACTTTCACGCTTTTCAATTTTATAAACTTTATACTCATCTTTAACTTTAATTGTTTTATCAATTAAATCAGCTAAATCCTTTAAAATAGGATACCTAAAGATATCAGACAAATGAATATTAACGCTAAATTGCTCTCTTATTTTAGCTACAAGTTTTGTGGCCTTCAGTGAATGTCCTCCAATTATAAAGAAATTGTCTTCTATACTTATATTTTCTTCGCCAATTATATTCTCCCATATTTTCACAAGCGCTTTGGCTGTAGAATTTCTAATTTCTTCTGAAAGCATAACTCTCCTTAATAAAGTAGATTCTCTTTTCAACTTTAACCTATCAATTTTTCCATTCACATTTAATGGACAATAGTTCATTTCATAAAATTCTTTAGGAATCATATAAGACGGCAGTTTATCAGCTAAATCCGTAACAATCGTGTCTAAAGATACTTTATTTTGTAATTGCAAATATGTAGCTACATAGTTATCTCCAATTTCATCTTTCTCAACTAAAAGTACAGCATCATTTACATAATCTAATTGCATTAATTGATACTGAACCTCTCCAAGTTCAATTCTAAATCCTCTTATTTTTACTTGGTCATCTTTTCTCTTAAGAAACTCAATATTCCCATCATCTAGCCATCTACAAAAATCACCAGTTCTGTATAACCTTTCATCTAGCTTAAATGGAGAAATAATAAATTTTTCACTACTTAAACTAGGCTTATTTACATATTCTCTAGCTACTCCATCTCCCCCTACAAACAATTCTCCATAAATACCTATTGGACAAGGATTCCCATAACAATCCAAAATATAAGCAGAAGAATTTGATATAGGCTTTCCTATAGGAATGTTTTTCATATACCCTTTATCAATCTCAAAAATAGTAGAGAATGTTGTATTTTCAGTTGGACCATACCCATTAGATATTTTAAGATTTCCATACTTTGCTCGTACCATATTGACCTTTGCTGGGTTAAGAACATCACCACCAATTATTAAAAATTTCAAATTTGAAAAGATATCGATTTTTTCCTCAACTATTTGATTAAAATATGCTGATGTAAGCCACATTGTTGTAACTTGATTGTCTATAACGGCTTTTTTGAATTCATTATAATCAAGTAAAACATCCTCTGTTAAAACGCATAAGCTAAGTCCGTTGAGTAGTGCTCCCCAAATTTCAAATGTAGCCGCATCAAAAGCTATAGAACCTGTTAATGATATTACATCATCACTATTTACTTTAAAGAATTTATTATTAACAACAAGGCTCACAATATTTCTATGTTCTACTAATACCCCTTTAGGCTCTCCAGTTGATCCAGATGTGTACATTATATATGCTGCATTATTTGCTTTTATTTCTACAGAACTACAATATGTCTTTTCATCAAATTCATCGTTAATTAATAATTTTTCACAAGTAATTTCAAGCATCTCATGTTTTTTTTCAAGAATTATGAATTTAGATTCAGAGTCTTCAATTATATATTCAATTCTTTGCTTTGGACTCTTTATATCTATTGGAACATATACTGCTCCAGCTTTCAAAATTCCAATTATAACTGAAATAATCTTTGATGATTTATCCATAAATATTGAAACTTTGTCTTCTTTTTCAATTCCCTTTTTAAGCAGCATATTCATAACGTAATCTGATTGCTTATCCAACTTTTTATAACTAATCTTCTCTGTTCTATTAATTAACGCAATGCTATTAGGATGATTATTTACAACTTCTTTAAACACATCAATTACACTAGCATTTGATGGATACTTGCATTGCGTATCATTAAATTCAAACAATATTTGATCAATTTCATATTTATCAATAATGCTAATTTCGTTAACTTTTAAACTATTATCATTTATAATTTGTTTCAAAATAAATTGAAACTTATCGAATATTCTCGTTATAGTTTCTTTTCTAAATTTCTGACCAGAGTAACATATTTCAAAATTATACCGATAATCATTTTTAAATACTTCCCAGATAATATCAAATTTTGAATTATCGGTTGCTATATCTATTAGTTCTGCATCAAAACTTTTTGTAGAAAAGTTATTTATTTTATCGCCTTGATAAATAAATACAGTTTCGTACTGAAATTGATTAGAAATTTTTTTTCTATGACTAACCTCATCTAATACTTCATTAAAATCTACACTACTATTTTCAAAGTGACTTATTAATTTATTTTTAATAGCTAATGCCAAAGTAAAAAAATCATTGCTATTTTTCATGCTCATTCTAAGTGGAAGATTTTTCACAAATAATCCTATCATATCTTTTATATTAGGATGTTCTCTTCCAATAAAAGGTATCCCAACAACTATATCTTCTTCATTCGAATATTTATTTAATAAAATAAAATATGCAGTTAACAATAAATTATAAACTGTTATCTTATATTTTTCTGATAGCTTTCTTAGTTCAACACATAACTCTTCATCTAACTGAAAAGAAAGCTTCCCATCCCTATTTTCCAAATCCAAATTAAAATCGATTGGTAATGATTCCATAGTATTAAAATTTTCTAATTCCTCAATCCAATAATCCTTTTGACTTTCAAAACCTTGTTCATAATACCACTCACAGTAGTCCTTATATGATACGGATTCTTCCATAATTTCATTTCCATCATACAACTCACTGAATTCATTCAATAATATCTCAACGCTATGGCCATCGCCAATAATATGATGAATATCAAAGCATAATATTTTTTCACCTTCTAAAGTTTCAAAGTAACCTACTCTAAATAATGGGTCTGTTAATAAACTAAAAGGTCTCACAAATTTTTTAGAAAACTCTTTAAATCCTAGATTTAAATTCATCATATTTTCTATTTCAAAATCAAATTCTTGATGTATAGTTTGATATATTTCTCCATCCACCTCATAAAAAGTAGTTCGAAGGATTTCATGGTTTTTTATCAATTTTCTTATTGTCCTTTTAACTTTCTCTATTTTAATATCGCCATTAATTTTAAAAAAGCTTGTCATATTGTAAGTTGTCTTATTAGGATTAAGTAATTGATAAATATATAACTCTTTTTGTTCACGTGTAGTAAAATAGAATTTTCTCTCTTTTGCCTTCTCAATGATGCCATAAGAGTTCTGTTTCTTAAGTTCAATAATATTATCAGATAATTCACCTAAATTAGGATACTTAAATACATCTGCTATCAATATTTGAACATTAAACTCTTTACTGATTAATGAACATAATTTTGAAACCTTTAACGAATGTCCTCCTAATTCAAAAAAATTATCATTTATTCCTATTTTCTCAACGCCTAACACTTTACTCCATATCTTAGCTAAAGCTTCTTCGACTTCATTTCTTGGAGCTTCATATTTCTTTAAAACACCTTCTAAACTTGGCTCTGGAAGTGCTCTTCTATCAAGTTTTCCATTTACTGTTAATGGCATTTTATCTACTTGAATAAAATATGATGGAACCATATATTCTGGTAATGTCTCTTTTAAGTAATTTTTTAGATTCAGCTCATATACATTTTTTTCACTCACTACATATGCACATATATATTTTTCATTTTCTTTATTTTCCTTTACCAAAACTGCTGCTTCTTTAAGCTTATCATTTTGTAGCAATTTATGTTCTATCTCACCAAGTTCCACTCTGAATCCTCTTATTTTAAATTGATTATCTATCCTTCCTAAGAACTCTATATTTCCATCAGGTAACCATTTTGCCAAGTCCCCTGTTTTATACATCTTAGTTCCTATTTTAAATGGATTATCTATAAACTTTTCAACTGTTAATTCTGGTTTATTTAAATATCCTCTTCCTACTCCATCTCCAGATATATACAATTCACCTTTTATTCCAATAGGAACTGCTTTTGAATATTTATCTAAAATATAAATTTCAGAATTACCTATTCCCCTTCCTATTGGAACATCCTTGGTTGGATTCTCATTTCCAGTTATCTTATAAAAAGTTGAACATATGGTTGCTTCTGTAGGACCATATCCATTCACTATCTCTATATTTTCATTTAAATCATAGAACTTATTTAAGGTTTCACCTTTTATTCCTTCAACTCCAACTAACAATTTTTTTAACTTCACATTGTTTCTATATGATTTTATTTCTTCATATACACTTAATAGTAAGGATGGTGGAATATATGTAAAGGTTATTCCATTGTCAACTATTAATCTTCCTATCTCCATAGGATCAAATGTCTTATGCTTATCATTAATTACTAGTGTTGCTCCAGTAATTAATGCTGAAAAGAACTCGCATACACTTACATCAAATACATAATTAGTTAGTGATAGAATCTTATCACTAAAGCTGAATCCCTGATCATATTGTTTTATAAATGAAAATATAAAATTATTAAGATTTAAATGTTCTATCATTACTCCCTTAGGATTGCCAGTAGTTCCTGATGTATATATAACATAAGCTAAGCTACTGGAATTATTTATTTTGTATAGATTACTCAAATCTCCATCAAATAAATTTTCTTCATATAAATATATTATATTACCATCAAAATCTATATCTTTCATTAGTATTTCTGTGCTTAAAAGGACTTTACTTTTGCTATCACTTAATATATATTCTATTCTTTCCTTTGGATAGCTTGGATCTATTGGCAGATATGCTCCACCTGATTTTAAGACTGCCATTATTCCTATTATCATCTCAGGTGATCTGTCTACCAGCATTCCTACTACTGAATCGACTGTAACTCCTTTATTCCTTAATACCCTTGCTAGACTATTTGATTTTTCATTCATTTCTTTGTAGGTTAACTTTTTATCTCTAAAAATTATTGCAATATTATTAGGTGTCTTTTCTACCTGCTCCTCAAATAGTTCATGAATTGTTTTATCTTTTAAATAATATACTTTTGTATAATTAAAATCATATAATATTTGTTTTCTTTCTATTTCTGATAATAAGTCAACCTGTGATATTTTAGTATCTGTATTGTTTAATAGAGTATCTATAATAATTTCTAGATATCCACCTAATTTTTTTACTATACTTTCATCAATTGCTTCACTATTAAAATTAAATTTAAATACTAACTCTTCAAAAGTTAGTATTTCTAGTGCCATATTATAATTTGTTTTTTCTACTATAGAGAATTTTTCTATATCTAATGTACTTTCTTTATTTAAGTTTAAATCTAAAGGATAATTTTCTATAGTAACTATAGAATTAAAAAAATTATCATCTGCCCTTAATCCACAATATTCTTTTATATCAACCAATGATGTATTTTCAAAATCTTTTCTTCCATTAATCGTCTTTTCTATATTGCGAATTAAATTGATTAATGTAGTATTACTTTCTGATTGAACTCTTAAAGGAATAGTATTTATAAATAGGCCCACCATATTATCTATGAATTTTATACTTTCTGGTCTTCCTGATACTGTTGTACCAAATATAACTTCATTTGAATTAGTAATTTTCTGAATTAATACGCCCCAAGTACTATATAATAAAGACGATAATAGAATCTTATTTTCTTTAGCAAATTCCTTAATTTTATTTGATTTAAAATTACTTATCTTGTATGAAATCTCTTTAGAAATACCTTTTACTTTAGATACAAAACAATCGTCTTTATTCTCCAAATCATGCAAATGGTTTTTCCAATATTCTTTTTGTTTCTCTTTATCTAGATTATTTATATATTTAATAAATTCACTAAATTTTGTTTTATTATTTCTTCTAGGTTCCTTTCCCTCATACAAACAAGTATATGCTTTCATCAACTCATTCAAAATTATTGCATTGCTCCATCCATCATATAAGATGTGATGATTGCTTATTATCATCTCATACTTACACTCTTCTAATTTGCATAAGTAAATTCTTAAGGTTTCTTTTGTAATATCTATTCTCTTACTTAAATCTGTTAATTTTATTTTTTCTATAGCACCACATTTATCTAATTCATTAGTTAAATCTATAATTTTAATTAATACATAATGCCTTTTAAGAACAATTTGTAATGGCTTATCTATGCTTTTCCATCTATAAATAGTCCTTAACATTTCATTATTTTCTATCACAAAATCCCAAGCTTTTTGCAACAATTCTACTTTTATATGGCCTTTAATAGTTAAACTTAATTGCTCACAGTATTCTGTGCTATTTTCATCACTAATATAATGAAACAGCATTCCTTGCTGCAAACTTGTTAATTCCATAAAATTCTCTACATTGGCTCTATCTAGTTTTTCTTCTGCCCCCATAAATTTCACCTCATTCTATTTCTACTGTTTTAATTTTCCCAATTTCCATTTTTATAACCTTATCAGCCATATTAAAATAATGATCATCATGAGTTATTGCTATAACACACTTACCATTTTTCTTAAGTTCAGGCAAAAGAGTGTTATAGAAAAACAATCTAAATTCTGGATCTTGGTCAGCTGCCCATTCATCAAACAAGCAAATTGGTCTGTCCTCTAAGTATGTAATTAATAAAGCCAACCTTTTCTTCTGTCCCGTTGATAATTGGGTTGTGCTAAATTTCCCATCTATAATCTTCACTTTGTTACTAAGTTGTAATATTTCTAGATACTTTTGCATTTCATTTTCCTTGTATTTATAATCTATTCCATAAAGATTATCAAACAAATAAAAATCACTAAAAACAGTTGAATAATTTTCATTCAATTCCTTTTCTTTAATTCTTTTGTCATTCAAAGTTATAAATCCCTTATATGGTACATATAAACCTGTTATTAATTTAGCTAGTGTTGATTTTCCGCTACCATTCCCACCTGTAATAAATATTATTTCACCACCATTAAATTCATAACTAATAGGTCCTACCTTAAAACTTTTCTCATCATCTTTGTCATAAATATATTCTATTTCGTTTAACTTTAAGCTAATATTAAAATTCTCAGCATATTGTGACTCATGATATAAGTCATCTTTGGAAATTGATATTTGACTTAATAAATCATTAATTTTCTTTAAACTTATTTTTATTTCAATAAAGTTTGGTATAGTATCCAATATCCCATGAACTGGACCAGTCATATAAAGCAGTATAAATACATAACTTGCTATGCTTGTGCTTTCTAAATCCTTTAATATCAAAGGAAAAATTAATGCTATAGATCCAATTGCAAGTGTAAACAACAGTTCACCTATTACAAACATATTTGCAAAAGCTAGAGCTGATTGTCCTCTTTTAACTCTATATTTATTACAACTTTTCTCCATATCAGCTTCAAATTCATTTTTCCTTTTACTATTAAGGGTTAACTCTTTAAAACCGCCTATTAAATCATTAATAAACTTAAAAAATATATTTTGAAGATCCCTTGATTCTTCTCCAATCTTATTTGCATATCTACCTACTAAAAAATAAATACTTGCAATAAGCAGCATTATAGTTGCGGATAACAATAATGCATATATACTTATAAATCCTAAATATATAAAACAACAAATTAGTGTTATGGTGCTTGTAAGTCCATTAACCAAAATGTTTGCAAATCTACTTATTGTTTCAGTATCACTATATAATATAGATTGAATTTTTCCTTTTTCAATTTTCTCAAATTTATCATAAGGGTACCTCAATAAGCAGTTAACAATTTCCATCCTTTTGGAATATACTATTTTATTTGTTGTTTCTATTAACTTTCTTCTCATAATTTTTTGTCCATAAACATATAGGATTATTCCAAGCACAAAATATACTAAAATCTTTATTTTCATGTCATTGCTACTACCTACAGCCATATTAATAGTGAATATTATAAGAGCATTTCCAAATCCGCTAATAATACTTAATATTGATAAGATCAGTATAGATTGATCATCTTTTTTTTTATATAAAGTTGTTATTAGACAATATATATATATGAGTCCCATGCTTACATAAACAAGATAAATGGCAATTTTTATTGTTTTAGGAAGCCATACAAAGACAAATTCCCATGATAGACCTCTGTATAAAATATAAGGAATCAAATATATAGAATAGCTTAATATTCCCATAAAAATTAGAGAAAAAATAAATTTCACTTTAAATTTTATTCCCTTTTTATAAAACTTTCTTTCCCTTTTTGCTATCTCTTTTAATGCTTTTAAAATAAAAAGTAACGTCAAAATAATTATTAATCCACTAATAAATATAATGAAAATAGAGATCTTATCCGCACTTTTATTTAAGTCTTTTATATCTTTACTATAATCTCTACTTTGCAATATTTCGTTAATTCCTTGCCCAATTACTGATACATAATCTGAATTTGTATTGGCAAGAATTGCAACACCTACTTTATCCTCTGGCCTAAAAATTATGAATGAAGAATAATTAGGATTATTTCCACCATGAGAAATTTCTCCTCCTTCTTTTTGATATACAAACCATCCCGCAGCATAAGATGATCCATCTCCTAAAGGAGCAACCCTACGGTTAGCTTTTTGCGATTCCTCAATGATATTTTTATCAAATTCTGAATCATTTAAAGTACCCATTTGAACCTTAAGCCACTTTCCCATATCTTCGGCATTAGAAATAATATATCCAGCTGGCTTATTTCCTCTATAAACAGGTGCATCATATATTTGTGGTCTTAAAAATCCAATCTTATATCCTTTAGCTATGTGTTCACTTGCAATATCATTTTTATATAAATAAGTGTTATTTAATCCCATAGGCTTTAAAACATTTTCTTCAATATACTTTTCATAACTTATTCCTGTTACTTTTTCAATTATTAATCCTAAAATATCATAATTTATAGTCGCATATTGAAACTTTTCGCCTGGAACATTGCTTAATTCTATATTTATTAATGTTTTTATAGTTTCTTCTAGTGCATTATCATTATCAGAAACTGGTAACTTATCTATTGTTTTAAATGGTATTCCACTTGTATGATGTAATAATTGTTCTAAATTTATTTTTGCATGATTACCTTTATATTTAACATTTAACCAAGGAATATATTTAGTTATTTCATCATTTAAATTAATTAATCCATCCTTTTGTAATTTAAGTATCCCAAGTGCAGTAAAGGCTTTACTGTTAGATCCAATTTCAAATAAAGATTTATAATCAACAGCTTTCTGCGATGATATATCAGAATAACCAAATCCTTTTTCATATATTGTTTTATCACCTTTAACTATGGTTACAGATAATCCTGGAATACTACCTTTCTCCATATTTTCTTTTATAAATTTTTCTATTTTCAAAGTCTCATCGTTAGTTAAAGTGTTCATTTCACTTGTAGAATTATTTAAAGCATATGTTTTTAATGGTAATGAAACTATACTAATAAAAATAATAATTATAACTATGAATTTATTGAAGTTTTTCATATATTGCCCCACCTTCTATATAAACTTTTTTCTAAAAATTAATGCATTGATACATCTTATTAATTTTTAATCAAATAGAGCATCTAAATCTTCTTGTGATATATCAGCAGCATCAAAATCCGATGGAGTAAATTCCTTGAAATCTTTATTTTCACACTTATCTAAAATTAATCTTAATGTGTCTCTATAAATGTTAATAAAGCTTTTTATTGTATCTTCATGAAACCTAGCATTACTATAAATAACATTTATTTTTAAGTTTTTGTTTACTATCATAGCAGATATATCTATCAGTGTTGTTAGTGAGTTTTCTTTATCACTATTCAATCCAAATTCAATATTTACCTTATTTAGCCTCTCTTCATTTATAATATTGTCAAAATCTCCAAGATAATTGAATCTTATATATTTATCGCTATTCCCTTTTATTTCCTTATTCAAGAACTTAAAAATTCCATAATTAAAACCTTTATTAGGTATGTTTCTAATTTGCTCCTTTATTGATTTTATATTTTTCTCTATTTCATTTAACTCTACTTTAAAATATGCAGGATACATAATTGTAAACCATCCAACAGTTCTTGACACATCAATGAAATTACTTATATTTTCTCTTCCATGTCTCTCAAGTTCGATCATTACATGTTCATTATTAGTAAATTTTTTTATTGTAATTGCTAATGCTATTATCAAGACTTCATTAAACTCTATATTATAAACTTCATTTACTTTTTTCATTAATTTATTTGTAGTATCCTCATCAAGTTCATAGCTTAAAATAGAAGAGGTTTTTATAATATCCTCACCATTAAAATCTATTGGATATGAAAACTTCTTATCTAAAATATTATTCCAATAAGCTTTTTCTTCTTTGAAATCTTTTTTACTATACTCATTTAACTCTTCTGTCCATTCCTTGAAAGAATGTGTTTTCATGGGAAGCTTTACTTCATCCCCATCATTTAATTGGTTCAATATTGTAATAAAATCACTTAAAATTATTCTCCATGAAATTCCATCAACTACTAAGTGATGAGCTGTAAATAATAAAGATTGTGTATCTTTTCCTAAATTAAACATAGTTACATTAAATAAAAGACTATTTTCTATATCAAAATTAATATTAGCTTTATGTATTAGTTTCTTTACATCCTTACGTTCTTCATCAGAAAAATACTCCAATAAATCTAAATATTTAAAAGCAGAAGCCTTATTATAATGGTCATTGTTATAAAATAACTTATCATTTTTCCTATCATAATTAATTCTTAGTCCATCGTGATACTCAATTAATTTATTTACAGCAGATTTCACCTTATTAAAATCTAAAGCTATATTGTATTCTAATAGCACATATTGATTATATAAATTTTCATTTAAAAATTTTTGCTCGAAAAACCATTCTGTAATAGGTGTTTTCTCAATAATTCCTTGGCTTTTCTCTTGACTTATAACTATAGATTCTCGATTTTTTTCTACTGTAGCTGCAATTTCTTTAATAGAATCATTAGTTAATATGTCTTTAACTTGAATATTTAATCCTATATCTTTAAGCCTTGAAGAAATTTGAATTGCCTTTATAGAATCTCCGCCAAGCTGATAATAATTATCATTCATACTTATATTTTTTATGCCTAATATTTCTTCCATAACTTTAACTAATTCTTGCTCTACATTAGTTTCAGATTTTATAAACTCTTTTTCACCTATTATAGGCTTAGGAAGTAATTCATAATTAATTTTTCCATTTAAAGTCAATGGTAACTGATCTATGAAAACAAAATTAGCTGGAATCATATATTTAGGTAGAAATTTATTTAACCACTCTTTTAACTCTAAGTCCTTCATGTTTTTTTTGCTTACTATGTATGCATTGAGTATCTTATTTCCTGATGAGTCTTCTTTAAATGTCACAACAGTATCTCTGACAGACTCATTTTCTAGTAAATATTTTTCTATCTCTCCAAGCTCAATACGATATCCTCTTATCTTTACTTGATTATCAGATCTACCTAGATATTCAATCAATCCATTTTTTAAATATCTTGCTATATCCCCAGTTTTGTACATTCGTTTACCTTTTACAAAAGGATTTTCAATAAACCTTTCTAGAGTCAACTTTTCACGATTCAAATATCCCCTGGCCACCCCATCTCCTGATATATAAAGTTCTCCTGCAATGCCTGTTGGAACCACATTTAGCTCATTATCTAATATGTAAAGTTGAACATTATCTGCAGGATAACCTATGGGTACTGATATTCCATCATCTTTTTCTTCACTATATATATGTATCATACACCCAACTACAGTCTCAGTAGGACCATATTCATTACATATTTCTATATCTCCACCAAAACTATCTAATATTTCCTTTGCTAAATTTACCTTTAAATCTTCTCCCCCAACAATAAATCTTTTTATTTTAGAGTTACTATTGTTCATATTCTTTATCAAAGTTAAATGAGCAGGTGTAAGCTTTACTACTGTTGCCTTATTTTCTCTTAGTATTTTATACAAAACAAACTCTGTTTCATCAGTATCATAAATTATAATTTTACTTCCAGATATTAAAGGAGTAAATATAGATGTTATGGTTAAATCAAAAGCTATTGATGAATATAAAGCCATAACTTCATTATCATTTTTTAGATACGTATTCTTTGCCCACCATATATAATTTGTTAAACCTCGATGTTCAATCATTACTCCCTTAGGTTTTCCTGTTGAACCTGATGTATAGATGATATAGGCTAAATTATTTAGTTGATTTACTTTAATTAAATTTTCTTTGCTATATAAATCTACATTTATTTCATTTATATTGATCATAGCTCCGTTATATTCAATTTGTTTATTAGCATAAAAATTCACAAGCAACATGGTACTTTCTGAATCTTGAAGCATGTAATTTACTCTATCTGGAGGATAGTTAGGGTCAATAGGCAGATAAGTTCCTCCAGCTTTTAGAACTGCTAAAATTCCTATAACTAGTTCTATAGAGTGACTCATCATAACTCCTACAATTGATTCCTGCCCTACATCGTTTTCTCTTAAATAATTTGCTAATTGATTTGACTTTTCATTTAGCTCTTTATAGCTTAATCTTACGTGTTTAAATTCTAAAGCAACTTTATCTGGTGATTTACTAACTTGCGCTTCGAATAATTCAGACACTATTTTACTGGGATAAATACTACTTGTTGAGTTTAAGACATGTATTTTGTGATTAATTTCTTCATCGCCAAGAAGTTTTATATCTTTTACTTGGCAATTTTTATTTTCTAATATTTCTGTAATAATATTAATAATAGAATTACTCATTACTTGAATTTCTTCTTCTGAATAGTCGCTTGTTTTATAATCAAAATTTAGAGTTATAACATCGTTCATCCACTCTTTAATCGTTAGCTGTAGCGAATAGCTTTGATTTCCACAATAATATTCCTCCGCTTCTGCGTCCGCACCATCTATTTCAGTAATGAACTTATTTTTATAATAGTTCACAGACATTTTGAATAAACTATCATAACCTTCTTTGCTTAAGCCTAAGTCTTTAATTAAAAGATCATATGGGTATTTTTGATTTAATAAGCAAAGTTTAAATTCTTTATTAATTTGCTTTATTAAATTTTCTATGTTTAACTCATCATCTAATTCAAATCTAAAAGGTACAGTACTAGTAAACATACCTACCATATTCTTTTGTTTCCTATTTGCTCTGTTAAATACTGGTGTGCCTATTACAATATCCTTTTTATACATAGCTTTATTTATGTATATAAGTAATATTGCTATAAAAAATATATTTAATGAGCACTTGCTATCTTTCACAAATTCATTTATTTTTTTTGATAAATTAACATCGATATTAAAAGCTCTCCTTTTTCCTTCTAAACTATTTGAAGTATTATATAAAAATTCTTCTGGAATACTCTTAAACTTTTCATTCCAATAGTTCTTGTTTTTAGCAAACCTATCTGAATCTAAATATTCCTTCTCTTCTTCTACAAAATTTATATATGAACAATATTCTCCTTGATAAATAATCTCATTTTTTACCAACTTACTGTATATCTCACATATCTGCTTCTCTACAAGACTAATGGACCAGCCATCTGATATAATATGATGAATATTTAATAATATCCCATATTCTTTCTGATTTATTTTGTATATTGCAAAATAATATAATTTGTTATTTTCAAACTCAAAAGCTTTTTTAAATATGTTCTTTGACCATTTTCCATGTTCTATTTCAGGTTCCTTACAATTACTAAAATCTAAATAATCTATGTTTTCCTGTTTAAAATCACTAACATATTGAATAGGTTGTCCACATTTTTCTGTAAATCTTAACCTTAACCCCTCATTTTTCTTAATCACAATATTGATTGTTTCATTGAGTTTTTGTATGTTTACCTTCTCATTTATCTTTAAACATCCACCAATATTATGAAGAGGTGAATTTAAATTCACCTTTTCTATGTACCATATTCTTTTCTGTGAATGTGTTAAATTATAATAACCTTTCTCATTGCCCCCCATAATTTCTTCCTCTTTCTATATTATTTTTCTAAGTTAATGTAATTGTTAATTGCTTCTTATAAACTTTCATAAAAATTTTCAAATAATAAATCTTTCAATTTTAGATTTTTTTTGGATTAATAAATAAGTTTAGTTCATATAATGTTTGCTACAAATATTCGAAATTTTGTAACACGAATTTCTATAAAATTCTTCTTTACATATTTTAACTTTAATATATATTCAAACTATCTATATGGGATAATTTTATAATAATTATTCTGTTATAATATTTAGGAAAATCCTGTAGATAACTTTAAAATATCTTTTTAATCACAAAATAAGTCAAGCTATTCCTTCATAATATAGTAATACTTAAAGTTAATTTACTGTATATAAATTACATATAATGAATATAATTTAATTACAATAAAATTAAACCTTATTTTACATTTATATTCACAATACATTTTTATATTACATTATTTGTATTTGGTTAGCAACACTTTTCTAAAATTATTTGTTACTTTTATATCTCTTAATATTTTGAATCAATTATATAAATTGGTGATAAAAGCAAAATATAATTTAGTATCAAAAAATGAAGTTAATAAAAAAACTATTTATGATATCTTTATCCACACTACATCCATTATCTTAAATTTTAATGCAGACAATTCCTTTACTGTTTCTCTATACAAATATGTACCTTATTACTATCTATATATGATCTTGTAAATCACCTTATAAAAAATTTTCTTTTATGTAATCACCTCACATTATATTTTCTTAATTTCATTACAATTAATATATAAAACAGGAAATAAATTCCATAGAGGTTTATGATTTTGAAATAAAAGCTATTGTTGAAGCATTAAATGTATCCTTTTTGTAGTCAATATTTATAAATGAATAAAGGTAGAACAATAACTTATATATTGTTCTACCTTTATTATTTATTTATTAAAATCTTTTAAAAGATCAGCAAACGGATTATTCATATCAGCTTCTGCTTCTTTTTTCATCTTTCTCATTATATTATTAACTTCTTTTTTATTCGTCTTTGCAGATTTATCAAATCGCTTTTCAAATACAGATGCTTTTTCTCTAAAATTGCAACTTGTGCTTGGGCAGATATATATTTTTCCTTCACCTTGCCCCCTAAGTTCTAACTTCTTTTTACATTCTGGACATCTTGCATTAGTAACTCTTGATACACTTTCTCTATGTCCACATTCCCTATCTTGGCATACATTCATTACACCATTTTTCCCTTTAACTTCTAGCATATACTTACCGCAATCCGGGCATTTTTTACCAGTTAGATTATCATGAGTATATTTATCTGTACTAAATTTAACATCTTGAACTAAAGCTGTAGCATAATTTCTCATTCTTGCTATAAAATCATGAACATCTGTCTTTCCTTTGCTGATATCATCAAGCTCCTTTTCCCATCTAGCAGTTAAAAGTGGTGATTTTAAATCCTTTGGTACAAGCTCCATAAGCTGCTTTCCTTTTGAAGTTGGAACTAAATCTTTGCCTTTCTTTTCTATTACAAAAGAGTTAAATAATTTTTCTATAATATCTGCTCTTGTTGCAACTGTTCCAAGTCCACCTGTTTCTCCTAAAGTCTTAGCTGATTCTTTATCTATATTAATATACTTTTGTGGATTTTCCATGGCAGATAAAAGTGTACCTTCATTAAATCTTGCAGGAGGTTTAGTTTGGTGCTTTTTAATTTCAACTTTATTTACCCTAACCTTATCTCCTTTAACTAGCTTTGGCAGCACTTGTTCCTTTAACATACCTTCTTCACTTGTTTCTTCAAGGTCATCTATTTTATCATAAACTATTTTCCAGCCTTTAGCTGTTATTACCTTACCCTTAGCTCTAAAAGTTTCCTCTCCTACTTTCACCTTAACTCCTGTTTGAATAAATTCAAATGGTGGAAGTAATACACTTAAAAATCTCTTTATTACTAAATCATAAACATTTCTTTCTTCTGAACTTAAAATTCCAAGGCTAACTCTTTGCTCTGTTGGAATAATTGCATGGTGATCTGAAACCTTGTTATCATCAACAAAACTTTTATTTGCAGTAATATTTCCCTTTAATATTTCAGTTGCACTTTTTGCATAATTAGAAACAGAAATTGCCTTTAACCTCTCCTTTATCGTAGGCACTATATCTCTTGTTATATATCTTGAGTCAGTTCTAGGATATGTCAAAACCTTATAATTTTCATAAAGCCTTTGCATTATAGATAAGGTTTGTTTTGCTGAATATCCAAAAATTCTGTTACAATCTCTTTGAAGCTCTGTTAAATCATAAAGTGCAGGTGCATATTGCTTTTTATTGCTTTGTGTGATTTCAATAACTTCTCCATCTTTTCCTTTAATTGCTCCAACTATTTTATTAGCTAAGTTCTCATCAAAGGTTCTATTAATATTATCTTTATTAATCCATTCAATAGAGAAACTACCAGTATTCCCTATAATTAAGTAATAATCCTTAGGCTTAAAATTCTTAATTTCTTCTTCTCTTTGAGCTATCATAGCTAATGTTGGCGATTGAACTCTTCCTGCTGATAATTGAGCATTGTATTTACATGTTAACGCTCTTGTTACATTAAGACCAACAATCCAATCTGCTTCTGCTCTTCCTTGTGCTGCCTTATATAAATTTTCATAAGCTGAACCTGGTTTTAAATTTTTAAATCCATCTAAAATTGCTTTATCAGTTTGTGATGATATCCAAAGTCTTTTTATAGGCCTTCTAAATCCAACTTTTTCAATTATCCATCTTGCAACTAATTCTCCTTCTCTTCCTGCATCTGTTGCAATAACTAATTCACTTACATCAGATCTTAACATTTGCTTTTTTACTTCATTAAATTGCTTACCCGTCTTTTGAATAACTGTGAGCTTCATATTTTTAGGCAACATTGGAAGTGTTTCCATGCTCCATTTTTTATATTTATCTCCATAACCTTCTGGATCAAGTAAAGTAACTAAATGTCCTAATGCCCAAGTTACTATATAATTAGGCCCTTCTATATATCCACCTTTATTTTGATTACATTTTAAAACTTTAGCTAAATCTCTACCAACACTTGGTTTTTCAGCAAAAGGATATGCGTTTTTAAAAATAAAGTCATTATTTCTAAAGCTATATTATTACAATGATATTTTAATTCTGTCCTTTTTAAAAGTCTGTAATTAATTTGACAAAATCATAGAAAGACTTTATATCATCGCAATTACGAAAAATTTATGCATAGGGAAAAACAAAACTCAATTACTAAAATTAATTTATATTTTAATAATTGAGTTTTATTTATATATTAATAATTTTGTTTATCATTTCTATAGCCTCTTCAAGGTTCATAGCTTCATCTTTATTTCTATAAAATTGCTTGTTAATATCTGCTATTAAGAAATTTATTTTTTTAACCTCTGAATATTCTTCTTTATTAGTTTCAACTAACTTTTCCAGTTCATCAATTATACTCATATAATTTTTTTTGTTTTGTACTGCAATATTAAGCAAAGAATTAGAAACTCTATTAGTTAAACTATTATATTTATCTCCTAAAAACTCATATTTATATGTATAAAATAATAATTTGATTAAATATGGTACTAATGAAATTTCGTTTACTTCATTAAGTGATAAATCTTCTAGCCCAGTTATTACATCTTCTTTACTATCTTCAATATGGTCTATAATTAACTTTAATCCATCACTTTCATTTAAATTTATGAAAAACTGTGCAATATTAAGTGCTTCTTTTGTATTATTTATACTTTTTAATTTATTTTTCAAATAAATTTCTATCTTACTAATATTGTTTATTTTAACTTTATCTATAATATACCATTCTATTTCATCTGATATTTTACCAAACAAATTATTTATTAATAATTCTTCATTAGATACTTCACAAATATAATCTACTGCAATTTTTCGACTTTCTATAAACTCATTTTCATCAAAAACAATTCTAATGATTTCATTTTCAACTTCCCTTATATTGTTATCTATACAAAATCTTATATGATTATTAAGTATATCTCCATGTATAACCTGTTCTCTTAAATTACTAATTATTCTTCTTTTTACTTCTTGATACGGTAATATATTAACTATATAATCAATTCCAACGAAATGGTTATTTTCAAGCCAATCAAAAGATAACAAATCTAACATAACATTATCAGAATATTTAAAGTCAAATTTCTTTCGAAAATACCAAAGATAAAATGCACGTGAACTTATTGTAGCACTTCCATCATTTCTCAATTTAAATGCAACTTTGAAATCTACAAATCTTAAATATTTATTACACAAAATTTCTATTTTATTTCTATTTTCATTACTTACAATAATATCATCATATAGAGGGTAAATGTTTATCTATCCGTCAATTCTTTTACGCTTGCAATAGTTCCATGATTAGATGAAAGTTTATTTATTAACTACATAATTTCTAAATTTCTTTCAGTTTCTAATTTTCTTGAAGATTTAGTTCCATTCATGTACCCATAAATATGTAACTTTAATAAATTTTTTTCGGTCATAAGGTACTTGAGCAGGTCGATTAGAATTATATATTCTAAAACCTAACTCTTTTAAATCCAACATATTTACAAACTCATAAATAGCTCTAACTGAATTATTTCCATCTATAAGATCATCAATACAATTAATAGTAAAACTAGTTTGATATCTATTATATCCTTTTAATTAAGCCATACTTACAAATCCCTTCCAAATCATTATTCTATATTTTTCCAATATTAGCACATTATAATATAATCATAATTGTTAGACAGTTTGACGTACGGTTCTTAGATGAGGGAAAGGAAGCAATCCCTTTTTATTAATCGATTACCGAGCCTAATTCTAAAATAAGAACTAAAAAACACAATCAATATCCCGTTGTGGAAATTACTGGGACAATACTCCTCAAGAGTCATTTTATGGACATACGAAAGATGAACTACATTTGGAAAGCTGTACGACTTTTGCCCAACTAAAAGAAGAAATCGATCCCTATATGAATTATTATAACAACTTATTTTTTGAATCGACTCTCTCTTTTTTGACCTTGACAAAAGATACAGTTTCCCATACTTTCTCATGAATAAAATATTTTTAGATAGTCCTATCTGATGCTGATGCAAATATTTGTATAGTTCCTACACTTTGCATATCATTCTTTCTTCTCCTTATAAGGTAATTGTATATATCTGTCCATCTGGATACATCCTTGACAGTTACACAACCAGCGGAAATCATGCCAGGATGAAAATAACGATCTCCACTATGACTTATTCTAAACCAATTGCAAGCATAATTTGATTCAGCTAAATACCTTTCACCTAAAGGATGAACTTCATCTGGTATTTCCAAATCATGAATTCCTATTGGAACAGGATTATTTGAATCAGTTATTGCATTTATCGGTCCGACCCAAATGTCATTATCATCGCGATACCAAAGTTCACTCGTACTTATGATATAATGAATCTGACCACTTGTTAATTTGATTTCACCTTCTTTAAGATAAGAACCACCATTGCCCTTAATTTTAACACTTGCCTCCTTGCCCACAGGTTTTCCTTCAAGTATTTTAAAGTATTCTCTTTCATTTTCCATTTTAATGAATTCTACATGAAGAAATTGAGGTAAAGGTGGATATGTTGAACCATCATTATACTTAACTTTTAACCAACCTCTTTCATCAGTAGTTTCAACGTATTTTATAGTCATTTATAATACCTTCCTTTCGTTTAAAATATTCGTAGAATTAATAATACTTCTTATTAAAATATATAAACATTCTCTACAATTAGTTTCGATTTATGACGAATTAACATTTTCCATTCTTTATTGAACTAAACTACTTATAACATGTATAATCTCAACCACATCAATTCTTCTATCACCATATTGATTATCATAAACTGATATTGCTGGTGAATTCTTTTTAGATGTACATATTATGCTGTAGTTCATCTATGAAAAACACAATCTTATGATTATGAATACTGCCAACATCAATAATTTTCTCCTATAACTGCTACTATCTCCATACTTGTGCAAGATAAAACTTTAATTTCATAACTTTTAATTGAATAATCTCTAAATTAACCAGATACACTAATCTCTTGTTTATGACGACCATTTCGCAATCTGCAGAAAAAATTCTGATATCGAAAACTCAATTTATATAACACTATAAGAGCCTACCACAATACTTTTTTGACCACGTAATAACAATTTAGATTGTCTCTTAGGTTCAAATAGATTATTATTGGTTCATCCAATCCATATGTAAAAAGCGCCATTAAAAACTTTCATTCCAGGTATATGAATAGTCCATATACCTGTTAAATTATCACGGAACTATGTACATTTTCCGGCAACAGACAGTCAATGCTATCACTATTTGTAAGTTACTTTTGTAAATGAGTATCTCTAATATTAGGCTGATTTTTGTTTTTATTATTATCTCTCCTACAATTAATTTTCCTTTTTAGCTCTAGCATCTTCCAATTTTTTATTTTCTTCATCGATTCTTATTTTCGCTTCTACTTTAGCGTTTTCAATATTTTTATCATTCTCTGTTTTAGCTTCATTGATGGCTTTTTGACTATCCCCTTTAGCTTTTGCAATTTGATCATCTGATTGATTTTTGCTAATTACATATTGGTTTTTAGCTGATGTTATAATATTTGCTGCCTCTGCTTGAGCAGGTGCAAGATCCTGATCGAATTTTGCCTTTGCAGCAATATAAGCCTCTTGGATAGGTGCTAATTTAATATCTACATTTTTATTAGCTTGATTAATAGCATATCTGGTGCTTTCTATTGCTTTTTGGCGCTCCATTTGCGCTAAATGCAATTTTCCTGCGGCTTCATCCGATTTGGTTCGGATATATAAATTTCTAACAGTATACTCATTATTCTGTAATGAAAGAGACTTTTCTGTTATTTTACCATCCAGAGTTGAACGGATAAGCACATGATTTTGTTCAAGCCAATACAGACGGTTTATAAAAAGATCTATTTCAAGCCCTGTTATGATAGATGCAGATGGATATATTATCATATGCTCTGTTCCTTCCAGTGTAATGGATTCAATTTGCTCTAAGCTATTCCAATAGATTCTTTTATTACTTTCATCTATCTGTATTCTTGGAAAAAATTCGGAAGTCTTACTACTTGGAAGAGAATAGAAATATAATAGCTTAATCAAATTACTATCCTTATCCATACTCCAGATTCCATATATACTTTCTTGAGATGTTTCCCGTTCCATTGCTGTCCAGTATAAAGTTCCTGAAGCAGATAGAGTAGCTGAGACTGATGTCGTATTAGATGAAAACTCAGTTTTTCCAAGTTCTCTATAATGACCACCTTTTGTATCCATTTCATAAATAATCCCTACAGGAGATATCCAAACAATTCGTCCTTCTACAGGCTGAATATCTAATGATCCTGTAATCTTGGCCTCAACCGGGACACTGTATTGTATTTCTTTTATAGTTGTAACATCAGCTCCTGTTATTGATGTTGAGAATAGAGATACTTCAACTAATTTCTTTTTTTCATTAATTGGTTGAGACGCTGTTTCAATGATAAAATAAAGCTTTTCGTTTAACGGATCCATTGTCATACAATAAGCACGCGATGGTGTTCTAAAAAAATCCTGTTCATTTCCAGATTGATCGCAAATACGCACCCCCCGTTCATCCGCAAGAAAAATACTATCTATGCTTTTATTATATAACTTTGCTGCGTTTTCTCTTGCCTTTATTTTTAGTATAGCGGCTTCCTTCTCAGCTTCTTCAAGAAGAATCTTTGCTTTTGTTATTCCATCTTGCACTTTTGTAGCACTTTCTTGGCTAGCCTTTTGTAAAATAGTGGCAGTAGATAATTTCTCCATAGTAATCTCCTTTATATTCGAATTTTTTTCTTAAAAATTTTACTAATGGGTTCTCCAGGATCCTTCCCTAACTTTTTAAGTTCTTCGGCTTTTTTTTCTGCCCAGATTTTAATATCGTTCAAAGTTTTTTCCGTTTCATTCCTTATTAGATTTATAGTATTATCAGCTTCCGCTGTAATGTCCAATAAAATTTTACTAGCTGTCTCCCCAAGTTGCTTTACCTCAGCATTTGTATTATTTAAGATTTCTGTAGCCTGCTCCTCGGCATTTTTGAGTACTTTAGCCCCCTCTTCACTCAGTCTTTTTGCTTCATCATTCGCATTATTAAGAATATTTTCAATTTCACCAGCAACCTTGCTTGGGAAATCTCTCATCTGATTCTCAAGGTCATCTACCGTTTGTTGTGTTTTTTCATTAATAGCATTAACAGATTCCACCCCCTTAGCCAAAATATCTTTTGCTTCCTTAAGAAGTTCATCAGCTTTTGATGATGTATCATCCAATCTTGCACCAATGCTATTCGCGAAGTCTTCGGCATCGTTTATAATTTTGTCAGTCTCTGCAATGGTTTCTGCGATAAGAGCTCTAGCAGACTCTTCTGCTTTATTTACGGCTTCTTTTACGGCTTCTTCCGCTTTTCGAAGTAACTTATCGGCATCTTGGAATTTTAGATTATTAATAGCATACGTAGATATTTGCTCAATTAAATATTGGGGTAGTTTTTTGAGCATATTAATATCAGCAGATAACTGGAATGCTGGTAATTCCTCTTTAGTACCTTCGAACATAAAACTTCCACTGATTTCAAGTTCCCACTTATCAAGACTTCCTCTCACAGTAGCTTGGACTTTGAATTCAATATCCAGGTTAAACTTGCCTAAATCAGTTCCAAGAATTTTAAAAGGACCTACTTCAATATCTAAATCAAGTGTGAATTCCGCACTAGCTATAAAAGTATTCTGATTTAAGAGGCAGTTCCATTTAGTACTTGTAATTCCTCCAATATCACAATCCAGTTCAAAACGAAATCCTTGATCATTTATTTCAATTTCTATTTGTTGATCCACTAAATCGAAAAAGCCAACACTAGCACTGGCATATAGATACGGAGAAGCATTGGTGTTAAATTGCAGTAATGCACCACCAGGTTTAATATATGTAACCATTCGTGACTGATAATTCTGTTGTGGTTCTTTTTTCAGAATAATCCATTCATCATCTACCAGATATTCTTTCATACTAATGCCTTCGCCACTTCCTCCAATTTTAAGTAAATCTCCCAGATTATAAGGAGCAGCTTGTGCACTTCCCTTAATGCCTGCTTCAGATACAATCAAATATACGTAGCTTTTAAAACCAAACAAATCAATATAACCATTAAATCCTGCACCTGGTGCTATCAGTGTTCCATTAGCTAATTGTCTATCCAACTTCGACCAATATAAAAAAACCTGCTTAGCAGTCAATTTATTTAAAAAAGCTGGTAACCCGGATAAATTTTTTCCAGTTATAGCTCCATAGATTGTTTCCAAATCAATCTGTTCTAAGTATCCATAGAAAAATATAGGGTCTAAAAATGAACCTACAAATGAGAAAGATGTACCAAATTCATTCACACCGACAGGTTGATCCATAATATGAAAAGTTCCATCTAATCCAAAATTCATTGCTGGTGTTGTATAAATCCATCCGAAACTCACAATTATTGTATCAATATTAATACCCTTTAGACCAAGAGGTGCAGATATAAATTTGGGTTTCCCATTCTCATCCTGATTGTCAACAGTGAGTGAACACTGAGCATAGGTATCACTAAACTCAATTATTACCCTGCATACCAGCAATGATGCTCCAAACGGAATGTCCAATGAACCTTCCAGCTGAATTTTTAAAGGGTCGATAATAAAATTTAACTGTGGGTTCTTCAATGTTAAGGTATTATCTGAAACCTTAATATTAATAGATTTCTTAAAAAAAGCAGTAAATCTTTGCCCAGTCAAGGGAGGACTTAAAGGTGCCTGAAATACAATAGAGTCTTCATCTATCGTTGACTGAATAAGATTTAAGATTGGGTTATCCGACTCTGACAATAAAATTTCTGCACAAAAAAGAATCCCTCGTTCAATTTTAATATTCCAATTCTCCATAAATTTCATAACTGGCTGAGTAGAATCTGGTAGAGGAGGAAGTTGTGGAAGCTGAAAAAGCTCATCTTCTATAGTTGAAAAAATGCAGCAAGACTGATGTATATTTACTTCGTTAAGAAGTCCGCCAATAAAATTGTGTAAGGGGCCTGTTATTTGCTCCTTTGAAATAGCTATTCCAAACACAAAATTCCAATCATTATTAGCATTCGTTGCTATAAAAAATACCTCTCCAAATGATGCTGACTGAGCAGACAAAAGAAAGTACCCGTTCTCTAGTTGTAGTTCAAACGCAATAGCCGTCAAACGTAAATCTAAATCAAGGGCATTTATAGAAATGTTATGCGATATCCCTAGTGCCTTAGTAATATCCTGAAAAGTCATAGATTCACCTGTTTTTTCTTTCCATTTTCCATGCAATCGATCTGGGTTAGCCAAATTATATTCGATTTGAAGTTGAGCTGAACCAAAATGGATGGTACCTTGAAGTAAGGCGTCCCATGTTTGTTTTAATGGACTAGGTGATTCTAAGGTAATTTCGAGTTTTATATCATGCTCCTTCTGTCCTAAAGTTAGAGTAGCCATAGATTCTGCCTTGACAATATTACTAACAGATGACTCTTCCCCCCGAAAATGATTTGCAAATACGCTTACATTTTGTACATCTATTTGAGGGATTATTTCAGGATTTTGAAGTGTGATATCATTGTTGCTTAAAAATTTATCTACTAGCACTGGAAGTTCAGTAATAGATGCATATGTATTATCATCTTCTGCTGACGATAATAGAGGTTCTCCAGTAATGGCATCTTCATTATGAATCGTAGTCGGCATGTTTATCATCTCCTTTTATTTCATTCAATTAGTCTGCACATCTTTTTAATAAACTATTCTGTATTATTTTTAAAATGCATAGAGATTACATAAAAGAATTAGTAGAAAGGTTTATTTATATAATTATTTACTTACTATTACAGTAACTTTAAATGTTTAGATTCTTGAAGTACAAAATCACAAACAACTAATGGAGATAGATTTCATAAACAAACTTGAAGAAATCAGAAGAAAGCGATTCTATGCCAATAAGATATGAAATTACTTGTCATATCAGCGTTAAAATCCTTATAAACCTCTATTGAGCCACCGCCGCCTAATACATAAATGTATCTTGCGAAATTCTTTGATACATTAACTCTCGCAAAGCCTTTTTTCCGCCTACACAACTGATGATGCTATTCATAACATCACGTGCCCTGCTCTTACTTCGGCGCTTGATTTTCTCAACTTCAGTTTTCATGCAAGAGTCATCTGACTCAAACATGTAAATCCAAAAATTAGTAGAATCTTTAGGCTGGAGCACAATATATTTTATTGACGGATTAGTCATTCCCGCACCTTCTAGTTCTTTTATTTTGTTATGTGTTATAGAGTCTATTGATGTTAGTATAAAGTGATGGATACGTTAATTCAGACTAAGTTTAATAAATTTTATGTAAACTAAATATTCTAATGCATATGCATCCTCATGAATTTATTTCAAAATAAACCCCTGAGGATATTTGGGGGCAAGATAACTGAAACTTTACTAGAATGATATGCTAATAATATACAGAAAATGCACAAAGATCTATATAGTATACCATTCAGGTATGCCAGAAGTGTAAATGAATCAAAATATATGCCGTTCCTTATAATTAATGCATTTGTAATCGATGGAACAAATACCGTCATGTAAATAGGCCTTCAATTTGATATTCTTTAATAAAGTGATCAGATTGGAGGTTTTATCATGAAATCTACAAATGAAAATCTGTTCCTTTGAGAGCAATGGATCAATGAAAGAAATAAAAGCGACATGACAGTCAAAGAATGGTGTGAAAAGAAAGGATTCAGGAATCATAAAATAAATATTAAAAAAGAAGAGCCTGTTGAATAAGTGGCACTTACTGAAGTTACACCAATCCTTTCAGAGTGTGATAATCTACTATCAAACTTAAATGAATCTGATGATTTTCAGATACTTTATAAAAATATACAAGTTACAGCTCCAAACAATTTTAATCAAAATTCTTTTGCAGCACTAATGAAGGTTCTGCAAGAATTATAATGCATCATATAGCCGATTGGGCGGAGCACATCTATCTTGCACTCGGTGCCACCGATGCAAAACGGACTTGCCGCATTGTTTTCATTGAAATTTAAACTTAATCCATACTCTGGTACAAGTGCTTTCTTATTCTGCAATAAAAGGCATACCTCTCTTAGAGCACTTAGATGGAACAAAAATGCCTTTATATTAGTTACAAAGGTTCTTTCTGATGACATAAAATTTCAGTGGCCAAAAAAATGAAGGAGAGATGCGTGATATAACAAAACATCAAACGGAATGGCTTCTGGATGGTGTGCAGATTGATCAAAAAAAGCACATCGAGAGAGCATTGATACAGCAGGAATGTTTTTTTAAAATCGCCTAAAAACTAGAAAAATATTCATTTTTATGGTATAATATAAGTAGAGAATCAACCAGAAAGGAGCCTTAATCCATGCAGTTTTTAGATAAAAAAGATTTACGAATTGAAGAACTAGAAAATGAAAACAGAAAGCTGTAGGAAAAGGTTAATCTGTTAGAGCATAATGTTGAACTTCTTACTCAAGCAGTTTTGGGACGTCAAGTGAAAAGGCACCTAAAATAGATGGACAATGCTCTCTTTTGGGTGAAATAATTAATGAAAAGATATCCAGTTAGAAAAGTACGGTATATTATTTCTTAATCCGCATTATTGCAAACATATCTTAATTCTGTACCTTTTAAAAAGTACAGAATTAATTTTATACAATAAAAATTAATATTGTATTTACTACATTCTTAATTTATGTGATCTTGTCACTTTGATAATTAAATTATTTATAGTATAGATTTTATATACTATAAATACAAATAAAGCACCTATATTTCTATAGATGCACTTAGTAAAATTTTATATTTAATTTTAAATTTTATATATGGTATTTAATATTCTCATGTTCTTTTAATAAATTTAATTGAAGTAATCTTATCCGTGCTGCCTCTTTAGATACATTAAAAACACTTGTAATTCTATTAATGATGCATCTATAATTATTAATATTGCACAACTGTGAATCTCTATATAAATATGTTTTATTAGTAATGCCAAGTAATACTAGCATATTTAAGAATTCTTTTAAAAAAGTCTTCTTAGGCATTAATAATGCACCACCTAAATAATTTGCTTGCCATTCCATTCTTTTATCATTAGCAATATTATCTTTGTAGCCTTCATTATACTTATCAGTAAGTATATCTTCTGCATCTGATATTACTGGATTAGATAAGTCTTGTAAAAAAACATCTCTATGCAGAATCCAGTGAGCAGCTTCATGAGCACAAGTGAATCGAAACCTACCTATTTCTTTTTTATTATCGCTTAATTCGCTATCAACTATTACAGAGGCTTCTGAAATATTAAAGTACTGTTTTTCTTTACCATTATACATATTATAAATTATAATCTTAGCTGGTTTAAAAACCATATATCCCAAAATCTCTCCATCTTGAGAAATTGGCAAGAACTTCAGCTCAAGTTTGAGATGTCTTTCTATAAAATCAGTAATCGTTATTTCACTTGGCTTTGTAAGTAACCTTGAATTATATACTTCCAAATGATTTTCTGCTATTTTTTCAAGCTCATCCTTACTGCGATATGGGAATATACTCTCTTTATATTTCATCTTTCATACCTCTACATAATATTTAATTCTTATTTATCCTTCTTGCAGCTATTTTCATTTCATAATCTGAATCCAAACATTTCTCCATATCTGTTTTATTTTTTAATTTTTTTAAATATTTCGTCTCTGTTTCCGAAAGTTTTAATGCATTAGCTATTTTTTCAATAATGAATTGTTCTGGTTTCACAAACCCCTCTTCAATCTTTGTATAATCAGATGATTTTACATCTTTAAGTGATTCTAACATATTTGTAATTGTTATGCCTTTCTCTTTTCTTTTTTGTTTTATAAATTCTCCAAATGATAGCTGATTATTTTCTTCATTATTATCATTAAATACATCTTGTAAAACTGATTGCATTAGACGTTCACTATTTTTTTTAGATTTTTCAATATTATTTTCAAGTTCATCACATAATCGCATTAATAAGTCTACTTTTTCTACTATACGCTTTTGTTCTGCTAATGGTGGTGTTGGAATTAAAAAATTAGCTAATTTAGTTATACTTAATCCTTCTCTCGATATTCCAACTTGTATATTCATTATTGAATTAAAAATATATGGTGATATTAAAATAGTATGTAAAAACTCTTTAATAGAATAGTCCACTACCCTAACTATTGATACATGTTGATTAACATTCCCTATATCAAAATTATCAGGAACAATGCAACACCTACCTATTGATCCTCCAGTTATATTCATTAATATGTCTTTAGCTTTTACTATGCTACCAGACATTTTATTATTAGTCTCTTCGCTTATAAATGCTATGTTATTAATTATTAATCTATCATTGTACACGTTTTGAGATCTAATAAATTTTATTCCACTATCTAAATAAACATTTCTACCACCTTTAGGTGTACTTCCAGCTCCAATTTTCTGAGTTAAATCACCTAATCTAATCCACTTCCAACCTTGAGGCAACTCCCAAGGCTTTTCTTCTTCACTTATCTCCGACAAAGGCTTTTCTTTCTTTATATTCTTTTCCTTAATTAATTGTTCCTTCTCTGTTCTTATCTTTTCTAAAAGAATTTCTGCTGGTTCATCTGATGGATCTTGTGGTACAAGTTTTCCTCGCACTGCCAATTGAAGAATACAATTTTTTAATTCCTTTACTGCATTATCACCTAAAGATAAATCTTTAAAGTTAGATAATATAAATCTTAATGTTTCTTCTAATTCTTCTGTTGTAGTGGCATTAGCTATACTATTAAATACAGATTTTGCACTTAATATACCATAATGTACTTTCTTCGCTAGAGATTGCTCTAATTTATCGCAAAAAGCCATTAGTGAATCTATTTTTTCCACTATACGTGTTTGTTCTCCTAGTGGTGGAAGTGCTGTAACATATTTTTTTAATGCAATCATATCTATGCCATCCTGGCCACATGTTCTACTTGCTAATCCCTCTAATAATTTTAATAATTTAGGATCTTTTAATAAGTAATATAAATAATCCTGTGTAATAAATCCTCCTACCGGTTCAGCTTTCATCAATGCAACATTGTAAGCACCTTTAAGACCTCTTAATATTTGAAAAATTGGTGGCCCATACCTACCAATCATTATATCATTACTATCACAGAATTTTTTTGCTTTATCCATTGGTACATAAGTTATATTAGAATCACTTTTATAATCTCTAATTTGAATTAATCTTATTAGTCCTTCTTCATATGAATACTTGAATGTTGACTTAGGTGGTTGCTGACCACCAATAAAATTAATATAATTTCCTAACCTAAAGCATTTCCAACCTTGAGGTACTTCAAAATGAATTTCCTCTTTACTAATCTCCTCCAAAGGCTTTTCTTTTTTTATCTTATTTTCCCTAACCAATCTCTCTTTTTCTTCTCTAATCCGCTCAAGCAAAACACTTGCATGTTCATCATTAGGATCTTGTCCTACTAACTTTCCCATTAATGCTAAATCAAGTATCACTTCCCTAAGTTTTTTAACCTTCTCAGGTCTATCAAAGATGGTTTTAAATTGCTCTAACATCATATCCATATTAATTACCACCTAATATCTTACTTAATTCTTCTATAAGTTTATTTTGTATATCTTCAACATCTTCTTTAGCCTTATTATACTTTTCTAATAATGCAAATGGATCTCCTAAATCTTCTTCTACTTTATTAGGATTCTTAAAGTCTAAATTATAGTTTCTATTTTTAATATCTTCAACACTTACTTTCCAAGCATTTTCACTTTCTTCTCTGTTTTCCCACCATGCTTTTTCCAATTCAAATTCTTCACTTCTTATAGGTTTAGTTTTAGTGTAATTCTTATACCCTTCTGGTAGTGGATGTTCAAAGAACCATACTTCTTCTGTTGGCTTACCTTTTTCAAAGAATAAAAGGTTTGTATTTATTCCTGTATAAGGTGCAAATACGCCATTAGGCATTCTTACTATCGTATGTAAATTAAATTCATTTAAAAGTCTTTCTTTAATCTTAGTCTTAACACCTTCACCAAATAAGAAACCATCAGGTAAAACAACTCCTGCTCTTCCTTTTTCACTTAATCTATACATTATAAGTGTCATGAAGAGGTCTGCAGTTTCTTTTGTTTGGAACTGACTTGGGAAGTTTGTAAGAACTGTATCTTCCTCAATTCCACCAAAAGGAGGATTCATTGCTATAACATCTATAAATTCAGATGACTTTAAATCTCTTACATTTTTCATTAATGAATTATCATGCTTTATTTGTGGTACATCAATATCATGTAATATTAAATTAGTAGTTGCGAGTAAGTGAGGTAATGGTTTCTTTTCTACACCAATTATAGATTCTCCCAATACTTTTAAATCTTCCACCTTTGTCTGTTGATTTTTCATATGTTCGATTGCACAAGTTAAGAATCCGCCAGTACCACAAGCAAAATCTGCAACTTTTTCACCCAATTGTGGATTTAATATCTCAATTATGAATTTAGTAACAGGTCTTGGCGTATAGAATTCTCCTGAGTTACCTGCACTTTGTAGATCTTTTAATATATTTTCATAAAAATCATTAAATAAATGTCTATCTTCCCCTGCTGTAAAATCTATTTCATTTAATTTATTTGCTACCTGTCTTATTAGAGCACCAGATTTCATATAGTTATATGAATCTTCGAATATAGACTTAACTAAGAAAGCTTTATTATCTGAATTTTCATCTAGCTCCATTTCTTTTAAGCCTTTGAATAATTTATTGTTAACAAAGTCTAAAAGCTCATCACCTGTAATTCCTTCATCATTTGCTGCCCAATTTCTCCACCTTAAATCTTCTGGGATTATTGGTTCATAATCATCATATTCTAATTCCCATTCCTCTTCCTTTGCATCAAATACCTTTAGAAATATCATCCATACTAATTGAGATATTCTTTGAGCATCCCCATCAACTCCTGCATCTTGACGCATTATATCTTGAACACCTTTTATTACATTTGTAATTGACATTTATTTGTGTCCCCTTCCTCTGTTGTTATTTAAATAAGTCAGGTGCTATGTCATTTAATGAAATTAAATTTACCTTAAACTTATTATCATCATAGTACTCATTTAAAAAATTATATTTATTGTTATATTTAGCTTCAAACTCTTTAGCAATTTTATTGTTTTTGCTAAGTATACTCGAAAAACTTCTTCTTCCATTTAAAAACTTTTGAAAATAACTACAATCTGTTAAATATAGATACTTTTCTTTCTCAGTATTATATTCCACTAGATTATAATAATCTCCAAATGTGGTTTTCAACCTCATGCTATCATTGCCTCTCCAAGTTATAAATTTAAATTCTGCTATTCTCTTGTTTGTAATTAAATCAAACTCACTACTGGCATTATCTGCACCTAAGCTTACACTTTCCACAACTTCATTATCTTCTAATAAATAAGGCAAAGAATTTATAATCCCTAATGTATGAACTACTACATTTATTTGACCCATTACTGACTTAACATCTAAAGCTGCATTTAATGTATCTTTAGATGTTAAGTCTTGACTAATTATTTGTAAAATGGATTTACTATTCTTATTCTTTAGTTGAAGTTGAAGATTATATACAATATCAGATAACTTATCGTTTGAATAATATTTTATTAAAGTTTCCAATGATTGAGCAAGATTATTCTCCATTAATATACTCCTTAATTCTTATGCTATTGTATAAAGTTCTTTAACTAACTCCTTAATAGCTTTTTCATATTCCTTCTTACCACCAAATACTTTCTTAACTATTTCTAGTTGACTACCTATCTCTTGAAAATCTGGCAGCTTAAGTACCTTTATATCTTCTATGTTCTCAATACCTTCATTTGAATATTTTTCTAATAACTTTTCTAATACAATTCTAGCTTTCTCACTATACTTTCCAAAGTAATTTCTCTTTTTAACATTATTAGCTCTTTCTTTTCTTGTTAAAACTGGCATATCATAAGCTATATGGCATATTAAATCAAAAGTATCCATATCGCAGCCAACTTCATCTTCTAAATCTTCTAAGAATATTCCTTCTTCTTCTAAATGAAGTCTTAACTCTTCCTTCTTTTCTGTTTCAGTCCATTTTCTAAGAAATTCATCTAATGTTGCAAATTCTTTTCTTATATTTTTCTTAGTATAATCTACTAATGATTCTGTAATAAGCTTCCCATCTGCACCATAATACATGACTCTATCATTAATGACCCTTACTTGTACATCATTAACATAATATTTCTTTCTGCTTTTATCTCCATCAAATGGATCATTTATAAATCCCGAACCTTCTCCATTATAATCTCTTGGAGTATCATAAGTTATATCCCCATTGTCTTCAGGATCTTCATCTCCCGCCTCCTCTTCTTCATCAGGTATTTCATCACAATCTACTTCTTTAATTCTTACTGGATCTCCATCAAAATCTTTATCTGCAAATAACCTTGATACATCTCTAAAGTCTATAAGAGTAAAATACATCTTCCCATAATCTTCTCTAATTCTAGTACCTCTTCCTAATATCTGCTTAAACTCTATCATTGAATTTATTTCAGAATCTATAACTATAAATTCACAAGTTTTGCAATCTACTCCTGTCGTTAGTAACTTTGATGTTGTAACTAATGTAGGATATTTTTCACTTACTTCTATGAAATTTTCAAGTTCTGCTTTTCCTTCGTCATCATCACCAGTAATCTTCATTACATACTTAGGATTTTCAGCTACTAAATCAGAATTTTCATTAGCTAATGCTCTCCTCATTCTATTTGCATGATCTATATCTACACAAAAGAAAATAGTTTTAGCCATTCTTTTATTATTCTTCTTTAAATAACCAGAAACATACTTTGCAACAACTTCTGTTCTATTTTCTAATACTAAACTTCTATCAAAGTCCTTTTTATTATATATCCTATCTTCTAGTTCTTCACCATATTTATCTCTCTTGCCCTTTTCTGGCCTATATCCTTCAATATCTCTATCAAGTGCAACTCTTATCACCTTATATGGTGCTAAGAATCCATCCTCAATTCCTTGTTTTAAAGAGTATGTAAATATAGCTTCTCCAAAATAATCACTATTAGATACCACATTAGTTTCTTTAGGAGTTGCAGTTAAACCAATCTTTGTTGCACTCTCAAAATGATCAAGTATTTCTCTCCATGCAGAATCATCTTTTGCACTACCTCTATGACACTCGTCTATTATAATTAAATCGAAATAATCTTTACTATACTTCTTAAATAACTTCTTTTCTTCAGTTTCTCCTGTAAGACTTTGATAAAGTGCAAATTGAATTTCCCTAGACTTATCTGCTGTTCTGTTTTTAATCTTATTTATATTATCTTTAAGCGGCTTAAAATCTCCTATAATAGTTTGATCTACTAATATATTTCTATCTGCTAAATATAGAATTCTCTTTTTAGAACCAGATTTAAATAACTTATAAACTATTTGAAATGCAGTGTAAGTCTTACCTGTACCAGTTGCCATTACAAGTAAAATCTTATCTTTCCCTTGAGTTATCGCCTCAACACTTCTATTAATAGCTATACGTTGGTAATATCTTGGCGGAAAGCAATCTTGATCATAGTAATAATTATGTGTAACTACTTCTTCTTGATCATCTGTTAACCCTTTATGAGCTTTATACCGATTCCATAATTCCTCTGGTGACGGAAATTGTTCTAACGTTAATTCTCTTTCAATTTGACCTTCACTTTTTGTTCTGTCGTGCTCTATAAATCCATCTCCATTTGATGAATATACAAATGGAATATCTAAAATTTCTCCATAATTTAATCCTTGTTGCATACCTGCATCAATAGAATGAGTATTATCCTTAGCTTCAATTATTGCGAGTGGTAAATTGTTTTTATAATAAAGGATTATATCAGCTCTTTTTATTGTTCCTCTTGTTACTACCTTTTTTCTTACAATAATTCTTCCATCCGTAAAACTAATCTCTTGAGCAATTTGTTTTTGTCTATCCCAACCTGCATCTTCTATTGAAGGCATTATGTACTTAGATATTATACTTGCTTCACTAAGGCTCTTTTTATTCAATGCAATCCCCCCTGTGCCCAATCTCTATTATATAAGTTTAACATATAATCAGCTTACCTTTTAGTATTTTTTTGTAAATTTATAGTTTTTACCCAAGGTGCTTCTTCATTTTCCAATAATATTAACTGCTTTATTAATAATTCAAATATAAAACAGAAAAACATTCCCATCGTAACTTTCTAAAAATTCAAATATATATCCCCATTTTCTAATTTATATATCTCTTTACTCATTTCTAATGGATATAAAAACTCAAAATATTGATTACTTAAAATATTAGGTGAAGTTATTCTATAAACTGTTTCCATTAAATTTGATATAAAGTATCCAAATGAAAAACCTTGCATATTATTAACCTCCTCTTCCATAACTTTTCTATATGACAAATTATATGCACTATAGCACTTTCTTTTGTCAGATGATGATGGATTTCCTTTCTCCCAATACCTTATAAAGTTGTTGCTACCTAAAGATAAGCAATTAAGATATCCTTCTAATCCTCTAAGTTCTTCTGCTAAACTACTATTGGCAAATCGCGAATTAAAATTAATCTTATTATCATAAGCAAAAATCCCATTGAATATCTTCCTATTTCCTATTATTTTTCCATTTTTTTCTGCTTTTTTTATTACCGATAAATCATTTCTTTTAGATGTTAGCACACTTGTAGTTGATGTAGATTTAACTTCTATAATTCCTATAACACTTTCAGGCATAAGTATTACAAAATCCCCTTCCGAAAATAGCTTTGGATATTGCTCTTTATAAATAATTATGTCAATCTGATTAGTTAACTTCCCCTCATTATTCTTTACAAAACCTGTACCAACCGACACACTATTTGGAAGAATCCGCTTAAGATAATTAATTAAAATCACTTCTTTATATCTGCCATCTTCTCCCCAATGATTATCATCAATAAAAAATCTCACCCTATCTTTTATTGCAATAAATTCTGCAGCAATTGATTGCTGATACATTAATTCACCATTCATTCTGTATCCTCCACAAAATATTATGTATTTATATGAATTTTCCTTTCCCAATTATATATACTTCATATATAAATATTTTTAATGATTTATTTTACGTACAGTTGAGACATTCCTACAACAAAATACTTAGCTACATATTAACTTAAAGATCAATCCATATGTATCAGATAGATAAGCACTGGTACCACATAATAATCTTTCCATATCAGGCGATATCTTTGTAGCCTTTATCCCTTGCTAAACTACACATACATCCATAGTTGAGTTATAAATTCTTAGTTTATTTTGTATTTCTCTTAACTTCTTATGTCTCCTTTTTCAAACCTTGAGACTTTACTCTTCCTAATTCTATCATTCTCTCTTAATCATTCTAGTAATAATATTTTTAGTATCTTGCCTACAAATTACTGATTTTTCTGCTTGTCCACACACTTCATATAAATCTAAAACTCTGGTCCCTGGATTGTCACCATTCGAAAATTTACAGTGATATAATTTGAATTTAATTTCATTATCAATTTGTAATTTCTAAATCAATAAGCTAATCTATTTTATAAGGCACACTATTATGGATTTTATTAATTATTGTAACAGACTATCATATTACACTTATATATGTTACAGTTTAATAAATATTATATTTCTAATAAAAGTTCACAAAATTAATCAGATTGATTAGATTCCTATACTTCTTGTTAAATTCCTTACGTGTAAAATTCCGCTTTCAAACATATCATCCCATGCGTCAAGACACTTATAAAAAATTTTATCATCGTAGTCAAAAGATTGATCATAAAGTCTTAATAATAATTCTGATATATCTTCAACACTATAATTTAAACTTCTAGATCGTTCTTTAAGTTCATTATTACGTATTTTGGAAACAGTATCACATATACCAAAAATTATATCAGAAAAATCTAACAAATCGTCCTTATAGTCAAGCAATATATGCAACAATATTGTATTATCAAAAAAAGATTTAGATAAAATATATTTCTTTACAAATTTTATATTATCTTTAACTTCAAGTATATCTTTATAAAATGCAAAACCAGTTTGTTTTCTTACTTCTTCATTGTCATCATTTATGAATTTTTCTATTATTTCTCTACATTTCCCAGCATAATCAGGTTCAGCTATCAACTGAGATGCTTTTAATATTACAGCCTTTTTTTGACTTACAGTTCCATTACAACATTTCTCTAAGTATTCATCAAATATTCCATATAATATATTATATGTTGAAATCATTTCTGATGCTTTTTCCAAAATTTCTTCATTTGATGATAAAAGCATTTTATCTATTATTAATGAAATTGCTTCTGTATGAGTTTTTATAATGTAATTAATAAACTTTATGGAATAATAAGTTCCAGCTACCCTTAAATCATCTTTTACAGCAATATTAAACCACTTCACTGCCTTATTTATATCAATGTTTATAACAGGCATAAGGGCAAACACTGATGACATTCTAACAACTGGATGAGGATCTTGAATAAGTGCCTCAATTGCAGGCGTTACCTTATCAAGCAAATCTTTATTATTCCAGAGTAATTTCCCAATTGCATCTGCTGCTAGCCCTTTCACACAATTAATTGTATTATCGAATAGAGTGTGTATTGTTACATTGTCCATATTTCCATCCCAGTTAGCATCACATAAATCAAGTTTTCCATTTAGAGGATCAGGAAAGTTTATCGCCAACAATATTAACATATCTATTATTTCTACTGGCCATATTTCTTCTGCTCTTTCACTAATCAGCCTACAAAAAGAAATTGCAACGTTTCTGTCATTTAAGCATTTAATCTTTTTTAAAACGGTTATAATTGTTTCTATTGATGCTGGTTGCCAAGTTTTTTTAATTTCTTCAGGAAAATTATCATCTACCTTAAGTAACCTTAAAGCATCAAGTATTGCAACTATATATAAAGGATGAGTTTCTTTTGGAAACTTTAATAATAATTTTGCAAATCTTTCAGGATAATACTTTGCAACAATTAACAAACTACTTGAAAATTGAAATATTGATGATTCAACATCATATTCTTCATTAATGGATTTTGTTTTTCCAAAATAATCAAAAGAAATATTTTTATTCTTTATGATTTTAAGCCAAGCTTTTTCACTTATCTTTAAAAGATTTTTATCTATAGAAGATTTAATCCAATGTGTATCCAACTTTATTCCTCCCATAATATCTTCTCTAGTACAACCTATATATCTTCTTTCTAACACTCTCAATAATTCAAATGTTTTTTTATTAATTCTTTTCTTATCTAAGCATGATAAGAGCAAAAACTGAGTTTTTCCCCAATAATGGTGATAGTATCCCATTCTTCTAATTTCTAAATAATATTTAGCATTTTTAGTTTCATTAATCTCATGGTAATTATATATTTTATCTTCAATAATGCTAAATATATTTTCGGAACAATAGGGACTTTGATTCTGAATTATTTGACTTGCTAATAAACAGTGAGAACCACCAATACTATTACCGACTTCAATTCTTGTAATATCCTCCACTAACCAACCAATTGCCATATCAGCATATTCTTTAGATATACCAGATAATATTTTAGCTGTTATTGCATTCATTGTTGCTGAATTATATAACATAATTTGATTAATTTTATCTATAAGAATCTGAAAACTATTCTGAGCTAGATTTATTCCTGCTCTGATAAGTAGTTTCATTATCCCTTTTTCTATTTGTATTTGACCATATTTAGAATTATCATAAAGTAACTGATAATTTATGTAAGATACATCCAACTTATATATAGCCAAATTTACATATTCATCTATTAAAATATTCCATACAGAAAATGGATCATTATCAGCAATCATTAAAAGTGCCTCCATATCCACACTATACCAGCTAAATAATCTATTTCTCTGAAACTGAATATTATCATCATCAATTTCATTGTTAATTAAAAGTTTTAATGCTGTTTTTAAGAGTATTAATGTCTTAATTGGTACCTTTGAACAAATATTTTTCCAATTAACAAAATTCGGATATTCTTTTTTTCTCATCATATCAATTCTTATTTCAAATAACGATTCTGAATCATTTTCTATATCTTCTCCTAAAATGTAATTTATTGTTCTATTCCACTCTTTACTTTCATCTATATGTGGTTTTAAAATTTCCGCAATTTCATCAGGTATCTTTTTGCAAACAGATTTTAGAATATTCACACCTTGATTTACTTCTTCTTTGTCTTTTGAATTTAACCAACTATTTATAATATTTTTTTTTATTAAAAGCCTCACAAAAAATTCATTATTAATAATAGTTGTATTTATTACATGCTGCTTCCAGTATAGATCTTCAACAAGGGCTATGATAATATTTTCTAGATACCTATTAGGATTGTTGCTTTGACCAATAACCTCCAATACCAAATGTTTAAAATTAAATCTAACATTCTCAGCAAATAGAATATCATTTACTATTTTAGTAAATTTTTTTTGAGATTCCTCAAATAATAGGTTTAACGCCTGCCGAAGTTGTTCTCTCCTAAAAAGTGTCTGACTTTCCTTATTTCCAATCCAAGTAAGTATGTCTCCTCCTTCAGCGATTTCATTCACAACTTTTTCAGCCAAAAGAAAATCCAAATAACTCTGATGACAAAAACTAATAATGTTATCCTGTTGCTGTATTATTCCATTTGATTGCATAGCAGTAATTACCTTGTCAGAAAATGTTCTTACATAACTTAAAGGCATAGATATTTTCCCATTTTTTCACAATAATTAATAAATCCATCTAAAGTATTTTTAAGATTAGTAAAATTTATAGTTTCTTTTTCAATATCCTTAATTTTTTTATTCCAAAATTGCCTTAATAAATCAATTGATGTAGTAAAATTAACATCTTTATTTTCTTTACTTATTTCACACCACATAGCAAGATTTTGTGGAATTGATAATAATTCCTTCTGTTCAAATGTCAGATTATAATAAAAATCTCCTATGGTGGAAATAATCTTTTCTGTAGGTAATTTATTTATTTCTATTCTATTCCATACTTCTTCATTATTTTTATTTTGAAGCGTTAACCAATTTCTTATCTCTGGATCATGATTTAAATCAAAATTCCTACAAGCTATTAAAGCTTTGATATCTTTGCCAATTCTTCTTAATGATAATACTTCTCTGATTAATGCCTTACAAACATCCATAACATCCATCGAATGATTACTAGTCCATCTTACAGCATCAAGTTGATCAATTATTAAAATACATGGTTTTGTCCCTGAAACTGCACTTATACACTGAACCGGTGAATCTGGTAAATCCATACTTTTACCATATTGCAAAGTGGAATTTTTCGGTATCTTTCTATCCACTCTCAGTGGTAGATAGGATATTTCTTCTAGTTCTAATTTTTCTATCACTTCTAGCAACACGCCACTTTTGCCAATCCCAGAATTTCCATGTAAGATAACTAGTCCACCTTTTTTCAACGCTTCAAAACATTCAGCAGTTTCATTTCTAGAAATAATATTTCTATTTATTAAATTTTGAGAAATTGATTCTTTAAAGTCTATTCTAAGTTTCTGTATTGTTGGAAGTATTCTAGTATCTCTAGTCAGAAACTTAGGTATAGCTCCATTTTTCATTAGAAAATTATATAAGTCATCGCAATAAATTGGGTTACCAAGTCTATCATTTTCATTGGCATAATTTATCAATGTATTATAAATAAACTCTGTATCTCCTGCAAACAAAATACTGATTTCTGTTAATAAATCTTGTTTACTTTCATAATCACCTAAATAAACAGTTATTTTCAATCTCCTAAGGTAATCAAAAACTTCAGCTCTATTTTCTTTTTTGTTTTGATCTAAATCTAAACAAATACAAAAATCACTATAAATCTTTGTTCTTGACTTACCTTTTTCAATAATCTGATATTGATAGAAATTTTCTGAATTTCCATCTGACATACGAGCACTTTCACATACATCTGCCAGAACTGTAAAACCTACTCCAGAAACAAGCATAAATTCATAACTCTTATCTCTACTTAATTGATACTTCATATTTTTTAAAATATTTTTTTGTTTTAAATCTCCAATTGTCCAATGTTCATTACTTCCATTTCTTGCTTTGCATTGTTGAGCTTGCCTAACTCCATCTTTATACTGTATCCAAATATCAACACCATGCTCATCATCACCAATAGTTTCTATCGTTACAGACTTTAGTTCTTCTCTTAATAACCGTAAAAGCTGTTTTACAAGCCATCTTCCCTCATGACGATTTCCTAGCTTGTCAGCCCTTCCACCAGATTCCAGTGCCATTAAGATTCCTCCTCCTCTTGCAACTGAATATATCTCAATCTACTTTCAAAAAATGAATATTATTTTTTATTATGATTCTATCATTTTAGCTGACCTAATTATCACAACATGTACATATTAAATTATCTGATTGAATATTTACTCTGTATCAGATTATCTCATTACTATGATTATGAAATAATACAAGCATTAAAAGCTGCATTTTCTATAGCACTAAAAATTAATGATACTGCATTAAAGACATCACATAAATGAAATTTTGTATACTTCTTTTCAACTTGATCCCATTCTTTGTGTACAAATTGATTTCGTATTTTTCTAACATAATTTAAATAATCTAATTCTTTTTTTAAGATTTCTGTTAAATTTAAATCACAGCACTCACTTATCTTTTTAATATAAAATAACACTTCATTGTCTCCTTTTTCTTTTCGACCTATAGAAATTGATCTTTCTTTACAAAACCAATTCGTAATCTCATTTAATGAACTTTCCAAATATGACAATACCAAAAGCAACATTGTACATTTATTTATATTTTGTGAAAGTTTTTCCCATACATTAACTGGCGAAAACATATACACTGGATCAAAAATTTCATCAATTTCTTCCACACTATAATCTCTTTCATCTTTATATCCATTTACTAATTCAAATTTTCCTTCTGAATCTTTTATTATATGTTTTAATTTATTTTCCAATTCATATAAAATAAAAAAACAATAATCATTAATTTGTGCTAATTCTTCTTCATATTTTATAAAAGGATATACCATACTTATACTTGAAAACAAACAATACTGCAATTCTTTGTTATTATCAAATTCTTGGCTCTCGACTAGCCCCTCATTGTCAAAATATATTTTCATAATAATCTCCTATAATTATATATTAGTTATTCTTATGCATATATTCTCAATATAAACCAACTTCCTAGAATTAATCTACTAAGTATATGGATAATAGGATAGAAATTGGTTTATTAGATTGCTAATAATACAAGCACCAATCAGGTTGATATTTATGTGTAGCTTTTTCAACTTCACTAATCCAATCGGCAATATCTTGAACTCTACTTTGTAATTCCTCATAACTCATGGAAGTTGTATCTGCCTCTTGCCACAATGTTTCAAATGCATATTCAATACCATCTTTAGGATAGCAAACACTATCATGATCTAAATTTGCTTCAAGTGCTCCTGTTCCATTCTTTTCTGTTTTTCCTTTAATCGAAATATGTCCTACATACCAACCTTCATAAGTTCTTCTTATAGTATATGTGTCTTCATATCCCCATCTTGCTGTGTATACCTTAAAACTCATATCCTTATCTAGATTTATATCTCCATCAACATTTTTCCAATTCCTACCATTTCCAATTAACTCATAGTACAAATCTTCTATAGCATGAAAATGATTATAATATTCATTAATGTCATCCTCTGGTAAACAACCTCTATTAATAATCATTTGTTCAGAATATATTGGCATATATATATGATGTAGTTTAATTGCTAATTCAATAGCCTTTCCTATATTTTCATCATAAGTTTTATGGTCAATATTAAATGAGTCAAAACAACTTTTTAAGATATTATATAACTTAATATATTCCTCCTTTAATATCTCATTTTGAGCTACATACATATCATATTTGTTTTTCAAATTTTTTATATACTCAATACATTCATCTGTTATCTTAAACTTTGTATTTGACGTTTCTTGAAAAAAATCTAATATAAAACTATTAATATCAGCTTGCTTAAAGTATAAGATACTAGCTATATCCCCCTTTTCAAATTCTATATTATTTAATTTACTTTCTTCTAAATATTTCTTAAATAATTTAACCATCAGATTTCTTTTTCTTGCATCTTTATACTTCATAATTATATCACCATACTTTCATATTTATCTTTTATATGTAGTACTAATCCCTGTATATCTGGATATATATTTTCATGATTTATACCCAATAAATTTAGTTGTTTTCTTATTAATCTTTTATATTCACTTGGAATTATAAATTCACAAACATCCTTATTCAGTTCAATATAGGTTTTATTTATTCCTTCCTTATTTATAGAAAAAAACTTATTATATTTTAAATATTCTAAGAATTCTTTGCTATTCCATTCTTCTCTTTTATCAGCTATTATACTTAAATTTTCAATATATGCTTCAATTTCCTTATTACTTTTTCCTCTAAAATCAAAATCTAATAATTTACGTAAAAATGGTTGTTCAATACATTTGGAATATTTCGCTGAATCTAGAATTCCTTTTTTTAAATATTTTATGTATTTATCTCGAATTTCAATAAGGATTGAAAAATAACCTTGTTGTGCTCTTATTCTGGAATTATTATATGTCGTTTCTATAAATATACAATTTTGCTTTTTTTCAATAATCTCCTTAATAAAAGTGTGAATCTCTTTGTCCTTCTCTGTTATATTATTAACTTTGAAGTAATCTTCTAATATAATTGATATATTTCGAAATACTTCATCATTAAAATTATAAATTTTTTCAGCTATATGTGCAAATACATGAGCATCTTTATCTTCATTTTCTGACACTGCAAAAAATAGTGCAATTAATGGATTACTTGTCCAATCTAGTAACCTAGTTGACACCCCTATATGTTGCATATCCACAACATTATCTAAAAGAGTTCTTCCTGAATTTATTTCTTTTAAATTATTTTTTATAATTTCTTTATAAATTTCTGCTTCTTTATTTTCAGTATAATTTCTTCTATATATACTTGGTTCTAATTTAAAGGATAAATCTGACTGTCCTCTAAACAAAATATCTTTATCTAAATTAAAGAGATTAATAATTTCCAGATACTCATTTACATTCCTTATAGATATTTTACTGAAATTATTTTTTTCTGATTTATCACTTACATCTATGATATTACCTTTCTTCTGATTCTCTATAATTATATCTTTTATTTCAATTCCAAACGTATTCAATTTAAATTCCTTTTTTATTATCCTAAGCTTTAATATATTCGTAGTACTTTCAACTAATATCCCTAGTTGAGATACTCTTGATGTGGTATCAAAAATTATTATGAGTCCTTTTGATACAAATTCATTGCTATTACATTGTAACTCAATATAATTATTTTCGTAAGCGTAAAAGAATCGACGCGTAGCAGTAGCAAAATTTAAATGATAAAATAAACCCAACGGAAAAACTTATATTCTCTGTTGGGTACAATTTTATATAGAGATAATTATTTGGTAGTCTTAATGCGCAGTTCATCTGGAATGTTTTCGGCCCACGGCATACATTTTTCTAATATATCACGTTCTTTAAATTCTGCATTTGCAAGCATTTCAAACAAATATACTAAATACTTTTCTACTGCTAAGCCCTGACTTACGGACAGTCATTTGTATTAAGCACGCTTAATTTCTAAATAATTTATATATTTCATTATAATTACAATGGTAATTAATAAAATAAAAATCTTATAATCATATATATTCATAAATATGAAATTTATTGAAGTAAAAATAATCAAACGTCCCCTTTGAACATTTAAAGGAATTATTCCCCAATTGAATAACTTATATATCATAAAGTACAAAATCAAATCTGAGCTTGTACTTCTTGGCAGAAGAATCATAACATCTATTGAACCATTTCATACCAGAAGTAAATAAGCTATATATTCTAACAACTTTATTATGTATCTTTTTTGTAGCACCTATAATTTTACTTTTTTTATTCTTAGAACAGTCTGCTCCTAAGATTATTATCCAAGTATATGCCATGCTTACACATAAATATAGGTTTTTAAAGTAG
>NZ_LZZM01000160.1 GCF_002006345.1 Clostridium puniceum
TGCTCAAAGAATTGTGCTTCTAAAATAGGTTCTATAACCATTCTTATGCATTCTTGAATAATGCGGTCTTCAATATTAGGTATTCCTAATGGTCTTTTCTCTTTCTTGCCTAATTTGGATATAAAAACTCTTCTTATTTTACCTGCTTTATAGTGACTTAATTTATCTTCAATCATTTTTATAACTTCTGAATATTCCATTTGTAAAATATCATTGATTGTTTTTCCATTTTCGCCAGGAGTTTTACTCCCTTTATTAGATTTCATCTTATGGATAGCGCTAACTATTACTTCTTCACATTTTATTATTTCCAATAAACTTTTAAACGAAGGTCTTTCATTAACCTTAATCTTTTCTTTACTGGTACTGTACATTTTGTCCAGTAGCCTTCTTAATTCGCCTTCACTTCTCGGAACTGTTAGTTGTTGTGCCATACTATCACATCCTTTCGGGGATAAATGGTTTTAATCAGTTATGCTCATCGGCTTCCTAACAATACGTTGTCTTTAATAAATTTTTCTCTAACTTGACTATGCCCCTTCGCTCCATAAGAATTACCTTATTTCAT
>NZ_LZZM01000161.1 GCF_002006345.1 Clostridium puniceum
CGAAGTTATTGATTTTACAACAAAGAATAATTTATCTTTTGTTGATGCTCTTATTAAGCTTACAGCTCATGAAATTGACTATAAAGAGGCGAATATGATTAAATCTATGGTTAAGGTTGGAGCTTTTCCACATCAAAAAGAAATTAAAGACTTTGACTTTAATTTTCAACCTGGCATTAATAAAGATCAAATATTAGATTTCTCAACACTACGCTTTTTAGAATCACAAGAAAATATTGTATTTTTAGATTCTAGTGGCGTTGGAAAAACGTATCTTGCGACTTCTATAGGAATCGCGGCTGCAAAGCGCCGTTGCAGTACATATTCATTAAATGTAATGATTTGTTGCAACAATTAAAGCGAGCAAATCTAGAAAATAGATTAGATGCTAGGCTTAAGCACTTTAGTAAATATAAACTCCTTATTATTGATGAATTAGGTTATTTACCTATCGATAAAGAAGATTCAAAATTATTTTTCCAATTAATTGATAAGAGATATGAGAAAAAAAGCACAATCTTAACTACCAACATAAATTTTAATTCTTGGGATGATATTTTTTATG
>NZ_LZZM01000162.1 GCF_002006345.1 Clostridium puniceum
TTTTTATATCCAAATTAGGCAAGAAAGAGAAAAGACCATTAGGAATACCTAATATTGAAGACCGCATTATTCAAGAATGCATAAGAATGGTTATAGAACCTATTTTAGAAGCACAATTCTTTGAGCATAGTTATGGATTTAGACCGATGCGAAGCAGTGCTCATGCATTGGAACGAGTCTCGCATATTGCTAAATGGGTAAACATTCATTGGGTAATAGAAGGCGATATATCAAAATTCTTTGATAGAGTTAATCATAGAAAACTATTAAAAATTCTGTGGAGCATGGGCTTAAGAGATAGAAGACTTTTAATGATAATTAAAGAAATGCTTAAAGCAGGTATTATTAATGAAGCGGAAATAAATGATATGGGAACTCCTCAAGGAGCTATTCTGTCACCATTATTAGCGAATGCTTATCTTACTAAGTTCGATGAATTCATAACAGAATTCTATGAAAAGAAAAGAATGAAGGTAATAGGAAAAAAACATAGATATGATGCTTTGAAACGCAAGAATTTTAAGCAAATATTTTTAGTGCGATATGCTGATGATTG
>NZ_LZZM01000163.1 GCF_002006345.1 Clostridium puniceum
TTACACCACATATTACTCCCATTTCATTTGCTTCTTTAATATGTTCTACATTTGCTGTGTCTAAAAAAAATCTCATTTCCTTAACATCTCCCTTAATTCAATTTACAGTTAACAGTGATAGTTGAAATTTTTAGATTAAACTCACAGAGAAAGTTCTGATAACCAAATACAAAATGCCCAAGGGGAAAGTTCAGAGAACGAAATATAAAATTTGGACATTAGCTTTTTCCTTCTCATTTTTGGATCATAATTTTTCTCTAGCACAATTTATTAATTTATATTTTGAAGAAATTATAAGCTCTTCTCCCTAAGTATCACTTTTCATTGTTAACTGTTACTATTAATTTTTAATATATAAAAAGTTTATCTTAAATTCGGAGTTCCAATCAAAATTTAAGAATCACCTTTATTACACATTTTTATTGTCCATAATATGCATTTGCACCATGTTTTCTTAGATAATGTTTATCTAAAAGATGTTGTTTAACCCCTTTTACTCGGTTATTTAAAGTCATTGTCTTATATGCCATTTCAGCCACTTTATCTAATACTACTGCATTATAAACTGCTGAATCAGCATCTTTTCCCCAAGCAAATGGTCCATGATTTTTAACTACAATAGCAGGAATTTCTAATGGATTTTTATCCCCTATTGTTTCTACTATTACATTTCCAGTTTCTTTTTCATATTCTCCACTGATTTCTTCATCAGTTAAGTCACGAGTACAAGGAATGTCTCCATAGAAATAATCTGCATGAGTTGTTCCAAAGGCTGGTATAGACATTCCTGCTTGAGCAAAAGTTGTTGCCCAATCTGAATGAGTATGAACTACGCCACCAACATTGGGATAAGTCTTATACATAACTAAATGAGTTGGTGTATCAGTTGAAGGCTTATATTTTCCTTCTACGACATTTCCTTCTAAGTCTACAACTACCATATCTTCTGGTTTCATAGTATCGTAATCAACACCACTTGGTTTTATTACTACTAGTCCACTTTCTCTATCAATTTCACTAACATTTCCCCAGGTGTAAATTACCATTCCTTTTCTTTGAAGTTCCATATTAGCTTCATAAACTTTTTCTTTTAATTTTTCTAACATTTAAATCCTCCCCCGTTAATTTTTCATACTTAATTATTTTCCTACGCCTTTCTTGTTGTATGTATGTACGTACAAGAGTGTGTAACATAATATTATATTATTTTTCTATTAATAGCGTATATATTAAAATTTATATTGCTTCAGGGATTTAATCCCTTTGTGAAGCAAATATAAAATTTAAACTCTGGAACAGGATTCTCTAACTATAAGTTCAGCATTATATGTATATTGAGGTTTATCTATTCTGCCCTCTATCATATCAATAATACACTTTGCTGCTCTTATTCCCATATCTTCTTTTGGATGTTTTATTGTTGTAAGTTTAACATCTGATGAAACTGCTAAACTAGAATCGTCAAAACTTACAATTGATAAATCCTTGGGAACTTTTATCCCTTCTTTTCTACAATTATCTATTACTTTTAAAGCAACTTTGTCATTATAACAAACAATTGCTGTTGGTTTTTCTTTAAGACTCAATATCTTTTTAGTAAATTGGTCTATATACATTTCTTGATTATCTGTTATATATTCCCCTACTATAGTCTTGTCAAAACTCAAATCATATTCATTAAGTGCTTTTATATAACCTTTTCTTCTCTTTTCACCTTGTAAATCATCGGCCTTAAATAATGCAGCAATACTCTTATGTCCAAGTTCCAACAAGTAATTTGTCAGTTTATATCCACCTTGTTCGTCATCTACTACAATGTATGCAGAATTTTCTTCATCACAATTAGCATTTATTGCAATATATTTTGTATTTTTCTTTTCTAATTTTTTTATGCTGTCATGATGAAGATTATTTATAGTACTTTGAGCTGGTTCAACAATTAATCCAGCAATATCTTGATTTATAATGTTTTCAAAACAAATTCTCTCATTTTCAATATCGTTATTACTATTAAACAACAATAAATTATATCCCTTTTTTCTAAGTTCTTCTTCTATACCAGATATAATTTTAGGAAAAATATAATCGGATATATATGTAGTAAGAACTGCAACATTCTTCTTGATTTCACTGCTTCTCTTATTAGAATAAAAACTTCCTTTTCCTCTTTCTTTATAAATCCAACCTTCTTGCACTAAATAAGTTAGTGCTTGACGTACAGTATGTCTACTTACTTTAAATTGATTGGCTATCTCATTTTCAGAGGGTAATTGGTCTCCTGCTGAAACCATCTTGTCTTCTATAAGGCTTATATAATATTTTTCAATAATCTCATGCTTTGTTTCAGCTTCTTTCATTTATTTTCAACTACTTCCATCAAATAAATATGCTATACACTATTATCTACTATTATTCTTACACATAATGGCTTTAGTAGTTGTACGCACTTGATACTTTAGATTATATATTTATTTTCTTATTATATCAATAGTTTTTTATGAGTTAATATTTTTTCGTTTTTATCTTGTATGTACAACATTATTGTACTATAATATTCTTGTACATACAACCAATTAATGTTTGTACTTATGGAAATGTATACAAAATCACGTATTTTACTATTTTAGGAGGAATGTTAAAATGTTAAAGTTAAAAAATTATGAATTTTGGTTTGTTACAGGAAGTCAACCTCTTTATGGTCCTGAAGTAATAGATCAAGTATCTGATAACTCTAAAGTTATTGTTGATGGTTTAAACACTAAAAATTTACCTTATAAAATTGTATTTAAAACAGTTGCTACTAATTCTGATTCTATTAGAAAAGTATGTAATGATGCTAATATGGATGAAAACTGTGCTGGTATAATCACTTGGATGCATACATTTTCACCAGCCAAAATGTGGATTCATGGTTTAACTGAACTTAGAAAGCCATTACTTCACCTTCACACTCAGTTTAATAAAGAAATTCCATGGGGAACAATTGATATGGATTTCATGAACTTAAATCAAGCTGCTCATGGCGATAGAGAATTTGGATATATTGGTGCTAGACTTGATATAGCTCGTAAAATAGTAGTTGGTCATTGGACAGATGCTTCTGTTGCAGCAGACATAGCTAAATGGATGGCTCCTGCTGTTGCTGTTACTGAAGGTAGAACAATTAAGGTTGCTCGTTTTGGTGACAACATGAGAGATGTTGCTGTTACTGATGGTGACAGAATCGAAGCTGAAATCAAATTTGGCTGGACTATAGATTACTATGGTGTTGGTGATTTAGTTAAATCAATGGATAAAGTTACTGAAGATCAAATTGATGAATTAATGGCTGAATACTCTAGATTATATGATATAGATCCTAAAGCTCCTATAAATTCTATTCGTGAACAAGCTAAGATCGAAATTGGTTTAAGAACTTTCTTAGATGCTAGAGGATATACAGCTTTCACAACTAACTTCCAAGCACTTCATGGAATGAAACAACTTCCAGGTCTTGCTGCACAGCATTTAATGGCTGAAGGTTATGGCTTTGGTGCTGAAGGAGATTGGAAAACAGCTGCACTTCTTAGAGCTATGAAAATTATGGCTGGCGGAAAAGGTACAGGCTTAATGGAAGATTATACTTATAATCTTGATTCTGAAAATGGACTGATTCTTGGTGCACATATGCTTGAAATTTGCCCAACACTTGCTGCAACTAAACCAGTTATTGAAGTACATCCACTTGGAATTGGTGATAAAGAAGATCCTGCTCGTTTAGTATTTAAAGGTGCTTCTGGTCCTGCAGTTGCTGCTTCATTAATAGATATGGGTAACAGATTCCGTTTGATTGTTAACAGTGTTGATTGTGTTGAAGTTACTGAAGATATGCCTAACTTACCAGTGGCAAGCGTTCTTTGGAAACCACAACCATCATTAAAAGAAGGTGCTAAGGCATGGATTATAGCTGGTGGTGCTCATCATACTAGTTTCTCATTTGCAGTTGATGAAGAGCAATTAGTGGACTGGGCTGATATGGTTGGTATTGAATGTGTGTTAATTAACAATGATACTAAACTTTCGACTTTTAAGAATGAATTGAAATTTTCTAGTACTGCTTGGAAATAATTAAAAAATTAATATTAATTATATTAAATCTCATAATCTAATCAATATATATGCTAACAGTAAATTTTAGTTATTTTGACAATGAAAAATTGATTTTCATTTTTTATAATCATACCGATGATATAAATATAACTCTATAAAATTTCTATCATTTACTATTTTATAAAAGACAAAGCCTGCTCCCCAGACTTTGTCTTTTATATTATTTTTATTCAACTATAGGATGCCTAAATTGTACTATTGTTCCTTCTCCATAGACACTCTTATATTCCATTCTATATTTTTTACAAATCATTAAAACTTGTTTGCTAATAGTTTTATTTAATAAAGACTTAATCACCTGTAAGCTCACCATAAGCTGATATAATACTCTTATACTCTTCCGCTGTAATATTCATAACAGTACCATGTCTAGGCTTACTTGGTAAACTATAAGTACCAACTGCTAGTTTAGTATACTCAGGATTACTAAAATCCTTAATGCTATATGGAGAGTATCCACCTGCACCAAAGTAATCAACTAATAAAATCCATTCATCTTTACCATTCAACTTATAGGAAGTAGGCCCTTCTACTCCAATAATATTTTGCCATGATTTTACTTTTTTGAAAGGTAACATTAGTAAAGTTGAACGTTCTAAATAAATGTATGTACTAGATTCATTTTTAGTAAAACGATAGTAATATCCTGTTACTTCATCCTTTATTATAGTACAATCAATTACACTATAATTTTCTTCTAACTAAATTTGTGGCTCTGTAAATATATAGAAATCTCTTGTTTTACAATAATAAGCCCTTTGTTTTGCATAATTATCTGTACCTACTTTAGATGCCCAAAACACAATATATTCACCACTGTTTTTATCATAAAAAGCTTCTGGTGCCCATGTACATCCAGCATTATTGGGTGCTATTTTTACCATTCTCTCATTAAGACCAATGCACTAAATCTGTTGATTCCCAAACCATAATATACTGACTTCCAGCCGTTTGAGCCCCTCCCCAATCACCATTTCTATTGTAAATTGAAAGATCTGTAGCAATTATATAAAATTTATCTCCTTCTGCAGAGCGCATAATAAATGGATCTCTTACCCCTTTTTCTCCTAGTGCTGAAGTAAGAATAGGATTACCGCCATTTAATTCCTTATTTTTTGTAAACGATCCACAAAAAATAATTGTATGTATTATTTGCTTGTATTATAATATACTTGTGCATACATCTATAATAATATATACTTTATGTAAATGTATACTAAAAAAACTTATTAACTTTGGAGGTGCTCATAATGGCAATAGAAAAAAAACTTTTTGGAACAATGGCTAATGGAGAAGAGGTCTATATTTATACTTTAAAAAATTCTAAAGGTATGACAGCAGAAATCTGTACATATGGTGCTACAATTGTTTCTACAAAGGTTCCTGATAAAAATGGTAAATTTCACGATGTAATGCTAGGATATGACAATTTAGATGGATATTTAAAAGGTGACAAATTTTTTGGTGCATTAATAGGACGTTTTGGAAACAGAATACAATATGGAAAATTCACTCTTAATGGAAAGGGATATCAATTAGCACAAAATGATGGAGAAAATCATCTTCATGGAGGACCAAAGGGCTTTGATAAAGTAATATGGGACTCAAAAATAATTGAAAGTGAATCTAATACGTTAGAACTTACTTATTTTAGTACTAACGGAGAAGAAGGATATCCTGGAAATCTTACGGTTAAGGTTAATTATGTTCTTACTGAAGATAATGCTTTAGAAATAAATTACTATGCAACTACTGATGAAGATACAATTGTAAATCTTACAAATCATGCTTATTTTAATTTATCAGGCCATTCTTCTGGTGATGTTCTTAATCATAAATTAATGATTAATGCGGACAAATTTACTGTAAATGATAAAACTTCTATTCCTACTGGAGAAATCAAAGAAGTAGCTGGTACTCCTATGGATTTTAGAACCTTAACTTTCATTGGACAAAATATAGATAGTGATTATGAACAAATTGTTTTTGGAAAAGGATTTGACCATAATTGGGTCTTAAATACTAACGGTTCTGATTCCTTAAAAGCAGCTCAAGCTGTTGCTGAAGATACTGGTATCATAATGGACGTTTACACAACAACTCCAGGAGTTCAATTTTATAGTGGAAATTTCATTGATGGAACTGATACTGGAAAAGAAAATTTTATTTATAGAATCAGAAATGGCTTCTGCTTAGAAACTCAATATTTCCCAAATTCTATAAATTGCAACAGTTTTTCTTCACCAATACTTAAGGCTAGAGATGAATATAAACATAAAACAATATATAAATTCTCTACACTTTAATTCTGTAAGATCTGCTTTGCATATTTCATAATTGAAAAATAGCATACATTTATTCTAATTTATAGATGTTTCACTATAAATTAGACAAATTGTATGCTTCATATTATTATGTATGTATTAAATTATTACATTGTTGTAACAAATAATGTCCATTAAATTTAGTTATAGTAACTTAATTCTTTGGAATAATTGAAATTATAACCTATTATTCTTCTAATAAATAAGCTGCATAAACTTACTATACATTACATTGCTTTAATATAACAAATTAATTAGAATTTATATATTTTTTCTCTAAACTAAATTTAATAGTAAAAAGGTTATAAAATTATTATTTTTGTTCTTCTACAACTCTATATATAGCCTTTGCTACCCCCAAGTTACTATTAGTATCTGTTATGTATTTGGCTATTTCTTTTATTTCTGGAATGGCATTTCCCATTGCAACTGTTTCTGTAAATTCTGTAAACATAGAATAATCATTAAAACTATCTCCAAGAACCATAACTTCTTCTCTCTTAAATCCCATTTTTTCAGCTACCTTAGCAAGTATAATTCCCTTTTGTGCTGTTATATGTGTAACTTCTATATTATCTCTAAACGAAGATGAAACAGCAATTCCTTTTATTTCACCTATAATTCTTTTCATTTTATTTATAAGTTCTATATTATTATGAAATGCTACAAACTTTCTAATTTCCATATCACTATTTAAAAATTCATCTAAATTTGAAATATAGTTAAGATTAACAAAGTATGGTTGAACCTTAGCAAAAGCTAGTGCTTCCTCTTGTGTAAATTCTGGATTAAATGATAAAGTTCTAAACACCATTTCTTTTAATGCTTCTTCTTTACTATCCGTTGTATAAATCCCTTTATTAGTAAATATTCTTGCAGATACCTTTTCTTTTTGAAGTATATCTATAATTTGAGTTGCAGTTTTTTGTTCTATATTAATTTCTTCTAATATCTTTCCATCTTCATCTCTGTATTCTGCACCATTCATAAGAACACATTGACATCTTATATTATTTTCCTGCAAAATTGGTTCAACTGTATCATATTCTCTTCCTGTTGAAATTGCAAATACAATTCCCGCATCTTCTGCTTTTTTTATAGCAGCTACAGTTTCTTTATCTATATTATGTTTTTCATTTAATAAAGTCCCATCCATATCTGATGCTATAAGTTTTATCATTTGAAACCATCTCCTTAACTTTTTATTTATCTTTTCAATACAATTTATTATAACAAAGTTTTTAGAATTATAAAAATATTTAAATCATAGCCCTATGTTATTCTTGAATTGTAAGAACCTTAATGATAAATTCTATAACTGTATTGGTAATTATTTAAATGTAAATCATATATTTAAAAGTAGATAACATTGATAAAATTGGAGAGATAATGTATAAAAAAGGTGATTTTCATATTCACTCTATTTACTCAGATGGAAAATGTAGTCCAGAAGAAATTGTTATAATTTCTAAAGAGAAAAATATAGATATTATTTCCATAACAGACCATAATAATACTGAAGGAATAAATGAAGCAATTTTAACCGGAAAAGAACTTGGAATTAAAGTAATTCCTGGTCTTGAACTTTCTACTAGATATAATAATTCCAGAGTACACATTTTAGGCTACTTTAAAGACGATACTTATAAAGATGATCTTTTAGTTGAAATATTAAAAAAAGTGAGATCACATAAAATATCTGCTATTAAACGCCTAATGCAAAATCACATAAATTTCTATGATAAAAAAGATAAATTGGATATAAGAACTGGAATTGAAATTCTAAAATTCTTTAAAGCCACAGTTATTTTAGCACATCCTGTACTTTTAAATAAGAATGACTTTAAATCAATTATAACAATGAATTTTGACGGACTTGAAGCTAAGTATTACAAAAATACTGATGAAGATACTCAATATTTTTTGAATGTGGCTAAAAATAATAATTTACTTTATACAGCAGGTTCAGATTTTCATGATTTCAACAAACTTTACAAATCTCATGGAATGATAGGCGATGTATATCTCAATGAGCAGGAACTATATAAATTTTTAACTCATAGTAATTTAATTTGTTTCTGATTTTATAAATATATATTTGAGATTTCAGACTACAATAATTATAACTTATTATATTAGCTGCAATTTTAAATTCTTAGTGGAATGATTTATTATTAAATATTTTCTTCAGATTATTTTTTGCAACATAATAATTAAATAAAAATAAGAGCTTTTCAACATTACTGTTATTAATAAAAAAATGTAACTATACTATAGAAATTTCTATGCATAGTTACATTTTTAATTATAAAGCTTATTTATTATCTCATCCCAATTTTCAAGCATACATTCTGCTATTTTACAATCATACATTATTCCTTGGTTCTTTCTTATTTCATTTTTACAAATCTCGTCACTTATTGATTTTCTATACGGTCTGTCACTTTTCATTGCATCTATAGAATCACAAACAGCTAATATTCTTGATGCAAATGGTATTTCTTCTGCCTTTAATCCTTCGGGATACCCATTTCCATCCCATCTTTCATGATGATATAAAACTATTTCTGAAATATCTTTAAATCTATTTGCTTTATTCAATATATTATATCCAATATCGCAATGCTTTTTCATTAACTCCCATTCTTCAGTTTCTAGTGTATCTGGTTTATTTAAAACACTATCAGGAACACCTATTTTTCCTATATCATGTAAGTCTCCTGCAATATGCATTAATTTCAATTCTTTCTTTGTCATCCCTAAAACTTCACCTAAGCTATATGCCATTTCTGCAACTCTAGTTGAATGACCAGAAGTATAAATATCCTTCGCTTCTAGTGCGGCAACCATACTTTTTATAATATCATGGTAAATATCATCACTATATTCTTCTATCATCTTTCCATCTCCTTAAAACTTTAATTATTCATTCATATACTATCATATTTCTTAACTTGTTTAAATAACAATATAAAATTTAAAATTTATTTAAAGATTTAGCTTTATCTTATAAATAAAATTCTACATAAAACCTAAAAATTCTTTAATAGTTCCATGTAGATTTCTAATTACATTATAGTTTTTTGTTTTTCATTTTTTTGTTTTTTATAGTTCTTAAAATAAATTTTACCACTTCATTTACTATTACTATAATAAATGCTAATCCTAAAACTTTAATCCACATTAATGCTGATAATGCTACTGAGCTAAAAAAGCTGGTAAATACTTGTGTAAATATAATTTGTACTATTCCTGTAATAAATATTACTTTAATTGCTACAGTATTTTTAAAGAAATTTGGTACTATACTATCTTTTCCAAATTCTCTACAGTTAAATGCATTAAATAAAGCACTAAATGCAAATAATCCAAATAAAACAGTTTCCATCTCACTAGCAAATCCAACTTTTTCCACTGATGCACCTAAGATATTATATTTCATTTGTATAAGTAAAATTGTTGTTACATATATAGCATTTAAAACTATTGAAGTAATCATGGTTTTCGTAATTATACTTGAATTTCTATCTACAGGCTTTTTATTAAACACATTATTTCTAATAGGCTCCAAGCCTAAAACTAATGCTGGTGGTCCATCCATTATTATGTTAATCCACAACAATTGAATTGTAGTAAATGGCATTTCAAAATTTAAGATTTGTGATATTATTGCAATCAAAAATGCGATTATATTTACCGTAAGCTGAAATTGTATAAATCTTTGGAAATTTTGGTATACTCCTCTTCCCCACTTAATTCCATGAATAATTGTAGTAAAATTATCATCTGTTAAAATAATATCTGCAGCATTTTTTGAAACTTCTGAGCCTGAAATTCCCATAGCTATACCAACATCAGCTTTTGTTAAAGCCGGTGCATCATTTATTCCATCACCAGTTACTCCAACCACTTCTCCGTTTTCTTGAAGGGCTGCTACAATTCTCATCTTTGTTTCCGGTTTACTTCTCGCTACAATAGATATATTTTTAATTTCATGTTTCAATTCTTCATCAGTTAATGTGTCAATATAAGTTGCTTCTACAGCTTTTTTATTTCCTTTAAGCATTCCAAGCTCATCACCTATTGCAATTGCTGTATTTATATTATCCCCAGTTAACATCTTGGTCTCAATACCAGCCTTTTTAGCTGTTGCAATTGCATTAGTCACATCAGGTCTTAATGGATCTTTTATAGCCACAAATCCACTAAACACTAATTCATTATTATTATCATTGTATTTTGGGCTTAAAATTCTCATTTCACTTGTAACTGCTGCCTCTGCTTCATTTTCTTCTATAATTCTGAAACCAAAACCTAAAATTCTCATAGATTTTGCTTGCAATTTGTGTATTTCTTTGATTATTTCGTTTTTTCTTTCTTCAGTTAGTTTAATAAATTTCCCATCTAAAATCTCATGAACTGAATATTCTAATAGAATTTCTGGAGCTCCCTTTGTGAGTACTACTGACTTTCCTTTAATCTTCATAATTGTTGCCATAAACTTATTTTTAGAATTAAAAGGAATCTGATGAATAACGTCACTTTCTTTTCGTTCTTTTTTGTAATCATAATCTTCTAAATATGCCAGTAATGCACATTCTGTTGAATTTCCCAAATAATTTAATTTATCATCTTCAAATGTAATATCGGCTGTAGAATTTACAAGACAATTTTTCACAAAATAATCATCTATCTCTTCCTTATCATCAAAAAACTTCCCATTAAGATAAAGATTTTCTACAGTCATTCTATTTTGTGTTAAAGTGCCAGTTTTATCTGAACAAATTACACTAACAGATCCTATAGTTTCACAAGCTTCTTTCTTAGTTACCAATGCATTGATTTTAGCCATTTTCTGCATTGTAATTGCTAGTGTCATATTAATCATAGTTGGCAAACCTTCTGGAACAGCTGCAACTATTAACGCAATGCATACAACAAAAGCAGTCTTTATAGGATCTATTGAATCTAGAAATTCTATTATTCCTGATGTATTTACATTTAATGAATTAGCTAATACCATCTTAACTACCATAAATATAAATAGTAGAGCTGCTATAATGCTTGATATTTTAGTAATTGTTTTTCCTAGATCACCTAATTTTCTTTGAAGTGGAGTTTCTTCTTCTTCAATTTGAAGTGTTTGAGCTATTCTCCCCATTTCAGTATTATCACCAATACCAGTTACAACCATAATTGCTTTTCCATAAGCAATTAATGTTCCTCCAAAGCCCATATTAATTTGTTTAGCTGGAATTGGGTCCTGAATCTTTCTCGTTCCATGTCCTTTTATTGTTTCCATACTAATTATAACTTTTGCATCTTTTTTTACATCATCAGATTCACCTGTCAACATATCTTCTCTAACCTTTAAATCTATTGTTTCAATGAATCTTCCATCTGCTGGTATCATATCACCTGTTTCAACATAAACAATGTCTCCTGGTACTAACTCGCTTTTGCTTACTTGTGTTATATGACCATTTCTAAGTACCTTTACAATAATATCTTCTGTCATTTTAGCCAGAGCTTCCGCTGCTTTCTTAGACTTTCCTTCGGTAATTATACCAATTGTTATTCCTATAGCTACTGCACACACAATACCAATTGAATCATAATATTCTCCAATAATTCCACTAACTAAGGCCGCAAATAACAAAATTAACATCATTGGTTCTAATAAAGCATTCTTTATATCCTTAAATATGCTTCCTTCTTCCTTATGAGTAAATTCATTTTTTCCATGCTTTTCGTTTAATTCTTTTATTTTAGATTCTTTTAATCCCTCTTCTTGATTAACATTTAAATTTTTTAAAACCTGTTCAATACTTTCATTAAAATATTTCATTTATTAAGCTCCTCATTATAAAAGTTATAAATATACTAATATATTTATAAACATAAAATATATAGCCAACATAACTTAATTATTGACTATTACCCCTCATATTATAAACTATTTTTAATATAACAGTATTTATTTTAACACATTTTCCATTTTATTTGTACTTTAAGAATATATATCTACTCTGTTATTAATATAATATGTAATAGTTTATCCACTTTGTAATCATACTATTTATAATTAATAATTGAAACGAACTACTTTCATTACATCTTTCAAAAATATTTCCAATATTTTTCTTATATCTTTTAAATTTCCATGGTTTATTTCTTCCTTAATAATAGATTTATTGACTTCTAAAAATTTATAAAAAATTAAAGGCTGGAATTATAACTAAATATTCCAACCTTAATATAGTTTAATTATTTTATTTTTTTTAGTTCTTCAATGTTTTCATCAGGTGATGGTACTCCAAAGTTTGGGGTTCCATCTTCATTCCACTTGATTACCTCTACTCTTGTATGTCTATTAGGGTCGTATAATGGATCACCAACAATTTCAGTATAATTTCTACCATGATAAACTAAAATATCTTCTTCTCCATCTTCTGATATAGTAAAGCTGTTATGTCCTGGCCCATATTGACCATTTTCCCATGATGTTTTAAATACTGGCTCTTGTGATTTTACCCATGAAGCTGGATTTAATAAGTCGCTATTTTCATCTGCTGTAAGCATTCCCATACAATAATTTTCATCAGTTGCACTCGCTGAATATGTTAAGAATATCTTACCATTTTTCTTTAATATTGCTGGACCTTCATTAACCCAAAATCTTACTATTTCCCAGCCTAATTCTGGTTTGGTCAAAAGTACAGGCTTTGTTTTTAATGTCCATGGATTTTCCATCTCTGCAATATATAAATTAGAATGAGATTCCGGTTCAACTTCTTGTTCTTCTTGTGCCCATACATAATAAAGCTTATCCTTATGCTCAAATGTTGTCGCATCAAGGGCAAAAGTTTCCCATCCAGTTTTAACTTGTCCTTTTTCTACCCAATTGTTTGTTAATGGATCTTCATTAACATTTTCAATTACATACATACGATGATTAAATGTAATTCCTGTTACTTCACCATTTGATGCAGCAGCAAAATAAATATACCATTTTCCTTGGATAAAGTGAATTTCTGGTGCCCATATTAAATTGCTCATTTCACCTTTGTCATGTTTTGTCCAAACTGTAAAAGCTTCTGCATCACCTAACCCTTGTAATGTTTTTGACCTTCTAATTTCAATACGGTCATATTCTGGAACTGAAGCTGTAAAATAATAATACCCATCAGTATGTTTATAAATTAATGGATCTGCCCTTTGAATAACTATTGGATTCTTATAACCTTTTTCTAACATACAACTTACTCCTTAATCATGAATTTATTTAATATATTTCAAATATTTTTCTATATAATTCTCCAAATATTTTTTTATAAAATTAAAATCGTTATTATCTTTTAATATTATTTAAATAAAAGTATTCTTCAGTATTTAGATAAACAATTCTAAAAATATATTTTTTAACTTTCTAATCTTTTCAAATCCTTTATATACGTATATTTTATAATTTAATTATATACTTACTATAGTTTTTTCGCAACAGTTTATTTTAAATTCAAATTAATTCTTTTATGCTTTTTTAAAATAAAACCCTATATTAATTTATTTATATATAAAACAAACTTCTATTTATCAAAAATACTCATGAAAAAGAAGCCATAATTTGTTATTTTATGACTTCTTTTTCATCAAAAACTTCTATTATATTTAATAGCTCTTTTCCATAAGCTTCGATTTTCTTAATACCAACACCTCTAATTTCTAATAATTCATCTAAATTTTTAGGCTTACTATTTGATATAGCTATTAAACTAGTATCTGAGAATATTATATAAGGTTTTATTCTTTCTTTATAAGCTTTTTCTTTTCTCCATTTCTTTAACGATTCAAATAACTCATTATTTAAAATTGGTTCTTCTTTATCTAGAATCTTGAATACCACAATTTCTTTACTTTTTAAAATGTTCATTGACCTGCTATTAAGCTTTAACATTGAATATGTCCCCTCTTTTAAGTCAACATATCCTTCATTTAACAAACTCTTAATCAAATCTTTTATAAATGTGCTACCATATTCTTTCATTATTCCATATGTAGTTATTTTATCTAAATTATTTTGTATTATTTTAGGTCCCTTAAAGCCCTTTAAAATATCCACAAGAACTGATACACCATATTGCTCCTTTGTTCTAAAAACTGTAGATAAAATCATTTGACTCTCTCTCGTAAAATCTTTTAATTCGTCATCATTTAAACAATTACTACAATTATTACAATAATTTAATTTACGTTCATTTCCAAAATAATTTAATATATATTTCCTAAAACACTCTTTTAAATTGCAATAATCAATGATTGCTTGAAATTTTCTAAGCTGCATTTCTCTTCTATTCATTGAATTACTGTTATTTATTATGTACTCAACTCTTCTTATATCACTTTCTGAGTAAAATAAGTAACAACAACACTTTGCACCATCTCTACCACCTCTGCCTATTTCTTGATAATAAGATTCTATATTTTGTGGCAGTGTGAAGTGAACTACAAACCTTATATTAGATTTATCTATTCCCATTCCAAATGCACTTGTTGCAACAATTATATCTAAATTTTCATATAAAAAATCTTCTTGAAATTTTTCTTTTTCTTCATCTTTAAGCCCACCATGATATTTTCCTACATTATAACCTAAATCATTTAGATAATAATGAAGTTCATCAACTTCTTTTCTTGATGCACAATAAATTATTCCTGCCTGCTCATAATTCTCTCTTATTATATCTTTAAGCGTTTCAAGTTTATCTACTTCTTTTAGTATATTAAGATTTAAATTTTCCCTGTTAATATCGCCCTTATATATATATGGATTATTTAATCCAAGCAGCTTCACTGAATCTTTCCTAACTTCTTCTGTAGCTGTGGCTGTAAAAGCAGAAATAATAGGTTTATTTTTAAGAACACTATAAAACTTTGAAATTTCTAAATAACTTTTTCTAAAATCATGGCCCCATTGGGATACACAATGCGCTTCATCTATTGCAATTTGAGATATATGAAAATCTTTGATCATATCAATAAACATTTTAGATTCAAGCCTCTCAGGTGAAATATAAATTATCTTATATTCTCCAATAGAAGCTTCAATTAATATATTTTTTATTTCATCCATGCTTTGAGTACTATTAATGTATGCTGCCTTAATTCCAACCCCTACTAAATTATCTACTTGATCTTTCATAAGCGAAATTAGTGGCGATATTACTATAGTTATCCCTTGAAATATTATTGCTGGTATCTGATAACAAATAGATTTTCCAGCACCTGTCGGCATGAGACAAAATGTATCTCTGCCATTTAGGACATTATTTATTATTTCAAATTGACCTCTTCTTAAAGTATCAAAACCATAATATTTTTTTAGAACATAAAAAATTTTTTCTCTAATATCCAACTTCAAATTACCTTCTTTATTTAAATAAAATAATATATCTTATTAATAGTATATACTACACATTTTGATTATAAAACAAAAAATTAATCTTGGAGTTATATTATAATTATCTACCATAAACAAATCAGCATTTTTAGTTTTTTTAATTAATCCATTAAAAATGCTGACTTTAAATATATTTTTATTAAATATTATTTTGTATATATATTAAGCTTTCATCGCCCATGCATTGTTTTTGCAATATTCTTCTATAGCTTCTGCCACAATCTTTGCATGTGCTACTGCTTCAACAACCGTTTTTGCTCCTGTAACTACATCCCCCGAACCAAACACTCCCGGTCTTGTAGTATTCCCTTTTTCATCTGCAATAATAAGCCCTGATCTATTAGTTTCAAGTTTTGTAGTATTAGAAACTATATTATTCTTAGGTTTTTGACTTATTGTGATAATAGTAGTATCACACTTAAATAATTCTTCCTTTTCATTGTTATGATCCTCTTTATTAATTAACTTTACTCCATCATCTAATATTTCAACTGGAGTTCTATATAACTTAAAGAGGATTCCATCTTCTTTGGCCTCTTCTATTTCTTTTTTGGTAGCACTCATGTCATCAAAATTACCTCTATAAAGAACTGTGACTTCACTACAACCACTTCTTTTTGCTGTTCGTGCTGCATCCATAGCAACATTTCTAGCACCTATTATTGCAACTTTATCACCTAATCTATATGTTTCTGGTGATCTAAGATAATCTATAGAAAAATGTGCATTTCCCAGTGTTTCTCCCTTAATATTTAAAGTCACGGGATTCCATACACCTGTTCCAATAAATATAGCTTTATAACCTTCTTCAAATAATCTATCAATGCTTATGACTGGACCTAGAAGAGCATTAGGCCTAATCTTAACCCCAAGTTAAATAAGTTTATCTTCTAATTTATCTATCAGATAATTGGATAATCTATATTCAGGTATTCCATATCGTAACACTCCTCCAATCTTATTTTTCGAATCAAAGATTGTTATTTTATACCCTTTTTTCGCCAATATAAATGCAATTGTTACTCCAGCTGGACCTCCTCCTATAATAGCGATTCTATCTTTATTTTTAGGAAGATTTTCAAATTTTATTTCACCTAAATATCTTTCTGATATTTCCTTCTCAATATCATAAAATTTAACAGGTTCTTGTTTTATTCCTCTTATACAATTTCCTGCACATTGATTCTCATGAGGGCAAACAATTGAACATATTACTGAAAGTGGATTATTATTAAATAGAATTTCACCTGCTTCTTTTACTTTTCCTTCTTTATAAAGAGTAATTATTTCAGGAATTGGAGTATCTATAGGACAATTGGCTTTACACCTTGGATTTTTGCATAATAAACATCCCTTTGCTTCGTCTAAGAAAAACATATTATCTAACCTCTCTATAAACATAATTTTTTCATAAGTAGTTTTCTCTTATACTATATCTAATGGCATCTTTTTATGTGGTTTTCCTAATGCTTTATCTAGTCTTTCAATATCTTCTGAAGATAATATAATTGACGCTGCCTTAGCATTTTCTATAACATGATCAACACTCGATGCTTTTGGAATTGATATAACATCATTTTCACGAATTGTCCATGAAAGTGCTATTTGTAATGGCTTTACATTATGTTCTTTTGCAATTTCATTCAATTCTTCATTTTTTAGCAAATCTCTTTTTAAGCGTCCACCTTGCGCTAAAGGACAATATGCTATAGTTGGTATATTCCTTTTTCTTTGCCAAGGTAATAAATCAAATTCTATTCCTCTTGAACCTAAATGATATAATACTTCATTTATTGTGCAATTTTCCCCCTTTGATTTATCAAGTAAAGCTTCCATATCATCTGTATCAAAATTAGATACTCCCCATCTCAAAATTTTTCCTTCTTTTTTTAATCTCTCCATTCCTTCTATGGTTTCTTCTAAAGGTACTCCACCTCTCCAATGCAATAAATATAAATCTAAATGATCTGTTTTTAATCTTTTTAAACTATTTTCACAAGCTCTTGATATTGACTTCATTCCTGAATTATGAGGATAAACTTTTGAAACTAAAAATACATCCTTTCTACAATCCTCAATAACTTTGCTTACTAGTTCTTCTGATAAACCATCTCCATACATTTCAGCTGTATCAATTAAATTCATTCCAAGTTTTAAACCAAGCTTTAGCGATTCTATTTCTTGATTTCTTTTTCCAAAGCTTTCTCCCATATACCAAGTTCCTTGTCCTAAAGCTGATACTTTAGTTCCATCTGATAAAGTCACTTTTCTTTTCTCTACAAATTCTCTAATTTTTATTAATTCATTATGTATCATAAAACTTATCCTTTCATCCAATATAAAATATTCAGCAAATATTTATTAGAACATTACTTTCACAATATTTTAGCCAAATATTAAATCGCCCTCATTAATATCTATTTTAATTTTAGGATTTTTATTTATTTAAAGTTCTATAACCTGTAGTAAAATCAACAATATTCATGAGTTTTTCTCCGTTAATGAAATTTTCCAAATTTTTCGCACTAATTTGAACTATTTTCTCTAATGTTTCTGGAATGTGGAATCCACCAGAAATATGGGGCGTAATTATTATATTATCAATATCCCATATTCTATGATTTTCTGGAAGTGGTTCTGAATCTACTACATCTAGTCCCGCCCCCAAAAGATGTCCACTTTCTACAAAATCACATAATGCATCTGTATCAACTACATTTCCTCTTCCAACATTTATCAGAACAGCTCCGTTTTTCATAAGCTTAAGTTTTTCTTTAGAAAACATTTTATAGGTTTCTTTTGTACCAGGTACAGTAAGTACTACAACATCAACGGTTGGAAGTAACTTATCTATTTTATCCATTAAATGCAATTCATCAATAAAATCTGGTTTCTCAGTATTAGTCCTTCTTACACCTATTGTATAAGCACCAAAGGCTTTTATTCTTTTCGCAAATTCTTCACCAATATTCCCAAGTCCTATAATTAAAATTTTAGAGTTATATATAGATTTGACTTGACCTTCATCTTTCCAAAGATGTAACTTTTGATTCTTTCTATAAATATGAAGTTTTTTAAACAGCTGAAGAAGGATTCCTATGGTATGTTCAGATATTGCAAGACCATATGCACCTGTAGCATTTGTTAATAAGACTTCATCTGTTAATATTCCTTCCTTTATATATGCATCGCTTCCAGCACTATTTAATTGTAACCATTTTAAATTTGGAGAATCTATAAGCATATCTGCAGGCGGGTTTCCAATTATTATATCTGCTTCTTGCACAGTTGATTTGTCTATATTTGTATATGTTTTATAAATGTACTTAGAGTTAGGTGATACGCCTTCTATTATTTTTTTTTGTCTTTCGTCTATAGGTAATAATATAAGTATATTATTAGCATTCATAAATTCACCTTCAATCAATTTTTTTTGTATAATAAAAACATGAACTTATCTTTATATAATAATTTCATGTTTTATTAAAGGATTAATAATATTGGTTGGTTAATATTTTATATTACTCATTTCAAAAAGTATCTTAACTTAGTTAAAATGAAATTTTTTTAGCTTATGGTTATATTATTGCATACATGCTGTATTTAAGTAAAGATTTAATATTTTATTTATTATCTAACTAAACAAGGTTTCTTGTTATTAAATTTCCAATCTGGAATTAAGAATTGCATTCCTTCCGCATCTCTAGCTCCTAGATTATTATCAATATATAATTTATGTGCTTTCATAATTTGTTCTCTATCAATTTCAACTCCAAGACCTGGTTTCTTAGGTACTTCTACAAATCCATCTTTAATTTGTAATGGTTCCTTAGTTAATCTGTCGTATCCTTCTTGCCAAATCCAATGAGTATCTATTGCTGTTATATTTCCTGGCGCTGCTGCTGTGTGAGTAATCATAGCTAAAGATATATCAAAGTGATTATTTGAGTGTGATCCCCAAGTTAATCCTCATTCATTACATAATTGTGATACACGTACAGTTCCTTCCATAGTCCAAAAATGGCAATCTGCAAGTGGAATATCTACTGAATTTAATACTACAGAGTGTCCCATTTCTCTCCAATCAGTATTAATCATATTAGTAGCTGTTGGAAGTCCTGTTGCTTTTTTGAATTCAGCCATAATTTCACGACCTGAATATCCATCTTCAGCTCCACATGGATCTTCACAATAAGTTAAAATTCCATGCATATCTTTACAAAGTTCAACTGCTTCTTTTAATGACCAAGCTCCATTTGGATCTAGTGTAATTCTAGCATCTGGGAAATGTTCTTTTAAAGCTTTTATTGCTTTAATTTCTTCTTTACCTTCTAATACTCCACCTTTTAATTTGAAATCAGTGAATCCATATTTAGCATGTATAGCTTCAGCTAATTTTACAATAGCTTCTGGCGTCATTGCCTCTTCATGACGAATTCTATACCATTAATCTGAACTATCTTCTTCACTAACATAAGGTAAATTTGTCTTTTTTCTATCTGCAATATAGAAAAGGTATCCTAACATTTTTACTTTATCTCTTTGTTGTCCGTCTCCAAATAATGCAGCAACTGGAACATCTAAGTATTTTCCAAGTAGATCAAGTAAAGCTGCTTCTATAGCTGTATAATGTTCTATTAATTCATCTTGTGTTGGTGATACAAAATATAGAGTTATTACTAAAAAAGCTAAAATTAGTCCAACTTTTTCTGACATTTGTGCAGTTTTTATAGAATTATTAGTTGTAATTTCACCAGCTCCTGCATAAACTGGTACTCTCCCATTTACGTGTTCAACAGTAACTTCCATAACTCTTTGTTTTTGTTTATCTGTTAATCCATAAATTTCACCAGTACTTCCTAAAACAAATACTCCATGAACTCCAGCTTCCAAAGTATAATCAATAATTTTTTTAATGAAATCTCTATTAAATTTCCTTGCTCATCTAAAGGTGTTACTAAAGCAGGGATAATTGCACTAGGTTCAAACATACTAATTATTCCTATCTATTATTTTGATTTTCTTTCATGCGTCATATATAAATTTATTATTCTATACGCAGCTTCTTTCACAAGTTCTGAACCATTCTTAATTGAATCATCTAATGTCATAGGTTTATCTATTATGCTAAATATTCCATCAAATCCAACTTCATATAAAGTTTCTGTTCCTTCACCTATCGATCCTGCAATCGCAATTACTGGAATGTTCTTCTTTTTCGCTTCATTTGCTACACCAAAAGGCGTTTTCCCAAATTTAGTTTGATAATCTATTCTGCCTTCACCAGTAAAGACCAAATCACAATCTTCTAATTTTTCACTAAGCTTACTTTCTTGAACTACAATATCTATTCCACGTTCTAACTTAGCTTTAATTACTGCAATAAATGCAGCACCCATGCCCCCTGCTGCACCAGCACCTGGAACATTAATTACATTCATATTAAAAGTATTTTCTAAAATTTCTCCATAGTGATGTAAGTTTTCATCTAAAACTTTCATCATTTGCTTATCAGCACCCTTCTGTGGACCAAATATAAATGAGGCTCCATTTTCTCCACAAAGTGTATTTTCGACATCACAGGCAACCTTTATTTCACATTCAAAGATTCTCTTATCAAAATTTGTCATATCAATTTTATCTAATTGATCTAGCTCTATTGCTCCATCCTTAAGTTCTTTATTATCTTTACTTAGGAATTTAATTCCTAAAGCCTTTAACATTCCTGTACCACCATCATTTGTAGCACTTCCACCTATTCCAATTATGAACTTTTTACAACCTCTCTCTAATGCATCTTTTATTAATTGACCTGTTCCATATGTAGATGCTATAAGTGGATTTCTTTCATTTTGTTTTAAAAGGGGTAACCCTGACGCAGCTGCCATCTCTATTACAGCTGTCTTTTTATCACCTAACAAACCATAGAATCCTTTTATTTCTCTCATAAGCGGATCTTTTACTTCTACAGTTATTATTTCTCCATTTCTAAGTGAAACTAAGGATTCAACTGTTCCTTCCCCACCATCTCCCATAGGTACTTTTTCAATTATAAAATCTTTATCATATTTATTAAGCCCCTCTTCTATAGCACTTGCTACCTGAAGGGCTGTTAAACTCCCTTTAAATGAATCCGGAGCTATAACTATTTTCATCAATTCACCTCCTGTTAAAGTAATCAAGTATAAATTACAACTCTTTTTTATATTTTGTAGATTTTATTATCAATAACTTTCTACCATTTTTTAATCTAACAATTAATATGCCAAGATTAGTATTGATAACTTTTACACGAGTTAATTATACTTAAAATAAAACTATCAAACAATGTGCATCCAACACAATTAATATTACTTTTTTCTTATTTTTTTGTTCAAAATTATAAAAAAATTATATTATTTATATACTGTTTAAGCTTTGAATTATTAACACTTATAACTATTTTAATAGTTACAAATATACTATTAAAATGTCACTAAGAGTTAATATACTATTTTTATAGCATATTATAAATCTTTATCCAAACTCTTTGCTGCCTTTCTATTGAAGGCTTTAAGCACGCACACCATAATTTAACCATTCATATTTACCTCGTGGTGCATAAAAAGTTGGAATAGTTGCAATTTCAGAGTTTTATTTTACTCTACTCTTAAAACCTAAATTTTCAATATCAATTATTGATATAATTAATGGAATTATTTTAACATTAAGTATAAGCTTATCTTCTTTTATATTTACATTGGTGACTTCCATCCTCATCCCTCCACTTACTATTAATTCACAAAAATTTTTTTTGTTTCCTTGTGTATTGGCAAACAATTGAGAGTTCTAGCCACATACACTATGCTCGCTAGAACTCTTAATATCATTATAATTAATCAAATTTGAATTATATGTTAATTATGATATCTTTCAATTGCTTTCTCAATATTTATTTACACATTTATTAATCGTTTTTAATTTGTTTTTTTGTTCATACGCACATTTTTTATGTAAACATTGTATTCAAATCAATCATTTAGTAATTAGTATAAAAAAATCTCCTTAACAAAATGAGTTCTAATCTATAAAAAAACTAGAAATGCATTTTCGCAACATTTCTAGGCAACTTTCAATTTTCCTATAATTTTATAAAGCAAATTCAAGGAATAATTATATTTTATTATAAATTTTAAACTTATTAGTTTTGGGATTTATTTTTTTATACAAAGGAATCTGTCCACTTTAAATTTATTTTAGAAAAGCCATTAGGCGTTTCATCTTCAACTGTCAACTGTGAATTGTTAACTGTTAACTGATGTATACATTTTAGTTATATAATCAATGCTATCATCTACATGCTCTGGTTTTGTACTTTCAAAGAATATATCTATGTATTGATTTTTTTCTTTTAGTACAGATAATAGCAATTCATAATTTAATAATCCTTTTCCAATTGGAGCTAGCTTAATTTCATTATTTTCACAAATAAAATCTTTTGCATGAACTGCAACTATTCTATCTCCAAACAATTCAAAAGCTTTTTTAATTAACTGATCTTGATTTTTATAATTTTCTGGAGTTATATAATTAGTTGGATCAAAAATCACTTGTAAATTATTAGAATCAATATTATCTAATACTCTTTTCATTCTTTCTGGAGTATTAATAACATGCTTTGCAACACCTTCTATTGCAACAATCACTCCAAATTTTTCTGCTTCTTTAACAAGTTCCTTAACTGAATTTAAAGTTCTTAGAAAAGCTTCTTCTGTATTATTTTCTGGACCATATACGTATTCTTTATTTAATGCACCAGTTTCTGTTCCAACAAGGCTGCATCCAAAATCTCTTGCAAATCTTATATGCTCTTTAAATCTATCTAAAAGAATCTTAAGTTCAGCATCATCTGGATGAGCTAAATTTACATAACATCCTAATATATCTATGCTTATTCCATGTTTTCCAAAAATATCTCTAACATGCTTTGCCATCCCTGGAGTAATGTTACTTTTCTTAAAATCAAAATCTGTTTTTACCTTTGTAAGCGCTAAATGAACGCTTTTAAATTTTTTTTCTTGAATACTTTCAGCTAAATCTTCAAGATTATTATGAATTACATCATGACATCTCATTCCAAATCTCATAATTACTCTCCTTATCTTTTTAATAAATTTATATTTGCACACGTGTTCAATTTCTTTATTAATTTTACATCACTATAAAAAGATTTACAAGCATTAAGTATAAATATATACTTTAAATTAAAGTTACTACACACACTTTAATTTAGAATTTAGGATGATCTTCCTTTGAACTATCATTAAATTTATTTTCATCCTTGATTCTAAATTTTCTATTCTTAATTCACTTATATATATGTTATTATAGCAATTTATCTTTTTAGACTGGAAATATGTTTCTTGCTATATATATGGCTGTTGTAAGTGTAACACCACTTAAAATCGTTGATATCATTACTTCTTGTGATGCAAAATCTTGATTATTACCACATTCAACAGCAATTAAAGCTGTATTTACAGCTGTTGGCACTGAATAAGAAATTAAAAGTACCTGTGCAATAATTCCATTGAATCCTAGTATATGTATTAATAATAATGCAATCATAGGTCCTATAATTAGTCTTGTGAAAACTGCTATATTTACATTAATATCTCTAAAATCAAACTCAGTTTTTGAAAGTTGAACTCCAAGTGATATTAAAGCTATAGGTACAAGTCCATTCTTTACATACTCTAAAGTAGGCCATATAGGAGTTGATGTTATATCAATCCTAAAATATTTAAGTAATAGTGCAAGAGGTATTGCATATATAGATGGCATAGTAAAAATTTGGTGCATTGAAGCTTTAATATTCATTTTTGCTCTTCCTGCATTATAAAATCCAATCGTATTCATTGTGACATTCATAAACACCAAAATCATGATTTGTGATGTAAGTGCTTCATTTAGATATGGTGTCTTACCACCTATTATGTAAGGTGCATTTCCAAAAATAAGTGTAACAAGAGATACTCCTATGTTACCTGTATTATTAAACATTATAGAATTTTTAAATGCACTTGTCATGCCTATATCATACTTACGAATTTTAGCAACAATTCTTGCTATTAAGTCATTGACTATTAAATATAAAATACAAAAAAATAATATTTTAAACATATCAAAAGATAAATTAGTAGTATATAGGTTATAAAATATAAAACCAGGCACAAATAAGTAAAAATTCAATTTGCTAAGAGTAGATATGCTTAAATCAAATTTTCTGCTTATTATGTACCCAAGAGCAATTATTGTAAAAATAGGTATAATGTTATTCCCTAATATATGTAAAAAAATTACCATTACTTTTGTCCCCCAAAATATTTATTCTAATATAAATCATTAATAAATTATATCACAGTTTATTAATGATTTATATTTTGAAATCCTATTAACTTATTTTAGTTAATAAAACAATAATAATGCTCTTTTACATCCTAATAACTTTTTTAAGTAATTAGAGCAGGATTAAAAATACATAAATCGTTATGCAATTCGTATTTTTCAGCACAAGCTTGTTCTTTTCCGCTAGCAATATCTATTATTTTGTTAAATACTTTTGTTCCAATCTCTGAAATAGTAGCTTCCCCTGTTGCTATAGAACCAGAATTTATATAAATTAAATCCTGCCACATATCTTTCATATCATTTCTAGATCATACTTTAATTACTGGTGCAATTGCCAACCCATAAGGTGTCCCCCGCCCGGTCATAAATACTTGAAGTGTAATACCAGATGCAAGCTGGCATAGACCACATACAATATCACTAGCAGGAGTAGCTGCATACCAATGCAAAGATCTGACAATGGAAGAGTTTCTCTTCTACGTTCATTTAATTTAGCTAATTTCTTATCAGTCATATTCATTAATGCATCTATCATAGCCTCCATACCTTTTTGCTCTTGAAGAATAATTACATTTTCAGGATTTATGTCAGCTTCATCTAATAGCATTTCTACCGTTAATTTTTCACAGCCTAACGCACTACCATTAACTCTCCTCCAAAGTTAGGATGTTTTGAAAGATTTCTTAAAGCTCGAATTGGAATTTTTGCCTCAGGCGCATTAATCGCAACTCCACATCCATAAGCATGATTAATTGGAACTATATCATCTACATTAGGATACTTTGGAAGCAGTTCTTCTTTCATTTTCGTCAACATTAAATTCTGATTTTCTTTGCAATACAATTATTGAACCTTCATGAATCGTTCCAATTCTCTCCTTATTTCCAGATGCTATTATTACACAATTTTCATTCATAATATTAATATTATAATCAACTACATTCATAGTTTTTTCAACAATACTTTTAGCTAATTCTTTACTCAAAAAATCCATCAATTATCTCTCCTTTTCGAAATAGATGTAAATATTTTCATGACATATCTAAAAAGTGGCGGTACCAAGTTTAATCAATGATAAATGGTGAATGATTGAGGATGATATTCCTCCAGAATAACTTAATAAGTTCTTATTTGTAAAAAAGTTCTGTATTTCAGGAAAGTCCCATATTGCAGCATAGCTGCTCTTTTTATAGGTGTATATTTAAAGCACATAAAATAAAATAACTCAACTATACCAATGTATTTCGTTACTTTTTTAATGTGCTTAATTATACTTATTATAATATAACCATTTAATTTAAAGTAATGACCACGCTCTATTTAATGTCCTTTTAGCATTTGCTACTATAATTTCCGAATTTTCATTTTCCCAAGGTTTAACTTCAAATGAAATTATATAAGGATTTTCTTCATCAAAAAAACCTTCTTCCTTCATAACTTGAAGGAATTCTTTAACCTCATTTACATCATTAACTCCATTTGGAAATCCAAAACGTGGATGCGTATCTCCATATGCTATTGCGCCTTCTTTCATAACACAATTTCCAATATGAAAATGTGTTATATATGGCTTCATAGTTTGAATAGCAAATTTTGAAGATTCATATGTTTGAGGTAAATGTGATAGATCTACTAATAACCCAAAATTATCTGATTGTTCTCTTATGTCCTTTGCAAATTGTGCTGCATAAGTAGCTGGTCCAATTAATGCTCTTTTATCAACATCATAATCAAAAACTTCAAGAGCGATTGACATATCCTTTCTCTTTGCATATTGACATACATTTTTTGTTGTTTTTAATAATTGTTCATAAGCTTCCTCCTTTTTATTTTCATCATATTTTCCTGCTAAAAAAGCTATACTTTCAGCCCCTAAATAATATGCCTCATCTATTGACTCAAGAATTATCTTTTCTGCTTTTTTTCTTTCAGTTTCATCTAAATGATTTGGATTCAATCCAGCACTCAATAATCTTGGTTGAACTCCATATGCAATTGTCATATGACTTTGTTCTAATAATTTCTTAATTTCTTCTCTTTGTGCTTCATCTTCTATATGGGTAATCTCTATTGCATTAAAATAATCGTCTGCTAAAACTTTTTTTATTGATTCTACAAGACTTTTTTGTTCATTAAATTTTGTAGTTTCTGGATAAGCCATAAAATGTATTAATCCTACTCTTAAATATTTATAAATTGATTCATTCATCTTAATTCCTCTTTTCTAAATTATATCCACATTATTTTTTTAATATCCACAAAATGTTGTAATATAAACTAACAAAATATAACTATATATGTTACAATTTTAACTCCTTAGTACAATAGGAATACTATTTCACATTTTCATGTAGATTGTTTTTATAACATATATACTTTAATTAAATATTATAAAATATTTTAATTATATAACTATTAGATTATTTTCACAATCTTTACTTAATTTTTAATATATAATTGTCCAACAAAAAGATCAAACAAATTCTTAATTACACAATATATAGGTGTAAACAAGAAGTATTTGTAAATTATATTGTGCGTTTAAAAGGCTTCATACCTTTTGTAATTTAATTAATATATAAATTTTCAAAAATATAATCGAGTATATAAAAAATAACAGTCTGATACAAAATATAAATTGTGCTCTAGTCTGTTATTTTCCTTCACTATATAAACATTAATTATACAGAAAAAGTATAATCATTTTCAATAATTATTCCATTATTCAAATGAACAAATATTTAATTATTTTATTGTACATTTACACATAAATCAGAAGATGTTTCAACATTCAATTTTTATCTTACTGAAACACCTTCTGAATTTTGTTTATATATGCTACAATTAGTTCTTTACATCATATGTCTAATTGTTTATTCCTATTGCAATCATAACAGATCTTGGTTCCATTTCAATCCCATTAGTGATTAAAGGCATTTCCTCAACTGACTCAATAAAATCTTTATCATTAAGCATACCAGTATTTATCGACATAAGCCACTGAAAGTTAGCAGGCAAATCAGGCAATCTAACCCACTGTTTTTCCCAATGCGTGTTAATTCCAATATAAACAATATCGTCTTCATCAGTTTTTTCATTAAATCCTGCAAACATAATCCCAAGCACCCATGCTTCCCTCGATGAATCTATATACCACGGCTCATTACCATGTTTACTCATATCAGGTAATCCACATTTTGCTGGACCAGTACTACCTTTAAGAACAGGATGAACTTTTCTAAACTTTATCATATTCTTAAAAAAATCAAATATATCTGCATTTTTATCTAGCAAACTCCAATCAATCCATGATATTTCATTATCCTGGCAATATGGATTGTTATTTCCAAATTGTGTATTACAAAATTCATCTCCTGCAAAAAGCATAGGTGTTCCTCTACTTGCAATAAGAACTGCACATGCATTTTTTATCATTTTTTTTCGAAGTTTCAATACCTCATCAACATCGGTATCTCCTTCAATCCCGCAATTCCAACTATTATTGTTATTATCACCATCAGTATTATTCCATCCATTAGCTTCATTATGCTTATTATTATAAGAATACAAATCATATAATGTAAAACCATCATGGCAGGTTATAAAATTAACCGATGCGTTATGCCCTCTATAAATTGGATCATATAAATCATGAGATCCTGATATTCTATCTGCTATAACATGTATTAATCCTGGATCTCCTTTTAAAAATTTACGAACATCATCTCTATACTTACCATTCCATTCTGACCATCTGCTCCAAGATGGAAAGCTTCCAACCTGATACAATCCACCTGCATCCCATGCTTCAGCAATTAATTTAACATTTGAAAGAATATGATCAAAGGCTAGATTTTTTAATAACGGTGGCTGACTCATTGGAGAGCCATCTTCATTACGTCCCAGTATAGATGCAAGATCGAATCTAAAGCCATCTATTCTGTATTCAGTTACCCAATATCTGAGACAATCTAAAATCATATTTTGAACATTAGGATGATTACAATTTATTGTATTTCCACATCCACTGAAATTATAATATTTTCCATCAGGAGTAAGCATATAGTATATATTATTGTCCACTCCTTTAAATGATATATATGGTCCTTTTTCATTACCTTCAGCAGTATGATTAAATACAACATCAAGAATTACTTCTATTCCATTTTCATGAAATTTTTTAATTAACGATTTTAATTCATCACCTTCTCTATTATACTCAATACCAGCTGTATAGCTTGTATTCGGTGCAAAAAAACTTACTGCATTATATCCCCAATAATCTAATAATCTTTTTCCTTTTACAATACGCATATCCTTTAGTTCGTCAAATTCAAATACTGGCATAAGTTCGACTGCATTAATTCCAAGTTCCTTTAAATAGGGTATTTTTTCAAATAGACCTTCAAAAGTACCTGGATAACTCACACCAGATGATATATGGTTTGTAAATCCTCTAACATGTAATTCATATATAATTAAATCCTTCATAGGAATTCTAAGTTGTTTACTATTTCCCCAATCAAAATCGTTTATAACAACTCTTGCTCTATATTGATTTGCATATTCTGGCTTATATCCCCATTTACTCTGACCTACAACTGCCTTTGCATAAGGATCTAGAAGATATTTACTGCTGTCAAAAATTAATCCCTTTTCCAAATTGTATGGACCATCAATGCTATAAGCATATTCAAGCTCTTCAATATTTAATCCAAATACAATCATAGAATAAACAGTTCCTATCTTATAATGTTCAGGAAATGGAATTATAGCAAATGGTTCATATTCATTTCTTTTAAATAAAACTAATTTAACCGAAGTAGCATTTTGAGAACTAATAGTAAAGCTAACTCCTCCTGGAACAATAACAGATCCATTTTCAAGATATAATCCTGGACGAATTTTAAATCCGCTTTCTTCATCTATAGGACGTAAACTTTTATTATATCCATTTTCTAAATCACAAAAATTCATTTCAATTCCAGATACCTTCATTTATCTCACTCCTATTCCTATTCAAAATTAGGATTTACTAAATAAATTAAAAAATTGTATATCTTCATTTATCAAATGTTCAATAATAACATCATCTGCTAAAAAAGAAAAAAAAGCCGATGGATTAAGTTCTCTATTTTGATAACACTGTTTTAATTGAAACATCTTTCCGATTAAATTTTTATGAATTTTACTATGTTTATCATAATCTTTATACTCCATATTAGCTAAAAATTCTTCTTCGGTATCAAAGTGATTTACTATTTTTTCTATTAATATATCCAGCTTGTCTATACTCTTTTCAAAATCCATTTCTATAATTGAAACATTAATTAAATCATTTAATAATGCTAAGAGTTCTTGATGCTCTTTATCAACGTCTTCATTTCCACTGTTCCATTCATTATTCCATTGAAGTTTTTCTGCCTTAATTTCAATTGCTTATTCAAACTTAGTGGCAATTATAAAATTTTTACCTTGCTCTTGTGAACTAATTAATAATTTATTTAATCTTTCTTGCCATTGTTTAAGAGATTCAGCCTTTACTCTTTCTGAAACTCCAAAACTAGCCATAAATTTGCCTACAATAGGATGTATAGTCTCATTTAAAGCTCTACGAATTTTTTCAGCAACTACAATTCCACCACTTTTATTTGTTTTTGGCATTAACAATATAAATTTTTCATCATCTATTCTAACTAAAATATCATATTTACGTATTACACTTTTTGCTATTTTAGCAGTTTCCTTTACCATTTCTTCCTTAGCTGAAGAGTCTAATTTATGCGTTTTTAAATTATCTAATGTTAACATGATCATTGCAAGAGGATCATTATATCTATCTGCTCTTTCAATTTCTTCTGCAATTCTTTTATTGAAAAAATCTATACTTAATAGACCTATATCTTCATCCTTATAGGAAACCTTGTTAAAGTTAGCTTCTTGCTTAATTTTTTCTGTAACATCTCTTGCGGATGCATATATATATTTACTATTAATTTGAATATACCATTCTAAATACCTATATCCTCCAACTTTTGAATTTATTCTATTTACAAACCCTGATATCGGTTCTAATTCATTTAAATTTCTTATTGCATTCATAGTTTTAGGTAAATCTTCTTTGTTAACTAAAGAAAGAAAATTCTTTTCTTCAAATTCTTCTGCAGTATATCCTAACACTTTTTCAAATTCTCTATTTACTTTAAGAAAATTCAGATTTTCATCTATAACACATAACATGTCTATATTAACTTTTAAAATTCCTTCTATTTCTTTTCCTTTTATATATTCTTTACTAACATCATTAAATATACAGGCAAAAATGCTCCTTGTCTAATATAAAAATAGTTATTCTAATCCATTTATATACAGCCTTATTATAGACATCAATGACTACAGTTTTATTGTTAATAATTGCTTCTTGAAATGCCCTTTTCCACTCGTCTCCAATAACATTACCTATTTCAAAGATTTCATTATAATTTTTTCCAATAACTTCATAATCTTTTAATCCTATCATGCTTTCATATATATTGTTCACATCTAAAAATTCACAATCATATGGAACACCATCTTTATCAAAAATAGCTTTATGGTATGACAAAGCTACTGGTGATTTTTTAAACAAATATTCTAATAGCTGCTCTTTCACTCTAATGCATCTCCATTCATACTAATAAAATTTTTATATTGCTGTCTATTTAAAATCCATCATTAGCTTTTAATCTTCACATCTATTTTCAATATCTTTCATTGAAAATAAATACAATAATTCCTCATACATACATTATTCTACAAAAACAAATTTTATCCTTTACTTCTTCTCTAAAACATAATTAAATTTTAAACTTTTCAGTGTAAATAAAAAGCACTTAGCCACATAAAATTTGAATATTTTATATAAATATTCTTTTACTTCATGTTACTAAGCACTTTTGAATAATAAATTTAAAAATATATATTATTTTATTCTAAACTTAAAAAGTTCATTTGATAAAGATGCTGAAAGCTCATCTAAAATATATGTCTCCTTAGAATAGTTTTTAAAAAATTTCAGTAAACAGCTTATTTTCTTTTACCTCTTGTGTAACTTTTACGATATTTTTAGTGTCCCCAATCAATATAGCTCCACATAAACGATTATTTGCAAAATAATATTTTGTGTAAGTGTTTTTAACTGGATCTTTAAATTCTACTGTTTTGTATTTAAGATAAGGATTCTTTCCATTATCTCCAATTGAATATAATGAAGTATTCATTCCATTGAACGTTAAAGCAGCATCTACGGTTTCATAAGCTAATGAATCTCCAGCTGCATTTGCTCCTGCAACCTTACCCATTTCTAAAGCTTGAGGCCAAATACCATAGTTTACTCCATTATATTCTGCACAATCTCCACATGCATAAATATTAGAAATATTAGTCTCCATTTTTTCATTTACAACTATAGCTCTATTAGTATTAATTCCTGCTTCTTTTGCTATTTGGGAATTAGCTACAATGCCACAAGATACAATAACAAGATCTGCAGCAATAACTTCATTACCATTAATTCTTACACCTGTAACTGATTTTCTACCTTCTATTTCGTCAATCTTAACATTTAATTTTACATTTATTCCAGTTCCTTTAATTATATCTTCTAGGAACTTTCCACCTTCGTAATCTAATTGAGCTCCCATTAATTTATCTGCAATTTCTAATACAGTAACTTTACATTGTGACTTACGTAATTCCCAAGCTGCTTCAAGGCCAAGAACTCCGCCACCAATTACAACAATATTTTTTACGTTTGGTAATAATTCCATAACTTTATCAGTATCAGAAATATTACGAATTGCTATAACTGATTCTTTATTAATTCCTTTAATTGGAGGAAGAAAACCTTCAGAGCCTAAAGCATAAATACATTTATCATATTTAAGTTTAATTCCATCCTTGAAAAGAACTTCCTTTCCTTTTGTGTCAATCTTAACAACTTCTTTATCAAGTACATTTGTTATATTCTTTTCTTGGTACCAAGCTTCGTCATGAATTGCAATTTGTTTTGGATTAAATTTGGCTATCATTGATTTGGTTAACATTGGACGGTTATATCCTAGCACTTTTTCATTTGAAGCCAAAACTATAGAACAAGTTTCATTTCGTTCTCTTATTGCCGTTGCCGCACTTATTCCCGCTGCACCATTTCCAAGAACTAAATAAATCTCATTTGTATTTTTCTTATAATCACTTTCATCGACTTCAACAGAAATGAAATTTTCCTTTCCGACTCCACAAACAGGACAAATTTCAAGGCTAGAATCAAATATTTCACCGCAAACTAAACATTTTACTAGTGTTCTCTTTGCTGATTTTTTCTTTGGATTTTCTTTATTTTGCACTATACATCCAAAGTTATAACCATAGTCATAAGCTTCACTTAGATCATTGTCACTTGGCTTAAACTTAATACGTAATCCATCAATAACCTTCATGTTAAGCTGTTTTAATCTTTGAATAATATGTGGAACACCTTCACCACTCCAGCCATAACTTCCAAATGCACTAGCAAATTTTCCACCATGAGTTCTTGCAAAAATTGATATAGTTAAATCCCAAATTGGCTCTAATGCTTCACCTACAATTGTAGGAGTACCAAAAAGAATACCATCAGCAAATCCTAATTCTTCTAATACCTTACTTTTTTCTGTTTCTAATAAATCATAATCTCTTACATCCACATCTCCACTAGCTTTAATTCCTTTAGCTATCTCACCTGCTAATTGCTTTGTGTATCCATAAGCGCTTACATACGGGATTATTACTGTTTTTCTTGGATTTGGATTAATTACTTCACACCATTTAGCATTAATTGCTTTAATTTCTTCTATTCTACAATCAATTACTGGACCATGCCCTGTACAAATCATATCTATATCTAAATCTTTAATTCTATCTAATGCTTTTACCATAAAAGGCTTCTTAAAAGGTCCGATAATATTATCAAAGTAATATTTGTTAGCCCTCATATAACCTTCATTATCTTTAACCTTACTTAGCAGAATTTCATCAAAACTATAATGTGATCCAAAGGAATCACAAGTAAGTAGAGTTTTATCCTCTTCAATATACGTATACATTGTGTCAGGCCAATGTAAATTAGGAAGAACCATAAATCGTAAAGTTTTATCTCCTAAATCTAAAGTGTCATTTTCTTTTACTGATATACTGTAAAAATCGCGATTTACAATATTTTTCAAAAAACCTATTGCAACTCCAGTTCCTACAATTTTAATATTAGGATTCATTTCAATAAGTTTTTCTATGCTTCCTGCATGATCTGGTTCTGTGTGATTAACTACAATATAATCAATATCACTAATATTTACTAACTTATTTAGCGCTTCCAAGTATCCATCTAAAAATTTAGCTTTTGCTGTTTCAAATAATACTATTTTTTCACTTGTTTTAAGTAGATATGAATTATATGAAGTTCCAAACTCAGTTTCCATAACAATATCAAATACTTTTAAATCAGGATCCAATACTCCTGTCCAATAAAAATTCTTTTTTAGTTCCAGTGTCTTCATGTAAAAATCCTCCTTCTCAATGCCAATCTTATTAGTTTATTATGACAATATTATACCTCTTTATAGTCACTAATAGATATAATTTTCTTATTAAATAAAAAAATAATATGAATTTAAAAGATAAGTTTCATTATATTTACAAGTCATTTTCCATAATTTGTTTTTAATTATACTAATAGATATTTTTCCTTGCTTATAATCATCAATACTTTTTAAAAAACTCTTTTTTTCCTTATCTTCTGCAATATTCTTAAAATATCCCCAAACATGCATTATAGCATTTATTGAATTTCCTAATGTAACTTCCATTTCCATTGCTTCTTCTATGAAATTGTAAAATTTAATAACTGGATAATCGTTTTTATCTTTTAATAATTTTCTTATTTCTAAATAATTTGAAGGAGAATTTTCTAATACGGTATATTTATATCTGCTCCATTCATCTTCAAGTTTTTTAATTTTATTCTCTTTAGTTGTAGCATTTATGCATTTAACTGCTGAAAGATTCTTATCTTTAACTTCAAGCATTATATCAACATCTTCTCTTTCTAAGCTTTCATAAAAATCAATAAATTTATTAATTCTTATAGTATTTGAATGAGAACCTAATTTCTTTAAAGGATTCTGCTGAGAATAATGAATCTTTTGATAACCATCTTTTTCTTTCCAAGTTTTTTTGCATTTATTAATCCAATATATATCATCTTTTTCTTTATCATATGGATTAAGCTCATTATGGAGATTATCAAAAATTACTGGAATCTTATTATTTATGCCTATTTCTAAAACATCATTTATATTATAGGATTTATCATCATTTTCAATAACGAGTCTATGTTTTACAGCATCACTCAAACGCTCATAATTAGTTATAAACCTTTTTATTGCCTGCCCTTTGTCATTATAAACACCACCAATATGAAGTACAATTTTATGTTCACTTCCTACACCAAGACTATCTAGAACCTTAGTATGATAATTCAAGTCATCAATTGCTCTATTTACAACTTCTATATTAGATGAATTAAGCACAGTATATTGGCCAGGATGCATCGAAACTCTCATAACACTTTTCCTTATTTTTTCTCCTATTTCACTTAATTTTGAAGAAAAAATATTTTCCCATGAAAGAACATTAATTGGACTTGAACCAAATGGAATCAAATCAGAACTAATCCTAAAAAGCCTTATATTATTTTCAATATTATAATCAATTATATTTTCAAGAGAATTTAAATTATGTAAAATTAATTGTAATAATTTATCTTCATTTGCATTTTTAGCTGTGCAGCTTTTTAAATTCGTATTTGGTACTCCAATAGTTAAACATGCATATCCTATACTCATTTTTTAACCCCTTTCATATTTTAAAATAATATTACCATATTTATTTGCATAATGATAAAAATTTGTACATGAATAAAAAGCCATTTTACACAAATTCTAACTTAGGCAAAATGACTTTCATATTATATATTAATATTTAATTATTTAGTACATTTTATACAACAATATTTTAACGTATAAAATTAGTAACAGCTCTAGATTCTTTTTCAGGTAATGAGATTCCTGCTTCTTTACCAGCTTGTATAGATTTTAAAAGCCAAGCCATATTTTTTCCTAAAGTTCTCATTGTTTGCATACCTTCTAAATCTTGTTTAACTTCTTCTGGAGTATTTCCATGAACCATATTCCAATATTGAGAAGATACAACAGGCATATTTGAAATAGTAAAATATTTATTTAATTGCTCAAAAGCAGCTGTCGAACCACCACGACGACAACTTACAATTGCTGCACCAGGTTTGTATTGAAAACTGTTTCCAGCATAAAAAAACCTATCTAAAAAAGACGTTATTGCACCAGAAGCAGCAGCATAATGTACTGGTGATCCAAAAATAAATCCATCAGCTTCTTTAGCTTTCTCTAAAGCTTCATTTACCGTATCATCATTAAATACACACACACCATTAGTTTTATAACATCCTCCACAAGCCATGCAGCCACGAACAGGCTTATTTCCAACATGGAATATTTCAGCTTCAATATTTTCCTTTTCTAATTCTTTAGCAATTTCAGTTAAAGCTGTATAAGTACACCCCTTTACTTTAGGACTACCATTAATAAGTAATACTTTCATAATTACACCTCATTTTAATTGTATATTTTATACATTGATATTATTAATATACAACAATGCGGTTACAAAAGATAGCACGCACTTAAAAGTACGATACTATCCAAAAGGAAAGTTAGAAATAAAAATTAACAAATTTTTATTTCTTGCTATTTTAATACGTAAAAAAAGCCGTAATGCAACGCACTACGACCTTGATGGCAGGGGCACTAGGATTTGAACCCAGAACCAATGGTTTTGGAGACCACTACTCTACCGTTGAGCCATACCCCTAAGACATTAATTAGTATATAACATAAATCTAAATAAAGCAACAAGTTTTTTGTTTACTACCCTATTTTTTTATTCTTTATAAAATTAATATTATTCATTATATTAATTTTAGGCCTAAATTTATAAAAAATAAAGATAATTCTCATCAATTAATTACAATTTTTTGACGCCATAACCACATAAATAGACACATTAAAAATAATAGAAAACTATCCTTAATCTATTATTTTTAATGTGTCTTATTCTTCATTTTCTATAAAAATTTCTCGTATTTATTTTGCTGCTGTATTATTTTCTGAAGTTGAAGTAGTAGCTACAGGTGTATCTTCTTTTATTTTTGCCCATTTTGCTAATTCATTTACATTATATAAAATCAGCTCATCAAAGGACATATCACCATAATACTTCCATAATTTTATTGTATTATAAGATGATAAATCTAATTTTGTGTTTTGCTCTCCATCAACTATTATAATAACTTTTTTAGGATCTAAATTATTTACCTTAATGAATTCAGCCATTTCATGATTATCAAGCTGAATTGTACTTAAATTTAACCCTTTAGTTAAATAATCAAAGTCATTATTTAAAGTTATAAACTTATATTCACTTAATGAACTTATTTTGTCCTTATACTTATTTATCTTATCTTCAAATTCTTTAATAGCTTCATTATAATTTTCTTCATAATAATCTCTATTTTGAGGATCTCTATCTTCAATAGCTGACTTTACATTATATAATGCTATTTTATATTCTTCTATTCCTTCAAAATAATATGGATTTTCTTTATTATCACCACTATGTGAATAATTTAAAAGTCTTACACCTCTAGCTAAGTTTATTATACCAAGATTTCCTTTTTTTAATTCATCAATAAAAGAACTGCTCCAAGGTTCAAATGAAGTCCCTGAATACATAAATACATCCATATTTGATATATTGTTTAAAACATCTTCACTATATTTAAATTCACTAATGTCTTTTTCATTAATAAACATATAGTCTACACTATTTTTATCTTTTATTATTTTTTTTACCATATCGTACTGGGGTTTATTAACTGTCATTATGTTTAAATATTTCTCTCTGTTTTCAACTCTGTTATTTTCAGTATTTGCTAATAATGGACTTGAAAATAAACTCATACCAAAAGACAATGCAATAGTTATTACTACCATTGCAAAGGTAATCTTTTTCAAAATAAGCCACCTCCGAAATTTAACCATCTACAACTCTATATTACTCTGCTTATTATTCTGTTAATTAAGTTTAGTATACATTTAGATTTATTATACCAATTAATTAAAAATAAATATATATAAATTTATTACATATTTTTAAATATTATATTATACTATAAATTCAAAAATATGAAATAAGATTATTAATTTGCTTTTATAAAATTTTGAGATAAAATAAAAGAATGAGAATTTATTCTTTTAAATTTTTAATTAGATTTATAAGTTCTAATTAATAAAATTCATAGTTTGCAAAATTAATTTGTTTGTATTATCAAAAATATATAATAAATTTAGATGAATAAACTTTTTTTAAACATATATATAATTGCAATTTAATTCTTCAGCAAAATTAAGTTACAATAACTAAATTTAATGAAGATTGTTTTTTGCAACATTAGTATGGTTAATTATCAAAATTTAGCTTATAGATGTAATATTTTAATTCTCACTTAAGGAGGTCACCATATTTCATGGAATTTGAAGTTTATAGCGTAGATGAAACTACACAATTAGGAATAAAACTAGGCAGGCTATTAAAAGCTGGCGATATAGTTTGTTTAACTGGAGATTTAGGTACTGGTAAAACTCATATAACTAAAGGAATTGCAAAAGGTTTAGGCATAAGTGACAATATTACAAGTCCAACCTTTACAATTGTTAATGAATATGAAGGAAATGAATTAAAGCTTAATCACTTTGATGTCTATAGAGTAAGCGATCCTGATGAAATTTATGCAATTGGATTTGACGATTATATTTTTTCTGATGCAGTATCTGTTATAGAATGGGCAAATTACATAGAAGAAATTCTTCCAAGAGATTTGCTTCATATAAAAATAGAAAAAGATTTAGTCAAGGGTGAAGATTATAGAAAAATAATTTTAACTCCTTATGGAGATAAATATGATTATATAAAGGAGTTGTAAATATGATTATACTTGCTGTCGACTCATCTTCAAAGGTTGCAACTATAGCCTTAATGAAGAATGAAAAATTACTTAGTGAAATTACTTTAAATGATAAAAAAGAACATTCAGTAATATTAATGAATATAATTGAAGATTTATTAAAGAACAATAATTTAACAATAGGTGATATTGATGGATATGTTGTTTCTAAAGGCCCTGGTTCTTTTACTGGACTTCGGATAGGAATGGCAACTGTAAAAGGATTAAGTTTTGGAAGTGGCAAACCATATGTCAGTGTATCTAGTTTAGATGCCTTAGCACTTAGTGCATCTAATTTTGATGGTCTTATATGCCCTATAATGGATGCTTTAAGAAATAGTGTTTATACTTCATTATATAAAAGCAATTCAACTTATTGCACTAATTCTGATGAATCCACTGATACTGATATTAAATATGAGTTACCAATTACATTAGAAAAACTTTTAGATCATTCATCACTAGATGTTGATGAATTAATAGAATTAATCAAAGCTAAAAATGAAAAAGTTGTATTTATAGGTGATGGAGTAGATAAATATAGAGATTACTTAATTAAAAATTGCCCTAATTGTTATTTTCCACCTAATCATCTTAATTTAGTTAGGGCTTCATCTTTAGGTGAGTTAGGCAGTCTATTTCTAAGAAATGGGGTCTTTGATGATCCAAACTCTGCTCCGTTTTATCTAAAAAAACCTCAAGCTGAAAGAGAATATGAGCAAAGGATGAAGTAAAATGAATTTAGTTATTGATTTCATGAAAGAAGAAGATATTGATGATATTTTAAATATTAGCTCATTAAGCTTCTCTATTAGCTGGAGCAAAGATTCTTATACCCAAGAACTAACTAATCCTGTTGCTAGATATCTAGTTGCCAAAATTGATAACAAAGTTGTAGGTTTTATAGGGACCTGGATTGTCCTTGATGAATCACATATAACAAATATAGCTATACATCCAAATTATAGAAAACAAGGTATTGCCTCTAAACTTCTTAAAGAATTTCTTAATTATTGTAAAAGTCTAGGCTGCACCTCTTTCACTCTTGAAGTGAGAACCAGTAATAAAGCTGCTCAAACCCTTTATAAACGTCATAATTTTAAGCAAGATGGCATTAGGAAAGGATACTATGAAGACAATAAAGAAGATGCAATAATAATGTGGTTACAAGAATAAATAAAACTTAAACGAGAGAGCTATCAAAATATATAAAACATTTTGATAGCTCTCTCGTTTAAGTTTTCTAAAATTACTCTATTTCTTATTCTTTTTCAAAATCAGATTTAGGAACCCCACATAGTGGACAAACCCAATCTTCAGGAATGTCTTCAAATTTTGTTCCAGCTGCAACCCCATTGTCTGGATCTCCTAATTCTTCATCATAAACATAACCACATATTGTACAAATGTATTTTTCCATAATCAAAACCCTCCTATAAATTAATAATACATATTTATTAATTACATGTATGCCATATTAATAATTGCTCATTAAATTAAACATATATGTAAATTAAAGCGCTTCTACAATTGTTTTTCCAAACTCTCTGCATCTATTTAATGCATCCTCATCTGGATTCCACAATTCTTTTATTCCTGAATTAATTATTTCAAAGCCGCCTTTTTCTAGTTCTTCTGTCATTATTTTTGTAGCTTCTCCACTCCATCCATAACTACCAAACGCAGCTGCCTTTTTACCTCTAAATCTAAATCCTTTAAGCATTTCTAATATTGATGCTGTTGATGATAAAACACCATTATTTATAGTTGATGATCCAATAAGAACTATCTTTGATTTAAATGATTCTACAACAATATCATTTTTATCACTTTTAGCTGAATTAATAAGCTTTATTTCTACTTCTTTATTAGTACTTGTTATTCCTTCTGCAATGCTTTCTGCCATTCTTCTTGTAGCATTCCACATACTGTCATAAACTATTGTAATTTGATTTTCTTTATATTCATTTGCCCATTCTAAATATTTATTTACTATTTGAATTGGATTATCTCTCCATATTATACCATGACTTGGACAAATCATATCAATCGGTAAATTAAAGCTTAATATTTCTTCAATTTTCTTAACAACTTGTTTGCTAAATGGAGTTAAAATATTTGCATAATATTTAAGTGCTTCTTGATATAACTCTGCTTGATCAACCTTATCATTATACATAAATTCTGAAGCATAATGTTGACCAAATCCATCATTACTAAATAACATATTTTCTTCTGATAAATATGTAAACATAGTATCTGGCCAATGAAGCATGCTAGCTTCTATAAAAGTAAGCTTATGTTTTCCTATATCTAATGTATCTCCCGTTTTAACCTCCACAAAATTCCAATCTTTATGATAATGTCCTTTTAATATTCTGACACCACTTTTTGTACAATAAATTGGAGTATTGGGTATTTCTTCCATTAGATCCACTAATGCACCACTATGATCAACTTCTGAATGGTTAATAACTATATAATCAATTTTTTGTATATCTATTTCTTTCTTTAAATTAGCAATAAATTCTCGACTAAATGGTTCCCAAACAGTATCTATAAGTACTGTTTTTTCATCTCTAATCAAATATGAATTATATGAAGACCCTTTATGTGTAGAATATTCATCTCCATGAAATTTCTTTAACTCCCAATCAATTTTACCAACCCAAGTTACAGTATCATTTATTTTTAAGCTCATGCCTAAACTCCTTTTCTCTTAAAATCTATAATAATATAATATCAAATTAGGCATTATTATTCAATAGTTATTATTAATTAGCTAATACTTTTCTTCTTAATTAATTTATTATTTTATCCACTAATATAGTATGCTCATTAACATTTCATTTTATTAAAAATTTAACTTAGGCTCTATTATAGTTCATTTTTTACTATGTTCATTAAAATTATGATATAATCAATATTAAATATAGCTAATAGGCTAGCTTTCATGAATAATTATAAAAATTGAAAGGAGATACTGCTCATCTTAATTTTTAGTAACACTATTAAATTTTGATTAGCTGTTAAGTAACTAGGTGTTTGCAATTGAACGAATTAAAATTATAAAAAACTATTTAATTGAAAATAAACAACTTGAAGTAAATATTTTAAGTAAAATGTTAAACGTATCAGAAGTAACTATAAGACGTGATTTAGAAAAATTAGAAAAAGAAGGTTTTATAACTCGTACTCATGGTGGTGCCGTTTTAAATTCTGAAGATAATATTTATATTGAAAATAATTTAACAGATAATGCTTATGAAGAAAGTACTGATTATAATGATATTGCTGATATTGCCATTGAAATGATTAATGATGACGATGTAATAATGCTATCTAATGGAATAATTAATCTTTCTATAGCAAAAAAATTAATTACAAAAAAAAATTTAACTATCGTAACTAATGATATTTTAATTGCTGCTGAACTTGCTAATCATCAAACAATAAAAGTAATTCTGCTAGGTGGAGTTATTGATTCTTCTACTAAATCAGTCTTTGGTACTCTTACAATTGATAATTTAAATCTCTTTTTTGTAAATAAATTATTTATAGAGGTTAATGGTATTTCAAGCAATTTAGATGTTACTGTATCTAGCATTAATATAGCTTCCCTTATTCAAGCCTCTATTAAAAATTCAAATGAACGAATTGTTTTATGTTCATCAGAGGCCTTCAAAAAAAATTCTTTTTATAAAGTAGGTAAATTAACAGAAATAACAGAGAAAATTATCACGAGTCCCAATATAGATGATAATTTTAAAACAGAAATCTTCAATAATAATATTCAGTTATTTACATCTGTTAATGCTTTTGAAGATCATCTATAATAAACTATTTTTGATATGGAGGTACTTATGAATATTCCTAAGTTATCATTACGCAATGTTAGTAAATATCTTACTGAAGATTTTTCACTAGACGATATTAATTTAGATTTTTATTCTGGGGAAGTTCATTCAATAATTGGGGAGAATGGCTCTGGTAAATCCTCAATAATAAAAATAATTAGTGGTATGTTTTCCCTTGATAATGGTAAAATGATTTTAGATGAAAAACCTGTTGTGTTTAAATCAATCTCTGATGCTAGGAAATTAGGAATTTATTGTATTTCACATGATACTACTCTATTTCCTAATTTATCAATCTATGAAAATATTTTTTCGTATACAATGGTCACTAGTAATAGACTTTTTAGTACAGTTAATTTAGAGAAGCTTCGCTGCCAATGTTATGAACTGTTTAATGAATTTAATATTAATCTTAATGTAGATGCTCCAATTTCTACTTTAAATTATCCTCAGCAGCAATTAATAGAACTTTTTAAAGTTTACGTTTCTTCTGCAAAAGTAGTAATATTAGATGAGGTTTCATCATCTTTTACTTCTGTAGAAAAAAATATTTTATTTTCAATTATTTCAAAGTTGAAGTCTAGAGGTGTATCTATAATTTACATTACACATATAATTGATGAAATAAAAATGGTTTCTGATAAATTAAGCATTATATCTCAGGGTAAAATTGTATATTCTAAGAATATATTAAATATTACAGATGAAGATATTATAACTTTGCTATCAGTATCTATACGTAAAAATTCATATCCTAAACTTAATATTGAGCTTGGAGAAAACGTTTTATTGGTTGAGAATTTACAATTTCAAAATTTGCTTAACAATGTGTCCTTTAAATTAAAAAAATCTGAAATTTTAGGAATTACAGGTTTAATTGATTCTGGACGTTCTATTTTAGGTCAATGCTTATTTGGAAATGTAAATTCATATAAAGGAAAAATCTCGGTTAATGGGATTACAAAAAAAATCACTTCTCCCAGTGATGCCATTAAATCAGGAATTGCACTGCTTCCTGATTATCCTTCTCTAAATTCATTATTTGAATGTTTAAACTTAGAAAAAAATATAACTTCTGCTTCTCTAAAAAGATTTGAAAGTCATAAATATCTTCATAAAGATATTATATATGAAGTTACTAATTCATATATAAAAAAACTCAATATTAAACCTGGAAATCAAAGAGATAAAATTTCTCATTACAGTAGCGGCAATCAACAAAAGACTGTTCTTGCAAAATGGATGATGAGTAGAGCAAAAATATATATTTTAAACGAACCAACACGAGGTATTGATATAGCATCTAAAATAGATGTTTATAATTCTATTAATGATTTAGTCCGAAAAGGAGCTTCAATTATTCTTATTTCATCAGATATTGATGAAATATTAGGAATGTGTGACCGTACCTTAGTACTAGCTCATGGGGAAATCGTTTCTGAATTTAATAGAAATTATGCAACTAAAGAAAAAATAATTTCAAAAGCAATTCATGGTTAGGTTAATTTGTTTCGCAAAGTACGATTGACAATTAAAAGTGTGTAGAATCTTTCAGTATATTTATAATTTACTGTATTCTTCTCTCTTAATAATATAATTCCACTAAAGCTCATTACAAATTCCTATATGAAATTACAAGGACTATGTTTTCAAAATTATAAATCTGATCAATTCATAATTTTGATTTAACATAGTCCTTAAAGTGTAATCTATTATGTCTTTAAAATTATTTTGAGTTAATATATTATTTTAATTATTGCGCTGAAGATTTGGATTTTGTATAAACATCAACTGCTACTGCTACTAGCAAAACTAATCCTTTAATAGCTTGTTGCCAGTCAATGCCAAGACCCATTATTGACATACCGTTGTTTAGAACCCCCATTACAAGTGCACCTATTATAGCACCCATTATTGTACCAATTCCACCTGAAGCTGATGCCCCTCCTATGAAACAAGCTGCTATCGCATCAAGTTCATAGTTTGTTCCAGCTTTTGGAGTTGCAGCTCCCAAACGAGCTGATACTATAAGACCTGCTATTGCAGAAAGTAATCCCATATTTACATAAACCCAGAACATTACTCTTTGTGTTTTAATACCTGAAAGCTTTGCAGCTTTTTCATTTCCTCCAAGTGCATATACATGACGTCCTGCAATTGTTTTTTCTGTTATGAATGTATATATTAATATTAATGCTCCGATTAAAACTAATACAATTGGAATACCTTTGTAATTAGCTAGACTCATTGTGAAAAGATTTATTGCTATAACTACTACTGATGTTATAAAAATTGCAAATCCTATTGGCTCTCCTTCTATATTATATTTCTTTCTATTGTTTATTTGCTTTATTGTCATAAATACATATAGAATTGATAATAATATTCCTACAGCTACTGCAATTAAATTTAAGTCTCCAATTTTTAATGTTTCTGGCAAAAAACCATTTGCTGCAATTGAGAAAGAATCTGGAAATGGTGCTATTGTTTGTCCTTTCAATATAACCATTGTTAATCCTCTAAAAATAAGCATACCTGCTAAGGTTACTATAAATGCTGGTATTCTTACATAAGCTATCCAGAAGCCTTGCCACGCACCTACTAATGCTCCTATTATTAAACAAATTATAACAGCTAATGGCACTGACATATTCATTCTTACCATAAAAATTGCTGATATTGCTCCAATGAAAGCTGCAACAGAACCAACTGATAAATCTACATTCCCTGTTAATATAACGATTAACATACCTACCGCTAGTATTAAAACGTAACTATTTTGAAGAATTAAATTGGTTACATTCATAGGTTTAAAAAGTACACCATTAGTTAGAATTTGAAAAAATACCATAATAACAACAAGTGCTAATGCCATAGTATATTGTCTAATATTTTTTTTAATAAAAGCTTTAATATTTTCCATTATCTATCCACCTCTTTATTAATCATTATACATTTCATAATACTTTCTTGAGTTGCTTCTTTTTTTGTAAGTTCTCCAACCATTCTGCCTTCATTAACTACGTATATTCTATCACAAAGCCCTAGTAATTCTGGCATTTCAGATGAAATTACCAATACTCCACGTCCTGATGCTGCTAATTCATTTATAATTGTATAAATTTCATATTTAGCTCCTACATCAATACCTCTTGTCGGTTCATCAAGAATTAAGACTTGAGGATCTGTAAAAATACATTTACTTAGTACTACTTTTTGTTGATTACCTCCACTTAAATTTCCAACTGGCTGCAACACACTTGATGACTTAATTTTAAATTTCTTTCTAAAAGATTCTGCAATCTCATTTTCTGTGTTTTTATTAATAATACCGTTTTTACTAACACCCTTTAAATTAGCTAATGTAGTGTTCTTTAATATTTCATCCATTAATATGAGCCCATAATTTTTTCTATCTTCAGTAACATACGCTAAACCATTTTCTATAGCTTTACTAACATTACTTAAATTCACTTCTTTATCATTCATCTTTACTGTACCAGATATTTTTTTACCATAAGCTCTTCCAAATAAACTCATTGCTATTTCTGTACGCCCTGCTCCCATAAGCCCTGCAAACCCAACAATCTCACCTTTTTTAATGTGAAAGTTTACATTGTCTACAGCTTTTCTAGAATCATTATATGGATCATATACATTCCAATTAGATACATCAAATAAAGTATCTCCTATTTTAGCATCTCTTGGTGGAAATCTATCTGCCATATCACGTCCAACCATTCCCTTTATAATCCTATCTTCAGTAATTTCATCAATACCTTTTGTCATAGTTTCTATACTTTTACCATCTCTAATGACTGTTATCTCATCAGAAACTTTTGATATTTCATTAAGTTTATGGGATATTAAAATTGAAGTCACTCCATGATTTTTCTTTAAATCAAGTAATAATTCTAGTAAACGCTCACTGTCTTCTTCATTCAACGCTGCTGTAGGTTCATCTAATATAAGTAATTTAACATCTTTTGAAAGAGCTTTTGCTATTTCAACAAGTTGTTGTTTACCAACTCCTATTTCTGAGATTAATGTATTTGGATTTTCATTAAGAAAAACCTTTTTTAATAATTGTTGAGATTTTAAAATTGTTTGATCCCAATTTATTACCCCTTTATTTGCTTGTTCATTTCCCAAAAATATATTTTCAGCTATAGATAAATAAGGTATTAAAGCCAACTCTTGATGTATGATTACTATACCTAATTTTTCACTATCTCGAACACTACTGAAATTACATATATTCCCTTCATATGAAATTGTCCCTGTGAATGTATTACTAGGATAAACCCCACTTAGTACATTCATAAGAGTAGATTTTCCTGCTCCATTTTCTCCTACAATAGCATGAATATCTCCATTTTTTACCTTTAAGTTAATACCGTTTAAAGCTTTAACTTTTCCAAATGTTTTAACTATATCTTTCATTTCAAGTATAAAATTAGACATTTATATTGTCTCCTTTCCATGCTTTTATTATTACTTATATATTACTTTAAGTCTTTTTCTGTATAGTACTTTGAATCAATCAGAACTTCTTTATAGTTTTCTTTGTTTACTACTAACGGAGTACATAAATATGATGGCACAACTTTTTTACCATTATCATATGTTTTTGTATCATTTATTTCCGGTTCAGACCCTTTAAATATAGCATCAACCATCTTTACACATTTTTCTGCAAGGGTTCTTGTATCTTTAAATATTGTTGAATATTGCTCTCCTGCAATTATTGACTTAATTGAAGAAAGTTCAGCATCTTGCCCTGAAACTACAGGCATCTTCTTATCTCCGCTTCCATATCCAACACCTTTTATTGATGAAATAACACCTATTGAAATACCATCATATGGAGATAAAATAGCATCTAAATTTTTATCAGCATAATTTGCAGTTAATATATTATCCATCCTTGCTTGAGCTGTAGCTCCATCCCAACGCAAAGTTGCAACTTTATCCATTGTTACTTGTCCACTATTTACTACTAATTTACCTTTATCTATATATGGCTTCAGTATAGACATTGCCCCATCATAAAAATAATATGAATTACTATCATCTGGAGAACCTCCAAATATTTCAATATTAAAAGGACCGTCTTTATGTTCTAAATTTAATCCTTCAACAATTGATGTTGCTTGTTGAACTCCAACTTTAAAATTATCAAAAGTCGCATAATAACTCACATTTTCTGAATTCTTAATTAATCTATCATAGGCTATAACTTTTACTCCAACATCTCCCGCTTTTTTTAGTACATCAGTTAGTGAATCACCATCAATACATGCTATTACTATTACTTTTGCCCCTTTAGAAAGCATATTTTCTACTTGAGCAACTTGATTATCAATCATGTCTTCTCCATATTGTAAATCCACTGTGTACCCCTTTTCCTCAAGTAATTTTTTCATGTTATCACCATCTTGAATCCAACGTTGTGATGATTTTGTAGGCATTGATACACCAATAAGCTTTTCATTATTTGTAGCTTTGCAGGAAACAAGAGAGAAAGACATTGTAAATAATGTAACTGCGAGTATTGATACAGATAGCAATTTTTTAATCTTCATAAAATTACACACATCCTTTTCATTTTTATCAATAACATTTAAATAATTTAATATAAGCATATGCAAAGTTAACGTTTACATGGCACTTAGAATGATTCCATACAAATTTTTTTGCTTTCATATTAATTCTATTTTAACTTAACCCCTCTCATATAATGTTTATTTTTGTTTTATTGTGTTCTTTTGTTTTCGTTTTCATATTTAAATATTATCACGTTTAAAATTGGCTGTCAATACTGTTTATGCATATACTTTTTATAAACTTAACTGCTTAATTAATTTTATTTTCTTGCTGCGAATTTGAATATTTTCTTTCGTTTTTGTTTTTTTATTTCAAATATTTATTTCGAACAAAATAAAAGACTGTTTCAAAATAATTAAATCATTTTGAAACAGCTGTATTTTAACCTATTATATAGTTTTTGTTCTATTTTCAGGGCTACCAAAGTTTGGTTCTGCTTTAAAAATTGAAACTGATACTTTTTTATATACTATATATGTTACTACTGATACTATAAAAGCCTTTATTCCATTGAAAGGCAACAATCCTAAAGTTATATATTTGATTGATTCTGCTGGTGACATTTGCATTCCATAAGCTGGTAATAAGAAATAAACATTCGCTATAATACCTACTACTTCCATACAAACTGCACCTAAAATCATTCCTAAAATTGCAGTTTTTTTGCTTTTCTTTTTATGATATACAAGCCCTGCTGGTAATATTAGTGATACTCCAACCAAAAAGTTTGCAACTTCTCCAATTAAACCTGTTTGCGTTCCTTTTATTAATACTATCACTATATTTTTAATTAATTCTATAAGTACTCCCGCTAGAGGACCAAATCCAAATGCAGCCATTAATGCTGGAACATCACTTAAGTCAATCTTAAGCCATGGAAAAAGTGGTATTATTGGAAAATCAATATACATAAGTATAAGTGCTAATGCTGATAATAAAGAAATTTTAACCATTTTATTAGTATTATTATTCATTTTTTGCCTCCCAAAAGTTATCTCCTGGTGTAGCTTATTAGTTAATTTAATTTTTTCTTCCCTTATTTATCTAATAACATAAATCAAAAAGCCCTGATGCAAAAACATCAGGGCACATAATCCAATAAATAAGAATAAAGAAAAACTTAATTCCTAATAGGTTACCTTCTTTCATCCAGACTATACTGTCGGCTTCGGAATTACACCGAATCAACTCTATTAAAGCTCGCGGGCTATACCGCCGGTAGGGATTTACGCCCTGCCCTGAAGATATATTATATTTTCTTAATTATATAATTTAATTCTAAACTTTGCAATATATTTTTAATATTTTCTAAACAGCTCTAGTAAACAAGTTCTAAAATTCTTTACAATTTGAAATATTCCTCCATTAATACATCTAGATCTTTTTGTATTTCTAGTTTTTTATTATATAAAGTATTTAGCTTTTCATAATCAGAAGAAAACTTAATAATTTCCTGTTCTATATTCTTCAGCCTTTCCTCAAATTCTTCTATTTGTCTTTCTAATTTTAATCTCTTAAACTCGTTGTTACTACTTTTTGTCGTTTTAGATGTTTTTTCTTTTTGAGGCTTTGCTATCTTATCTTTAGTTTTAGCTTCTATAACTAATTTTGAGCTTTTTATCTTGGCTGACTTTTCTTTATAATATTCATAATTACCATCATAAGAAATTAATGATCCTTCTGACATTTCTACAACTCTGTTTGCTATATTATTTATAAAATATCTATCATGAGATACAAACATAAGCGTACCTTTAAATTCTTTTAAGAAGTCCTCTAATTCCTCTCTTGAATCAATATCTAAATGATTTGTTGGTTCATCTAAAATCAAGAAATTCACCTCACTATACATTAGCATGGCTAGCTTTAATCTGCTTCGTTCGCCACCTGAAAGAGTTCCAACTTCTTTGAATACCTGTTCACCAAAGAACATATATCTTGCAAGGTATTCTCTTGCCTTTCCATCAGTTATTACGACGTCTTCTCTAAAACATTCTAATATAGTTTCACTATCGTCTTGAAAGACTATATTTTGTGGTAAATATCCAAGCTTTATAGAACTACCTAAATGTGCAGTTCCATCATCTGCCTCATTAATTCCAAGTAAAATTTTAATCAAGGTTGATTTCCCACATCCATTTGCTCCTAGCAGTGCCACACTTTCTCCATTTCTTATTAATAATTCAGCTTTATCTAATAGAACTTTTTCACCATAACTTTTACATAAATCCTTGATTACAACTACATTATCTCCAGATCTATTCCCCGTAACTGAATTTATAATAATACTATCTCTTTCTTCTACAGGTTTATCTATTCTCTTAATCTTATCTAAAAGTTTCTGCATGCTTGCAGCTCTTCTAAAAAACTTACCATTATCTCCTCTTTGCCCCCAGTCTCTCAGCTGAGCAATAGACTTTTCCATCTCTTTAATTTTTTTCTGTTGATCTAAAAATGCATCCATTTGAAGGTTAAGCTGTCTTTCCTTCTCGTCTACAAAAGCTGTATAGTTACCATAATAACTTTTTGATACCATATCCTCTATTTCTACTATCTTTTTAACTACATTATCTAAAAAATATCTATCATGGGATACTATTATTACTACTCCTTTGTAATCTTTAAGATATGCTTCAAGCCATTCCATAGCATCTAAATCTAAATGATTAGAAGGCTCATCTAATAATAATATATCTGGATTTTGAAGTAGTATTTTCCCAAGAATTATTGTAGTTTTTTCTCCACCACTTAATTGTGAGAATAACTTTTCCTTAAAACTATCATTAATCCTAAGCCCAGTACAAACTTTACTTAACTTCTCCTCTTTTTCATAACCTCCTAAACTCTCATAAAGGACTTGTACCTTTGAATACTTATTTAATACCCCATCCATATTCGCTTCATCAACATTTGAAAGCTGTTTTTCTAATATTTCTAATTCCTTATAGACATTATCAATATTTTCAAAGGCTAAATTTAATACATCAATGACTTTTAAATCATCTGCATAAATTGGCATTTGTTCAAGATATCCTAAGTTTGCTCCTTTTTTAAAAGACAAAGTACCACTTTCATAGCTTTCACTACCTATAATTATTTTTAGAAGTGTACTTTTTCCACATCCATTACTCCCTACAATCCCAACTTTTTCACCTGTTTGCACCTCAAAGGTAATATCATCTAAGACCTTAGCTGATCCATAATACTTTTGTAATTTATTTAAAGCTAATTCTATCATTTTTAATTCCTCCAACATTTTCTTTATTTTTGTGTTTTTTGAGTTTCAACATCAAGAACATCATTGCTGGAATATATAACAACGCTATAATTCCAAATGTTATTGAAAAACCTATTTTTTCTGCCAGCATACCAAACAAAGGGAATACACCTATCATAAATGCACTGAAACATAAACTGTCAAAGGACAATATCGTTGCCCGATACTCTGATGGTATCCTTGAATTTATATAATCACTGAATATTGTAAATGCCAATCCTCCAGTAATTGATGTTACAAGAAAGAATGCTATAGATAAATTCTTGATAAACGCTAGTCCAATTAGAGAAAGTATATTTACTACTGCTATACTTATTAAGGTTCCATTCAATTTCAATAGTTTTTCAATTCTATATGCATACTTTGAGCTTATTGCTTCGATAAGACTACTCAATGCACATATTATAGCAATTTCAGTCTTTGAGTAACTCATATCTGAAAAATACTGCTGACTATAGAAAAATACAGTAGTTTGAAGACTTGCTACCAAAGAAGAAAAAAGTATTAAATACAATACCAATCTCCTTACCTTAAGCACTTTTATACTTGTTACTAATTGATTCACTATTAAGTTTCCTTTTTGCTTTTCCTGATTTTCATTTTTCTCTTTATCTTTCTGGATAGGTGGTTCACTAAAACTATAAGCTGCTATTAGTGCTCCTATTTGTATAATAGTTCCTAATATATACGCATATAAAAATTTTATATCTGCTAATATTCCTCCTAGCAAGACAGCCATACCTTGTGCAACAGACATAGCAAAAGCTAAATTTCCCCATATTTTTTTGTACTTTTCCTCTTCACCCAATTCTTTTAAACTATCATAAACTAATGCTTCAGCTGCTCCAGAGTTTAAATTCATAGACGCAGAACTTAAACTAAAAGCAATTGCAAAACCTAAAAAGCTATCTGATATTATCATAAGAATACAAGAAACTATACTTACAATTCTTCCTGTGATTACACTAAACTTTTTTCCATACACATCTGCAATAACACCTGTAGGTAATTCAAAAAGAACTCCTGTTATATGATAAATAGATTCTAAAAGTCCTATTTCAACTAAGGACATACCTCTAAAGGCTAGATATAAAACCCATATAGCTGAAGTAATATTTAATTGTAATAGAAAATTATATATATAACTGACTGATATATTTCGTTTTAATTTATTATTGATACTCATGTTTTATTGCCTCCAATTAATATAATCATTATAGTTTTTTGCAAATAAAAATAAGCCCCTTGTTAATCTTCTTTATTAATACAAAATTATTAATAAAGCTAACAATAAAAGGCTTATAGAAGAGAGTGTCTCCTGAAGTTTTAAGTCATAACACCAAGTAAAACTTTTTAAATGAAATTTTATATTCCATCTAAATTTAGTTGAACTTATAACCTCAAGGGGCACAATGTAACCTTAAGGTCATCTAGTATTAAGACAAAACAAACATTCATATTAAATAAGTACACAATAAAAGGACTCAAAGCACAAAACCTTGAGTCCTAAAAAATCTTAACATATTAGTAATATGAATTCATATATTGAATTCAACTAACCGAAAGATGTAGAATCATGGATTTATACTATAATCAGTACTTATTCTAAAAATGGACGCACTCCTCCCGTTAAAAGCTGACATTCCATTTTTTGCATAAGAACTACTAGATTCTAAAATCTTATTGCAAGTAACTCTAACAGTACCAACTATATTAGCCATAATCTACCCTCCTTTTTAAATAATTACTATGATTTTATCTAAAGTATTGCTAATTGTCAATATAATTTTCTCTTATAATAGTGATCCCTTTTAGCTGAAGCTAATCCATATAAGGAATTTTGATTCATTATATTTAAAAAGCAATTTTTTTGTTTTAACAAAAAGAACCATCTCCTCCTGATTAAAATTTAATCATTTTGTGACACTCTCTTTTCTTTATATTTTCTTATACAATAAATCTTTTAACTTCTCTTTCTAGATTCATAGTGCTTTCTGTTGACTTCTTAATCAATTTTGATACTTCCATAGATTGATTCTTTATGTTTATAGCACTTTCAGCATTTTCTACTGTATCTCTCGCACCTTCACTGGAAGCATTTGCAACTTCCAAAATTATCTCTGTCATACTGTGTATAGATGATAAAAGTTCCTCGGTTGTTGCACTAAAATCAGTCATTAAACCATCTACATATTCTGAGTCTTCACTGTATTTATTTCCTACCTCCATAAACACTTCATAATCTGAAGTTACTTCTTTAGATACAAAGTTTAGTAGGTTACTTGAACTATCTGAAAGATTTTCAACTGCTGTCATAACTTCACTAGTTACTGATTGTATTTGAAGAATATTCTCTTTAGATTGTTCTGCAAGTTTTCTAATTTCATCTGCTACAACTGAAAATCCTTTGCCCGCTTCTCCTGCACGTGCTGCTTCAATAGCTGCATTTAATGCAAGTAAATTGGTTTGACCTGTAATATTCATAATTGACTCTGATAAAACTCCAATATTCTCAACTACTTTTGCATCTTCTAAAGCTTTTTCTAATCGCTTTCCTACTTCAATAATTATATTATTTGTCTTTTCTTTCGCCTCCATAACTTTTTCTTTAGTAAGGATAGCTCTATCACTTATTTTTGCTGCTGTTTCTGATCCTTCTTGTGACTTTTGAGCAATAGTCCTAACTGCCATTTCAATCTCATGAGAACTTGCTGATAATTCTTCTGAAGAAGCTGCTGTCTCCTCCATACTTGCTGCTAATTCCTCTGTTGTATCAGAAATACGCTGAATATCTTTATCTAATCCAAAAATATTTTTATCAACATCATCAGTAATTGTGTATAAAGCTTGAGATTCAATTTGTATTTTTTCGACTAAAATTTTAATGGATGATTTCATAGTTTCCATAGATTTTGCCAGATCACCAAAATCATCTTTTCTATTAATATATTTTTCAGGTAACTTTATTGAAAAATCTCCTGTTGCAATAATCTTCATATGATCTATTGAAATATTTAAGCCTTTCATAATTTCTTGCGCTACCACAAATGTAGCTGCAACAGCTAAAATAAGGTCTATAGTTAAAATAGAAAACATTAATATTTTGTTCTTATTAAAATTTTGTGTTGTTATAGCACTTTGTTCTGCTATAATCTTATCAATGTTATCTATGTAATTACCAGTTCCAATTACCCATCCAAAAGGCTCATAAGATTTACTATATGCTCTCTTGGGTGAAGCTTCTGTTGCACCTTCTTTAGGGAACCAATACTCTGTATATCCACCACCTTCTTTCATTCCATTTTTAATAATATCTTTTATCATTTCATATCCATTAACATCTTTTGAATTTAAACGGTTTGTCCCTTCTGTTTTATTACCTAACAAAACCACATTTTGTCCATCTGTTGTGTCAATCCAAAAGTATCCACCATCTTTGTATCTTAAGCCACGCACCAAATCTGATGAAAGTTTTTTTGCCTCTTCTAGGGTATATTCTCCATCTTTATATTTTTTATTAATACCATCAATTAATGTAATTACATTGCTTACTTGGCTTTTAATATACTCATCATAATCTTCACGAATAGTTTTTTCTAATACCTCTAATGAAATTCGATTTGCTTCACTTTGTTTCTGAATATTAACAACTGCAATTCCTGTAATCGCAATAAATATTAGCAAAATTAATAACAAGAGCTTTGTTCTTACTTTTAAATTATTCAACATATGAAACCACCTCATTAATTTCTTATTTTTCTGCTCATATACTTTTACCTTACTTGAATTTATTACATTTTTTGATTTAATTATACTACTTTTTTGAAACGTTTACAATATTTTAAGTATTATTTGTAATATTATGAATTTCTTTCTTAAGTATTAAATACGAATGTAAAAATTCTTTTTACATTCACTGCCCATTCCATATTTCTAATTTTAAAGTCCATTAGCAACTCAAATACTTTTGACTTAAGTAGAGCATTATTTTTATACATAAAACACATAATTTCATTTTATTATAATTGTTAAAAAAGTTAAAAGAGTAAGACGCTGTCTTACCCTCTATCTACTTAGATAACTTTTATTCTACTATAAGCTTGTCTGTTTTTAATATATGTTCTACTAACCAATCATTTAAAAAATTTAATATCTTCACTAAACTTTCATCTTGTTCTGCATCAACAGTATTATAATCCATATTTTCAAGAACCTTAATAAAATTTTCATGCTCTATCTTTTGAGTGAAAAGTCGTTTATAGTTTATACTTTCCATATACTCTTCTTCTGATTTAAAATGAAAAATAGTATATTCTTTTAATTCTGCTAATAATTCTACTATTTTATCATACTTATCAATAGACAAATCATTTTTTAACAGCATATATGCTTTATCTGTTAATTCAAAAAGCTTCCCGTGTTGTTCATCAATATGAGGTACTCCAATTTTATATTCTTCTTTCATTTCATACATAAATAATACCTTCTCCTTGCCTCTAATCTTAATTTCTTCTTAATTAATTTCAATATATCATCTTTTTCAGATAAAGTCACTATGATTTATTTTTCCATTTTATAAATATATAAAAGTTCTTATTTAAACTACTACAATCTCATCTCCAGTTTTAATATACCCCTCTTTCAATACCTTAGTAAATATTCCTTCCTTCGGCATTACGCATTCCCCTACCAAATCTTTAATTTTACAACCTTTATGACACTCCTTTCCAATCTGTGTCACTTCAAATAGAACCTCTCCAATTTTAAGTTTTGTTCCCACTGAAAGTTCATATAAGATTAATCCTTCTGTTGTGATATTTTCAGCAAATTGTCCTGTAGTTATAAAATCAATTCCAATTGCCTTCATTTTTTTTATACTCTCAATTCCAAGCAAGCTTACTTGCCTATGCCAATTTCCTGCATGAGCATCTCCATAAAGTCCATGATTAATTTTAAAAAAACCTTTTTCTATTGGATTTTTTATAACACCTTTTTCCTTACTAATATTTATTGCAATAACTTTACTCATTACAATTCATTCCTTTCAAATATACCTGATTTTCCTCCGCTTTTTTTTACAAGCATAATATTATTTATAACTATTTCCCTATCTATTGCTTTACACATATCGTAAATAGTTAAGGCTGCAGTTGATACTGCGGTAATAGATTCCATTTCAATTCCAGTCTTTCCTACAGTCTTCGTAGTTGCAATTATTTCGACTCTATTATTTTCGAAGTCTATTTTAAAGTTTATGTCACAGCCAGATATCATTATAGGATGACACATTGGTATTATTTGTGGGGTGTTTTTAGCTCCCATTATCCCTCCTACCTGTGCTATTGATAGTACATCACCTTTTGAAATAGTGCCTTCTTTTATTTTTTCAAGGGTTTCTCTTTTCATAGAGACATATCCAACAGCTACAGCTTCCCGTACTGTATCAACCTTTTCAGATACATCAACCATTTTTGCACGTCCTTCTTCATTTATGTGTGTAAGTTCCATTATTTTTAGCCTCCTATCTGATACATCATCTTAAGACTTCTACTAGCACCTTCTTCTTTAATATGATGCTCATGCGGTTTATTAAAAATTGCTGACTTTAATTTAATTGTAAGCAGTTCTTCACTATTCAAATATTTTCTAATATTTATTTCTTCCTTTGAATGAAGACATGGTTTAATTGTTCCGATAGATGTAAGCCTTATTCTATTGCAATCACCACAAAATTGGCAGCTTATTGGACTAATAAAGCCAATTTTACCTTTTGCTCCCTGAAGCTTATATAATTGTGCGGTACTCTTTGTTGTAGTCTCGATTGGAATTAATTCAGTATGCTGCTTTAGAATGTCTGAAAAATTTACTTTACTTTCTTCATATAACTTAATACTTTCTCCTATTGGCATAATTTCAATAAACCTTATTTCTACTGGTATTTCCTTAGTTAAATTTAAGAAATCTATAAATTCTGTATCATTAATACCTCTCATTAAAACTGTGTTTATTTTTACAGGTTTTAAATCAAGGGTTAAGCATTTTTCAATACTGTTTAATACATCATCCAGATTACCTCTTCTCGTAATATTCCTAAATTTATCTTTATTTAACGTATCAAGGCTTATGTTAACTCTTTTAAGTCCAGCATTTTTTAAATCCACTGCCATATCAGATAGCAAAATTCCATTTGTAGTTATTGCAATATCATCTATTCTCGAGAGCTTATATGTTTCATATATTAATTTATTTATATCTTTCATTACTAAGGGTTCTCCACCTGTGTACCTTACCTTATTAATACCAAGTGAGGCAGCTGCTTTTACAATTTTTAAAATATCTTCAAAACGCAGAATATCATCATGTTGCAAACTTTCTATGCCTTCTTCTGGCATACAATAAATACATCTTAAATTACATCTGTCAGTTACTGATACTCTTAAATAATTAATATTTCTGCCTTGCTTATCTATCATAAAACCGCCTCCTCAAATTGAGTTATTTATACTATAAATATGTAATTACATTAACATTTAATAATGAAAATTCCAATGAGAAAGTTCGAAGCATAAAATGTAAAAGCTCAATAAAGTTCATGTTTCCAAATATGAAATTGAGATTATCACTTTTAGAACATTCTCTTTTCCTTTCCAATTTCTTAATACTTAATTATTCGAAATTTAAATTGCAACCTAAAATATTAGATTAAAGAATTATCTTCAAAATATACACAAAGCAGATAATTAACTTTTTGCACACTCAATAGCTTCTCCTGTAAGTATTGCAATACCATGTGGAATTGATGGTAATATGAATTGAAGATTTTCCACAGCTCCCTTTGGACTGCCTGGAAGATTAACTATTAAAGTATTTCCACGAATTCCTGAAATTCCTCTTGAAAGCATTGCCTTAGGTGTAATAGACAGCGATTGCATTCTCATAGCCTCTCCAATACCTGGTACATATTTCTCTATTACATTTTTAGTTGCCTCAGGAGTAACATCTCTTTTTGAAAATCCAGTTCCTCCATTAGTTAAAATCAAATTAACTCCAAGTTCATCACACAAGTAAATTAATTCTTTTTCTATTTCTTCCCTTTCGTCAGGAATAATTTTATAAAAATTTATGTTATACCCCTTCTCTTCTATTTGATGTCTTATTTTAGGACCTGTTATATCAACTCGTTCACCTCTAGACCCCTTATCACTTATAGTTAATATTGCCGTTTTTATCACCTTTATCACGTCCTTTCATTTATCTTTCTTATAATGTGAAAATACTAATAATATACTTACTGCTATATTTTAATATACCTAAAAAATATAAATATCTCTTTTTATATTTTATCACCTCAGGCCTTCTAAGCTATTTCCAAGTATATCTTCAATACTTTTCTTTATTTTCACTTCATTTGAATATCTATTATTAACATTTACCAAAACTACAAGCTGGAAAACTACATACTTTACAATTAAAACACAAGCCTCCATGCCCAAGCTTTGTAATATCTTCTCTTTTTATCTTTTCTCCTGCTATAATTCTTGGAAGGATAAGATCAAATACTGTTATTTTGTTATACATTACACATCCTGGAAGTCCTAGAACAGGTATATGATTCTTATATGCAATTAAAAACATTGATCCTGGAAGCACTGGTGCTCCATAAGATATAATATCTGCCCCTGCTTCCCTTATTCCAGCTGGTGTAACATCATCAGGATCTACTGACATTCCACCAGTAACAATAATCATTTCTGCTCCAATTTCCAACAAATCATTTACTGCATCCGCAATCATGCTTACATTATCAGAAACAAGAATTTGCTTTATAACTTTACTACCAATTTCAAAAATTTTATTTCTAATAACAGGTCCGAACTTATCTGTTATTCTACCTGTATACACTTCACTGCCAGTTGTAATTATTCCAACTTTCATAGTTTTTAATGGTTCTACCCAAATAATAGGACCTTCATCTTTGCAAATCCTTTCAATTTCTTCAATCTTAAATTCATCAATAAAAAGAGGTATTATCCTTGTTCCTGCAACGACAGTTCCCTTTTCTACTACAATGTCCGTATGCAATGTAGCAATCATTGCTTCATCTAATACATTAATCTTTTCCAAAGCAGTATAATTCACCTTTAATAAGCCTTTACAGTTAGCCAATAAACTTACTTTACCTTCCAATGGTTCACTAAGAAGAATTTCCTTCCCCATTGCCACTCTTGCCATCCTTTCTCCAGCCTCATTTTCATGGAGTATTCCTTCTTGCATTTCCCAAACATAAATATTTTTTTTCCCCATATCTAACATTTTAGATATATCTTCCTCTGTTATTATGTGACCTTTTTTAAAGGCAACACCTTTAAACTCTCCTGGAACAATTTTTGTTAAGTCATGACATAATACCATACCTAGTGCTTCTTCAACTGGAACAGACTTCATTTTGCTACCTCCTAACTGTCAACGTTCGTGTAAAGTTATTTACACTAATTCTTTTTTGATTTCCTTTATATATATCAAGGTTTGGAACGTTTTTTTGTACAAAAAAAATCCTCTCTAATCTCTTGTTATATTTTTATTATTACAAATAAAAATAACACTTAAATGAAAGGTCCTTGTCATAAAATCAATTATAACTTATTTACTTTTATACAATCAATATTTAATTAAAACTATTTATCAATTAATTTTGTTTTAAAGCATATACCATTTGAACAACTCGATCTTGATGATTTATTAATGTTGTACTCTACTACTAACAAGTTTTTAGAACAAATTAAAGTTATTCAGATAATTGCATTTCATTATAATTCAATATAAAGCATGTGAATAAAATAACGCTCATTAAAACTGATGTAAATCATATATTTTAATAAGCGTCATTTTAAGTGAATATCTAAGCTCTTAGTCATCATAGCGATTTTCAATACATACATATTATCTTCTACATTTACTTGAGGAAAACATCTTCTAAATTTAATATATCTTTCAACTTTTTCTTTTAATAAATCACTAGTTCTACCTAAGTCTTCTTACTCTGATTTAGCATCAATTTCTTTTTCCATTATGAAATATTACACTTCCATCTGCATTTACTTGACCTGTAAATAACACTTTCCAATCCCTGTAATAAGTAGTAGATAAGGTATACCATTGAAAATCATATTTAAAATTATAAATTATTCATTGTAACTCTAATATTCATAAAAAGATGAGCCTCCAATAAATTCTCTTAATAAAGAATTCTTTGGCACTTCCTCAATATCAATTGTTTTAAAAAAGCTTAAAAAAGCTTTTAATCTTATAGCTTCAGAATATACTGGACTCTCCTCTGTTATTTTATTTAATTCTTTTAAAGCATATGGTTTCAATACTCCAAGTTCATAAACCAATGTAGAATTAAAAACAACCTCTGCCTGCTCCTGATACACAAATATATTGTTCTTTTCTCCATTTTTTATAGATTTCCACATTTTCAAAGTATCTTCCGCTCCATATCCTCTTGACAAAGAATCTCTAACTATCCTTCTTACTTTCCTCACATCTGTAGTCGAAATCCTATTATGATTATCTATGTTTAATTGAGTTAATGCTGATATATATATTTTAAATACATTTTTATTTAATTCATTCGAAATTAACTTTGGATTTAATCCGTGAATTCCTTCAAGTATTAATACTCCATTTTCAGGTAATTTAACTTTATAGTCGTTCCATTCCTTTTCACCAGTTTTAAAATTATAAATTGGAATTTCTACTTCTTGGTCAGTCATTAATTTTTCCAAATTCTCGTTTAGTAGCTTTAAATCTAAAGCATCAATTGATTCATAATCATAATCACCATTTTCATCCTTGGGCGTGTCTATTCTATTAACAAAATAATTATCTAGAGATAATGGAATCGGTATCAGTCCATTTACCCTAAGCTGTATGCTTAATCTGTTAGCAAAAGTAGTCTTTCCAGAAGAAGATGGACCTGCAATAAGTATAATTTTCACATCTTTTTTTTCAAAAATTGTATCCGCAATATTCGTTATCTTCTTTTCATGTAGTCCTTCTGATACCATGATCACATTTCTTAATTCATTATTAACTACTTTTTCATTTAACGTTCCAACATCTTCTATTCCTAATATAGTCAACCATCTCTGCGTTTCTATAAATATCTTAGTCAAGCTTTTTTGTTCTCTAAATTTAGGTAATTCATATAATTTTTTTCTTAAGGGTCTTTGCAATATAAATCCTGATTCATAATTGAACACATTAAACGTTCTTATTACGCCAGTAGAATACGCCATTGGTCCATAAAAATAATCATATCTTCCTTCAAGCTCGTATAGATGTACATTTTTTATATTATAATATTTTAGAAGCTTTATTTTATCATCCATTTCATATCCCTTAAAAATTTCTATCGCCTCTTCTTTTGAAGTTATAATACTATTTATTGGAATATCCTTATTTATTATTTCCTGCATTCTTATTTTTATTTTAGCAATATCATCTTCATTTAAAGGAATTTCTTTATGAACTTCTCCATATACAGCTTTACTTATAGCATGTTCTATTGTTATTTTAGCTTGTGGAAATAATTCTAAAGCTACTTTAATAAAAATAAATTGCAGTGTTCTAGTATAAATTTTTATTCCAAACTCTGTGCCAAAGCCTATTAATTCTATATCTCCATCTTCTTTAATTACTTCAGTTAACTCATAATATTTCCCATTAAGTTTGCATATAGCAACATCTCTAACTTTGTCTTTATTCTCATAGTTTTCAAGAATTAAATTATAAAATGTTATTCCTTTTTTAGCTCTAATAGTATTATTTTTTAGCACATATCCACCATTTTTCATATAATTTAAAACCTTCCTCTCAATTTAGTTATCAACTTTAAGTTGTTTGATACTAAAAATATATCTACATGCATTTTTATAAAATTTTCTGCTCCAGTTTATTTATTATAATATTTACCTTAATTATTACTGCTTTTATAAAATTATCACTCTAAGTATATTATATACATTTTTACTAAAAATGATAAAACTATTTTTCTTTGAATATTAATTTTCTTTTTTGCAAATATTAATTTTTAGAGGTGGTTTTTTATGTTTGTAGTAGCTATTAGAACTGCAATTTTATACTTATTAGTTGTTTTAACGATGAGATTAATGGGGAAAAGACAAATAGGTGAGCTTCAACCTTATGAATTTGTAATAACAATTATGATTTCTGATTTAGCATCTTTGCCTATGCAGGATACTAGATTACCCTTATTGCAAGGAATTATTCCAATAATAACTTTATTATTTTTAAAGACAGTTTTAACTCAAATAGGATTAAAATTTCAATGTACAAGAAGGTTTGTAGATGGAGAACCCTGTATATTAATACATAAGGGAAAAATTAATTATTCAACTTTAAAAAAACAACAGTTAAATATTGATGAATTATTAGAAGAATTGAGGCTTGCGAATTATTTTAATCTAGAAGAAATTCAATATGCCATTCTTGAAAATGACGGACAAATGTCTATCCTGCCTGTAGATTATAATTCAACTAAGAAATCTTCTGATTCTAATAATTCTTCAAAAAAATCTGATGTTAAATTACCAAAAGTTTTAATCTCTGATGGTAAAATAAACAAAAATTCACTAACTTCAATTGATAAAGATGAAAAATGGATTCTTAATTTACTAAAAAAATATAATATACCCTCAATAAAGCATGTATTAATAGCTTCATATGATACTGAAGGTAATTTTAAGTTTCAACTTTTTGATAAATATGAAAAGGAGGATAAATAATGAGAAACGCTTTTTTATCAATACTTCTCTTTTTTTTTACAATGTTATGTGTTTATATGTTAAATAATTCTGTAATTAATTTATGTGATCATATCAAAACTCAAACTGAAAGTATAGAACTAAAAATAACAAGTGGTGACTTTAAAGCTGGGTACAATGAATCTCTTATTTTATTAAACTCCATTCAAGAAAAAAATTTTGTAACTTCCATATATCTCAGTCATCAAGAATTTGATAATTTATTAAATGAAGCAGTAAAATTATCTACCTATTTAATTTATGAAGATGAAACAGAAGCACATACTTCATTGCATTTATTAAAGCATAATACTAATCATATAAAGAAATTACAATTACCAAATTTAGAAAACATACTTTAGTAATAAATAATGTTAAATTTAATTTACATATATAAGTTCTAATTAAGAAAGTTCATAATTTAGTTGGTTGTCTTATCCAATCACTCTAATAT
>NZ_LZZM01000164.1 GCF_002006345.1 Clostridium puniceum
GAATATATTCCATATCCATATTTTAAAAAATCATGGCAAAAGGTTTTGTTAGAAATAATAAAAAAGCACTTCAATTCTTATAAGACAAGACAATTAATAAGTTATCTATACAAAAAATACCCGAAAGGTTTTTATGTGAATGCTAAAAGAAAATTAGATAATACAAGACAAGCTGTGAAATATATAGGCAGATACCTTGCCCGAGCTGCGATAGCAGAGTATAGGATTCTTAAATATGAAAATAATAGAGTGAAATTTTGGTATGAAGATCATAATGATGGTCTTAAAAAAGTTATTGAGTGTGATGCTTTGGAATTCATAGGAAAAATAACACAACACATAGCACCTAAAGGATTTAGGATGGTACGAAGATATGGTGTTTATTCAAGAATAAATAATAAACTAGCAAAAGATATTGTTAATCTTTATAATTTTGTGAAACAAAGAAATATTGATGAATTATTAAAAGAAAAGAATAAACAAAATGAAGTTAAGAAATCATGGAAACAAAGAATAATAGAGAGTTTTGAAAGAAAT
>NZ_LZZM01000165.1 GCF_002006345.1 Clostridium puniceum
CTAAATGAGAAGACGATTTTTTTCTTGTATATGTAATTTCTTCGATGGTAGGCTCATCTATTTTAAGATCACTGTTTTTTTCAGCATCATTAAAAAGTGAGAGCTGTCTTGAATCAACCTGTTCACTAGATTGTCCGAAAATTTTTCTGTTTTTATTAAGAATCTGTCCTTTTAGAAAAGCCAATTCCTTTTTTAAATCATCAATTTCTTTATCTTTTGATTCAATTTCTTTTTCCATTTTAGAAATTAATAATTTTGTTTTTTTATCAAGTTGATCTTCAAAATCTAAAATATCCATTCTCATACCTCACAATAAATATAGACATATATTACCACAAAACCCTCAATTCCGAAACTTGTAAAAGTTCAAAATTAAGGGTTTATATTAATATTTACTTTAAAAGCTGTTTCTTACTTCAATTGGCTTAAATTTAGACTTAGTTCTAACTTCATAGCCCATAAGCAGCCATTTCAATTCTTCTTTGTTGATTTTAAGAGCTTCGTCAGGAGTCATTGGCCATTTCAATG
>NZ_LZZM01000166.1 GCF_002006345.1 Clostridium puniceum
ATTAAAAATGAGAGGAGACAGTAAAATGCTTGAATTTGGTGTTGATTTTCCGTTAGAAGAATTAGAGGAAAGAGTTAATGCTGGTTACTTTGATGAAGAGCTTTATATCTTTTTATCAGCAACTTTAAAATCAGACTCAGAAGATGCAAAAAAACTAATAAGTGGTCAAATGACTCCATATAAGTTTTTCTCATTACAAATAAAGGAGAGAGATAAAGCTTGGTTAGCTCGTTATATATCAGAAGAAGAACAGGAAGAAGTTAGCAAAGAAGTAGTTACCTTACTTAAGAACAGAATTGATATGGTGTTTGAAAAGGTAAAGATTGATTTACGGATTAATAAAGAGGTTGCTCAAGAAGTACTAGCTCAAGAGCAACCTCAAGTAAGAACTTATGACTTTGAACCAGTTATTAATGAATTACAAGAAGTTTTGGTTAAACATAGGATATACCTATGCCAATTTGACCAAATAACAATACTATTAAAATCAAAAATCATACATGATTCAAGAATCCAAAAAGA
>NZ_LZZM01000167.1 GCF_002006345.1 Clostridium puniceum
TTCATATTATCTATTACAATATTATAATATATATGTTGTAATTTTGATTGTTCAATAAAATTAAGTTGCCATAACTAAATTTAAAGAAGATTATTTTTTCAACATATATATTATTTATTACTTTTGAATAATATTCGATATAAGCATATATAATACAAGTTTAATTTGGAAAGAATATATTTATTAAGCAAAAAATTAATAAGGAAACTCGACTCACATTCGTTCGCTGAGTAAGTGATTCACATCAAATCGTAGATTTGAGTTCTCTACTTAAGGAAACTCGACTCACATTCGTTCGCTAAGTAAGTGATTCACATCAAATCGTAGATTTGGACTATCACTTATCTACTTACTGGAACACTAAATATATTCTAGGAATAATATATATATTGGAGGAGATGCATATGAAGATAAAGGATAAGAAAAACATCAAAGATTTATTTATTGGATTAGATGAAGAAGTTTGTACTTCAGATGGACATTGGATGAATACAATAAACTTCGATAATGCTGCTACTACTCCACCTATTAAATCAAGTATTGAATATATTGAAAAATTAAGCAATACTTATGCATCCATAGGGAGGGGTACTGGTCAAAAAGCAGAAATAACTACTAATTTATATAAAGAATCGAAAAATTTTTTGATGAATTTTTTTAATATAAAAGATAAGGAAAAATATGTGGTTATTTATGTTAATAACACTACAGAAGGCATAAATAAATTAGCAAAAACTCTTATGCGAGAACCAAATGATATAATATTAACTTCAAGAATGGAGCATCACTCAAACGATTTGCCATGGAGAAATAGAGGAAAAGTAGAATATATTGAAGTGGATGAAAATGGCAGGCTTAATATTGAAGATTTAGAAAAAAAACTAAAAGCAAATTATAATAAAGTAAAATATGTATCTCTTACTGGTGCATCTAATGTAACAGGCTATATAAATGATATTCACCTTATAGCAAAAATAGTCCACAAATATGATTGTAAATTAATTATAGATGGTGCACAGCTTGTACCTCATAGAAGACTTGATATTAGTGGAAAATCAGAAGAGGAACAGATAGATTTTTTGGTATTTTCATCACACAAGATTTATTCTCCTTTTGGAGTTGGCGTAATAATAGGATTAAAAGAAGATTTTATAGACGTAGATCCTGATTATTTTGGTGGTGGAACTGTTGATTTAGTGCTCGATAATGAAGTCACCTATCTTCCTCCCCCAGAAAAAAATGAGGCTGGAACACAAAATTTCTTGGGTATAATGGCCTTAATCAATTCTTTAACAGTTATAAATACTATTGGATATGACTATATAGAAAAGCAAGAACACATTCTTTTAACTCATACTATAAATGGACTTAAAAGTATTCCAAAAATAATAAATTATGGTGATACAAAAGACATAAGTGATAGACTTGGAATTACAACCTTCAATGTAGAAAATATGTATCATCATGATGTAGCCCAGATTTTAGCTAACAAGAAAGGGATTTCTGTAAGGCATGGATGGTTTTGCGCTCATCCTTATTGTAGAAGACTTATGAATGCAACAGAAGCTGAAGCTAAGGAATTTCTTAAAAATCCTGAAAAGAAAATGTTAGGAATGGTAAGAATAAGCTTTGCTCTATACAATTCAATTGATGAAGTAAATATCTTTTTAAATGTTATAGAAGATATCTGTATTGGAAAAATAAAATTATAATCTATGACTCATAGTCTAACAATGAAATACAAAAAATGTAATTAATTATTATTCTATGGGATGTGATGAATAAAATATTTATATTCATTACATCCCGTTATTTTTATTGAAAAACATATTAGACAAATTAATAAAATAAATTTACTATTTTTATTAATGTAACATTCTAGTTAAATACTTTGAATTTAGGAAGATTTCCTTCAAAGGTTAGATTTGGCATATCTTTTATTAAGGGTTCAAAATAAGCACACGCTTCTTCTGTTACAAAATTTCCTTCTGGATTAATCCAATCTAATGGAAAATATTTTACATTGTTAGCAACTTTATCTGCTTCAATTAAAGAATATTCAACTTCGTAATTTTCATTACATTTTCTATTAATACTTACCATTTTTCCATTTTCACCTTCTGCTGCATATTTCAATGCCATTTTACCAGCAATATAAGCTTCTGTTAGATCAGTATCTGATGCACAATGCATTGCGCAGCGTTGAAGAATTCCAAGTTCTAATGCTTTTACTCTAGTTGTAAACCCTTGCTCAAGAATCAGCATTCTTAAGTAATTCGAAACACCACCTAATTGAGCATGTCCGAAAGTATCTTGTGATACACATTCAAATTCGGAAACAAACTTTCCCTCCTTATCTCTTATTCCTTCTGAAACTATTATGAAAACTTTATTTTGTTCTTCAAACTTTTCCTTAACATCTTTTAAAAATTTGTCTTTATCAAATTCAGCTTCTGGAAGATATATAAAATCTGCCACTGGTTTATTATCTATTTTTGCAAGACAGGCTGAAGCTGCAAGCCATCCCGTATCTCTTCCCATAGTTTCTAAAATAAATATCCCATTATTAATATAAACTGATGCATCTAAATAAGTTTCAAGTGCGGCTGTTCCAATAAATTTTGCTGCACTTCCAAAACCAGGAGTATGATCAGTAAATTTCAAATCATTATCTATAGTTTTAGGAATTCCTATAAATGTTATATCTATATTATTAATCTTTGCATACTTAGAAAGCTTTGCAATAGTATCCATAGAATCATTTCCACCAACATAAAAAAATGTTTTTATATCATATTCTCTAAGAATACTTATTAATTTTTCATATTCTTCGTCATAAGATTCCACATCTTTCAATTTATATCTACAAGATCCAAGTCCTGAAGATGGTGTAAACCTAAAGTTGTTAATTTCTTCATCAGATACTGATGATAAATCAATTATATTTCTATTTAATATTCCCTCAATCCCATTTAAACCACCATATACTTTTTCAAACGTTTTTAGTTCCTCATTCGCATTTAATAGTCCTACTACACTTGAATTAATTACTGACGTTGGACCACCTGATTGAGCTATTATACAATTAGACATGAAATTTCCTCCTTGTTCGTTACACTAAATATATAAAATGTGATATACTATTAAGCCATTAATAATACACTATTTAATAATATACACCAAAAAGAGTATTTAATAAAGGTTTTTTTTATTTTTTTGCATGAAAAAAAACTTTGATTATTATAGAATAAGAATCATTTTAAAAAAATATATTTTTATATACCCTAATTTAATATTTGGAGAGGATAAAAAAAATGAATTTATACGATGTTATAATAATAGGAATTGCATTAGCTATGGATGCCTTTGGAGTAACCTTAAGTATAGGTTTAAATCCAATACTTAATAGAAAACATAAATTAAAATTCATATTATCTTTTGCATTTTTTCAATTTTTATTTACATATATAGGAGGAATTTTGGGATATTTATTTGATACTTATATTACAAATATTTCTTCTATTGCTGGTGGAATAATTATTGTAATTGTAGGAATACTTGTTATAATAGATAGTTTTTATGAAAAGGAAAATGAAATTTTAATAAAAAATAGCACCTGTCTTGTTCTTGGAATATCAGTAAGTATAGATGCTTTAGTAATTGGTTTTACTGCATTTCATGAAGCTTATAACAAGTTACTGCTTTGTGTAAATTCAATTTTAATTGGACTGATAACACTATTTATTTGTACTTTAGGGTTTATTCTTTGCAGATATATAAAAAAAATAAAGTTTGTAACTGAATATTCAAACTTTTTAGCAGGAATTACTCTTATATTTTTAGGTTTTAAGATGATATTTTTTTAAGCATATAAACAAAAATAATAAGTTCTTGATGCAATGATATTAGATGCTCTCATATGCAGCATAGCTGCTCTTTTTTAATGAGTCTATTTTAAGTATGTTTGCCTTATAACAGGCTATTAGGTAAACATGCTGATTTATTATTTTCTGCAATATGTCTTAATCATTTATGGATATATGGTATAATATATTTAATATTTAGTTGTTAGGGGATATAAAAATGGAACCAATAGAAATTCTAAAAGAAAAAAATATTAAGATTACTAAAGGAAGAATAAAAATTTTAAATATATTAAAAGATTCTGAAAACAGTTTATCTGCTGAAAAAATACACCAAATTTATAGATGTAATGACATAAATATTAATTTAAGCACTGTTTATAGAACGTTAGAATTATTTGAAGAAAAAGGACTTTTAGAAAAGATTACTCTTAATGATGGAGTATTTTCATATAAACTCAAGGGAGAAACACATAGACATCATTTGGAATGTGATATTTGTCATAAAGAAGTTGAAATTCCATGCCCTATGCTCCAAATCCAAGAAATGGTTCAAAATTCAACAGGCTTCACTTTGACAGATCATGACTTAGTTATGAAAGGCATATGCAAAGACTGCAAAAAGAAACAATAGTATTGTAAATCAATATTATGATATTCTATTTCTTCTATGTTATATTAAATATACATACCAATTAATAACATCTCTTCATAAAACTGTAGAGATGTTATTAATTTAGAATTAAATATATTTTATTTTTTTAAATTAATCTTGTATATAAAACCATCTTTTTCAAGCCTTGAATTTTATTTTATCTGCTTATTTTTATTGAATCTTCTATTATCATATCTATTAATTTGGAAAAACTTATATTTAAAGCTGCTGCACTTTTAGGAATTAAACTGTTTTTAGTCATTCCTGGAAGTGTATTCACTTCTAAAATATAAGGTATTCCCTCTTCTGTAACTATCATATCAACTCTAGAGTATACTTCACATTTTAGCGCCTTATAGGTTTCCAATGCCATTTTTTCTACTTCTTGTTGTAACTTTGGTTCTAACTCTACTACAATTTCTTCTGCTCCACCGTCTTGATATTTTGACGCAAAATCAAAAAATTCTGATTTAGGTTTTATTGCAATTACTGGCAGCATTTTATCCCCATAAACAGGACATGTTATTTCATCACCTTTTATAAATTTTTCAATCATAACTTCATTATCCCACTTAAATCCTTGTTCAACGCAGCCTTCAATATCCTTTTCTTCTTTTACAATAAAGGTAGCTACACTTGATCCCCCATGAGTTGGTTTAACTACAACTGGATACCCTAATTTATTTATTTCATTAAAATCTATTTCATCATCTTTTCTTAAATTAATCCAAGGAGCATTTCTAATTCCTGCTGCTTCTAAAATAGATTTTGATACATCTTTATCCATACACATAGCACTACTTAAAGGACCGCATCCTGAATATGGTATTCCTAAGGTTTGAAGTACTGCTTGAACGGTTCCATCTTCACCAAATTGACCATGTAATGCTAGAAGTGCAAAATCAATTCCCTTAGTTTTAGTTATTATATCTTCTCTTTTATCTATCACTATTGGTACAACTTCATATTTTTCCTTATCTATATTATCAATTATAGACTTACCACTTTTTAATGATATCTCTCTTTCTGATGATATACCACCCATTATAACTCCAATTTTCATGAATTACCTCCAAATATTTTTTGATTTTTATTAGGCGATAAATATTTCTATAATAATTTAATTATTTAAGCCTATATTTATTTTAATAAATAAATGAAAACATTAAAAGAACCACTAAGTCTTTAAATAATCTTAACCGTGGCTCATTTAATTACGCTTCTTATTTATATATTTTTTACTATAATATATTCTTGTAATCAAATTACATATACTTTTAGTTACTTTGAACTTTTTTATATAGCAAATTAATTATAATTTATATATTATTTAGTCTTATTTTCACACTTACATAAATGATTTAATGGACATTCTGTACATTTAGGATTTCTAGCGGTACAGCATCTTCTCCCATGAAATATTAAAAGGTGATGCATAAGTGTCCATTCTTTTTTAGGTATTTCTTCCTGCAGCTGCATTTCTACTTCTAGAACATTTTCTGATTTTGCAAGACCTAATCTATTAGATACCCTAAATACATGGGTATCTACTGCTATAGCTGGCACATTAAAGGCATTAGATAAAACGACATTAGCTGTTTTTCTCCCAGCTCCTGCAAGAGACATTATCTCTTCCATAGTCCTCGGAACTTCTCCATTAAACTTTTCCTTAACCTGCCTAAACATAAGTACTAAATTTTTAGATTTATTTCTATACAAACCTATTTGTTTTATTCTTTCTTCAAGATCTTCATTTGTTAAAGTTAAAAAAGCATCTAAATCGGGATATTCCTTAAATAAATCTTTTGTAACTTCATTTACCTTTTTATCTGTTGTTTGAGCTGACAATATTGTAGCTATAAGTAATTGAAGAGGTGTTTCATAATCTAATTCACACTTTGCATCAGGATATGCGTTTTTTAAAATATCTACAATCTTTTTTGTCCTTGCCTTCATCTCTTTTTCATTCTCCTTATTTATAAATTCCCCTATACTCTTCTGGTAAAAGATTTGATATACTTCTCATTAGTATCTCCATACACTTATCTTCATATTTATGCTTATCTTCATCTTTTTCTTTTTTAGGGAATTCAATTTTTTTACCTATATTTATAATTACCTCTGCATGTTGCCATTTTTCTGCTCCCATATCACCATCTTTACTTATAGGTAATAATTTATCAGTTCCAGCCATTCCAATTGGAATTATTTCTGCTTTTGCCATTCTCGCAAATAGTAGTATTCCTTTTTTTCCTTCTATTAGTCCACCAGTTCTGCTTCTAGTTCCCTCTGGGAATATTAAAACATCATTTCCACCTTTAAGAGCCTTTACAACATTAGTAATTGCTTCTTTGTCTGCCGAGCTAGGCTTTATCGGTATATTTTTTACTATTTTAGTTCCTAATTGTGTTATTGGATCATCTGATAATTTTACTCCTGCTATAAAATAAGGATCACTTTTTTCTTTTAATATTTTCGATAAAACCAACCCATCAGAATTACTTAGATGGTTACATACAAATACTCTTGGCTTCTTAACACTATCTATTTTTTCGATACCATTAACTTTTATGTTTGCATACTTTTTCATATAATTGGCAACTATTTTTTGAGATACATTTATAACTAATCCTTCTGGTAATCTTTTTATTATTGCTATTGCAATTGGTGATAGCATTTCATCCCAACCTTTCCTATAAAAAACTATCTATATTATTATACATTACACTTTTTTATATATATAGATATTACTTTCTTAATTTATATATTAGAACACCATTTAAGTGTATTTTGCTCATAACGTCAATATACATTATATATTTTTTCATATATGTATGCAATTCTTAAAAATACTATATATGTTAGACAAAATTCTCATTCTTACCCATTTATATTATTTTTCAAATAAAAAAGTATGAAAATCAAACATAATAGTCCAAACTTCCATACTCTTTTTTATTCTACTTATCAAGCATCTTACAAATTATTACTTAAAATATACTATAATAAATTTTTATTAAAACATTTTTAATCTCAAAATGTCTATAAGCAAATCCTACTGAACCTATACTTAATACAAATGACCATTACTTATATCTAACTAAACTATTCCAACATCTATATATCACTAAATAACCATATCATTATATATTTTCTTCTTGCGCCCCTTTATATCACTTATTTCAATTATAGTTGCTGCTTTTGTAGCCCTTACAATATTTTTAGCTGGACTTCCTACGGCTGTTGCTTTAGCCGGCACATTTTTTACAACTACTGCATTAGCTCCTATTTTAGCTCCTTTTCCTACAGTAATCGGTCCAAGCACCTTAGCTCCTGTTCCTATTAATACACCATCTTCAATCGTTGGATGCCTTTTTCCTGTATCTTTCCCTGTTCCACCTAATGTTACTCCATGATATAAAGTAACATTATCTCCAACTTCAGCAGTTTCTCCAATCACTACGCCCATTCCATGGTCTATAAATAATCCTTTTCCTATTTTAGCTCCTGGATGAATTTCTATACCAGTAAAAAATCTTGCTAATTGAGACATTAATCTTGCTAAAAAAAATCTTTTATTCAAATAGAGAAAGTGTGCTATTCTATATGATATTAATGCATGGATAGATGGATATAATAATAATACTTCTATTTTACTTTTAGCTGCTGGATCTTCATTTAAAACTCTTTCTAAATCATAATTTAATCTTTTAAACACAGCTTATTCATTCTCCTTTTCAATAGTTTTCAGTAGTAATTAAATTTCAAATATGTTTGTTGATTATTTTACTGATGCAAAGCTATAAATTTTGCTCTCTATATCAACAAAACCAAGTTAATAAAAACACTATTTTAATCGTATATTCCCATTGATATATATTTTTCTCCTCCATCTGGAGCAATTGCTAATACTTTTTTACCTTTCCCAAGTTTTTTTGCTATTTGTATTGCAGCATATACTGCTGCACCTGAAGATATTCCAATTAATATTCCTTCGTCTGCTGCAAATGCTTTTGCTGTTTTGAAAGCATCTTCATCTTTTACCTTTATTATTTCATCTACATATTCTTTTTCAAAAATTCCAGGAACAAATCCAGCTCCAATTCCTTGAATTTTATGTCCCCCTGGATTTCCACCACTTAAAACAGGGGAATTTGCAGGTTCTACTGCAATTGCTTTGATATTAGAATTTTTATTCTTTAAGTTTTTAGATAGACCTATCACAGTTCCACCACTTCCAACACCTGCCACAAATGCATCTAGATCTGGAATATCTTTATATATTTCTTCTGCTGTTGTTTCATAATGTTTTTCTGGATTAGCTATATTTTCAAATTGTTGTGGAATAAAGAATCCTTCTTGACTTCCTATTTCTATTGCTTTCTCTATAGCACCCTTCATTCCTTTAGAACCTTCAGTTAATATAAGTTCTGCCCCATAAGCCTTAATTAAATCTCTTCTTTCTTTACTCATTGTCTCTGGCATTACTATAATAACTTTATATCCTTTTAATTTTCCAACAAGTGCAAGCCCTATTCCTGTATTTCCACTTGTTGGTTCCACTATTGTTATTCCTGGTTTTAATACACCTTCTCTTTCAGCTTTTTCGATCATACCAAGTGCGGCTCTATCCTTAACACTTCCTCCTAAATTAAATTTTTCAAGTTTAACATATATATCTGCAATATTTTCATCCTTAATTAAATTATTCACCTTCAAAATTGGTGTATTTCCAATTAGTGATAATCCTCCATTATAAATCATAGTATTCTCCTCCTCAAAAATTTATACAATATATTTAATATTTTTAGATTAGTATTATTGCTATACTCTTTTATATAACAAAAAAAACCTCATCTTCTATAAAAATATAGAGACGAAGTAAAATTTCGCGTTCCCACTCTAATTGAATTAATTAAATATTAATCCCACTCATTTAGACACTAAAAAATGTCCTATCGCTATAACGGGTGAACCCGAAAAATCCTACTAGTATTCAGACTTCAACTCCAAAGGGCACTTCACATAAATTCTTGATGAAAAGTTCTCAGCAATCTTTTCTCTCTGTAAACTTCCTTTATGATACTTTCCTTTTTCACGGTTTTTAATTCCTAGTGTTTTGATAAGGTTTATATTAACATTATATTCTATTAAAAAAAAAAGTCAACACTTTTTAAGAAAATTCCATAAAAAGTGTTCACTTTCTCTCATTTTAACTAATTCTTCTTTTTCCAAAGAGGATATAAAAATTCATCAATCAAATCATGAATAATTACTATTCCAACTAGCTTTCCTTCTTCATCTACTACTGGTACAGAATTCAAATCATATTTCGCTGCAACTTCTATAGCTTCATTTATTTCATCATCATGCTTTACACGGGATACTATTTCGTCCATTATTTCTTTTATCTTTATATTAGGTCCATTTATTATCAATTCTCTTAAAGTAACTACACCTTTTATCTGATCTTCTTCATTTGTTATATATACATAATTAATGACCTCTTCATCTGGTTTCATTTCCCTTAACATATCAATAGTTTCTCCAACTGTAATATCTAAATTTACAGATATAAATTCTTTACTCATTATACTACCAACAGTTTCATCTTCATACTGCAAAAGTTCCTTAACCTCGTCAGCGTCTTCTTTTTCTAAATTTATTAATATTTTTTCTCTTTCATCTTCATCTAAATCATCTAATAAATCCGCAATTTCGTCATTAGGCATGTTTTCTAATACTTCAACAGTTTTGCTATCAGATAGATCTTTAATTATAGCACCTTTATATTCGGAATCTATTTCTTCTAAAGTATCAGCTGCTAAATCTTCATCTAAAGATTCTAAAACTTGTTTTCTATAAGTTGCATCCAAATTTTCTAATATATCTGCAAGGTCAGCTGGATGCAAAGTGGATAACTTTTTATATGGAACAGCTAATTTCAAATTATTATCTACCATTTCTAATGATTCAACATCGTCCCATCTTAAAACTTTCTCTTCCAAGTCCTTCCTCATAATTTTATAGAAAAATTTCATAATTCCTGCTATTTTAAGCCTTCTATATCTAGCCATTGGTCCTGTTTCAACTCCAATAACCCTATACTCACCTGCAATTCTTGCAATTCTCAAATCATTAACCCTAACTACTTGTTTTCCATTTATATCAACTATCTTTTTATCTAATAGATTTTCAGAAAGTAAATAACTATATCTCATTGGAAGTATTTCTTTGCTTCCTCGTGTTTTTATCTTAAACTTGCCATCTTTATTAGTAAACTCTATATACCTAAATTCGTAATGAAATGTAACTCCATCTCTTTTAAGTTTATATCCAATTACCCTCGGATATCCACCTTCTGTAGTCACATAAACATCTCTCAAATAACCTAAAACATCTCCAAATTCATCATAAACTTTTTTATCTATAATGTTTGTATATAGAAATATAGATAATCCCATCATAGTTGTGTCCTCCTACTTTGCACAGAAAGAAAGTCTTTAAATGGAACTCATATTTCTAAAATAAATGATAAATAATATATTTATTTAAAACTTTTGAGCCTTATTTTAGATAAAGGACTTTTCTTCTGAATATATTTAGTTTTTGCTATATTAAAGTTTATATTCTGAGGTCCATCCTCCATCTTTTACACCACCCTTGGTTCAGTTAAAAGTTAACATTTTATTTTTTTATCATCTAATATTTATTAAAATACTTAAGTTTTTGGCAATGGATAGTCTAATATGAAATCATTTAATATTCCTTCAATTATTACTACCTCTATTTATTATATTACATAGCCGTAAAAAGGCAATAAATTTTTATTACTTTATAATTATCTCCTCCATTTTGAGTTATATAATGAATAACTATTTAGGATTTTTATATTTATAAAAGTTTTTTGTTGTGATTAATAAGTTCATTATTGTTCTTTACACTTTTTTTATGTGTATAAATTCTTGATTGTGCTTCGCCCTTTTTTATAGGTGCTTATTTTTTATATGTGTATATTGTTTGTAAACTAATTATTGTTATGTTAATATACTTTAAGAATAAACTTTGAAAAAATAAAGAATTGGAGTTAATAATATATGAAACTTTGCAAGGAATTTTTACCTATTAGTAAAGAGGATTTAAAAAAAAGAAAAATTGAACAACTAGATTTTATTATTGTTTCTGGCGATGCTTATGTAGATCATCCTTCTTTCGGAACTGCTATTATAGGTAGAACCCTTGAAGCGCAGGGTTTTACTGTTGGAATTATAGCTCAGCCAAGATGGAATGATTGCGAGGACTTCAAAAGACTTGGTAAACCTAAGTATGGATTTTTAGTTAATTCAGGAAATATAGACTCTATGGTTAATCACTATACTACTGCTAAAAAGACAAGACGTGAAGATTTATATTCTCCTGGTGGTGAAGCTGGCCATAGACCAGATAGAGCTATTATAGTTTACTGTAATAGAATACGAGAAGCTTATAAGGATACTTCTATTGCAATTGGTGGAATAGAAGCAAGTCTTAGACGTTTTGCCCATTATGATTATTGGGATAATAAAGTTAGACGTAGCATCCTTGTAGATTCAAAAGCAGATTTATTAATGTATGGTATGGGAGAAAAAACTGTAATTCAAATCGCTGAATTATTGAGATATGGCGCAAGTATAAAAAATATTACTACAGTTCGTGGCACTTGTTATTTAACTAAAGATATATCTAATATAAAAAATGTGGTTAAAGTTCCTTCTTTTGAAGAAGTATATACTGATAAAAAAGCTTATGGCACTGCTTATAAATCTGAATATTATGAACAAGATTCTATAAATGGTAGAACTATAATTCAAAAATATGGTGATCGATATTTAGTTCAAAATCCACCTCAAGAAGATTTAACTCAAGCTGAAATGGATATGACTTATGATTTACCTTATACAAGGACATATCATCCAATGTATGAAGCAAAAGGTGGAATACCTGCAATACAAGAAGTTGAATTTTCAATAACCAGCCATAGAGGATGTTTTGGTTCATGTTCCTTCTGTGCTTTAACATTCCATCAAGGAAGAGTTATTCAAAATAGAGGCCAAGATTCAATTGTTGAAGAAGCAAAATTATTAACAACTTTACCTAACTTTAAAGGATACATACATGATATCGGAGGTCCTACTGCAAATTTTAGACATAGAGCTTGCCAAAAGCAAATAGAACATGGTACTTGTAAAAATAAGCAATGTATGTTCCCAGCTCCATGCAAAAATTTAACAATTGATCATACTGAATATCTTTCACTTTTGAAGAAAGTTAGAAATTTGCCTGGAATAAAAAAAGTATTTATTCGCTCAGGAATTAGATATGATTATCTTATTCATGATAAAAATGATTCTTTCTTTAAAGAATTGTGTGAACATCATATAAGCGGTCAATTAAAAGTTGCTCCAGAACATATTGTTCCAAGAGTACTAAATCAAATGGGTAAGCCAACAAAGGAAATCTATGATAAATTTGTTAGTAAGTATTTTCAAATAAATGAGAAAATAAATAAAAAACAATTTTTAGTTCCTTATTTAATGTCTTCTCACCCTGGTTCAGATTTAAATGCAGCAATTGAGCTAGCTGAATATATAAAACAAATGGGATATACACCAGAACAAGTACAAGATTTTTATCCTACACCAGGTAGTTTATCAACTACAATATATTACACAGGTGTTAATCCAATTACAGGAGAAGAAGTGTATGTTCCAAGAACATCTGAAGAAAAAGATATGCAAAGATCATTAATACAATTTGCCGTGCCAAAAAATCATCAAAAAGTTAAGAAAGCTTTAATTAAAGCTCACAGAGAAGACTTAATCGGTAATGGAAAAGATTGTTTAATAGGATTAACCCCTGGAAAGCTTGGTTATCAAGGCAAAAATAGAAATAAACCAACTAGTGACAATATAAATAAAAATGATAATATAACTTCAAATAAAAAATTTGCTACTAACAAAAATAGTAATTCTAAAAATGTTTTAAATTCCCATTCATCAAATAGTTCAAAAAATAATTTAAATAAAAATATAAAAATCATAAAAAATTCTTCTCGCAAAAATAATACTAGTAAAAAAAGGATACATTAATCGAAGTGGCTACCTTACAATTTAATATAAGGCAGCCACTTTATTAATGTAAAGCATTCTTCTAACATTAGTTGCTATAATTGTTCTTGATTGAGCTTGCCCATTAACTTTACTCTGGAAAATCATCAAACTATATAGCATAAAAAAATAAATCAGAGAAACTTTCTTTAACTTATTTCATATACTATATTGTTGTTATATGTTTTTGTTTTAATTGAGCAAATAAAAGAATTATAGATTTATTGACATCCAATTAAAACTACTTTATAATCAATTTAGAAATTTATAGTGATCGTATGACGAATTTGGGAGAGACTGCAAATAGCAGCGCCGAAGGTGAAACCGCAACAAACTCTCAGGCAAAAGGACCGAATTCTGACGGAACTCTGGAAAGTCTTATGACACCCAAGAAGCAATCTTTCGCTTAGGCAGATAAACATTTTAGACAAGCATACTTACTAATTGTTTTTTAATATGCCTTATTAAAGAGAATCTTTCAGGTAACATAACAGAGGCGAATTGTTTACGCAATTCGTCTCTTTTTTATGCACAATGATCTAAATTGAAAGGAGTATTTTATCCATGTATGACATTGCCTTATTAGAATATCTAGGCATCTTTGCATTTGCAGCTTCTGGTGCTTTTGTTGCAATTGATGAAAAATTTGATTTATTCGGTATATATATTTTAGCTACTGTTACAGCTATGGGAGGAGGAGTTCTTCGTGACATTGTTACTAATGTTGGAATTCCATTATTCTTTTCTAACTACAAAACCATTCCTTTTATTATTTTAGGAGCAACAATTCCTATTATTCTTCGTGGTAAATTAAAATATAATACTCTATTTGTAGTAATGGATGCTATTGGTCTCTCTGCCTTTTTTGTATCCTCCGGTCTTAAGGCTATTGAAAATGGATATAATTTAATGTTATTTTTATTTGCTGCAAGTATAACAGGTGTTGGTGGTGGAATGCTTAGAGATATAATTACTAATAGAAAGCCTGAAATTTTCAAAACTGATATTTATTGCGTTGCAGGTATTATTGGTTCACTCACACTATGGTTTTTATATCCTGCTCTAGGACCTCATATTGCACAGCATTTATCATTAATCATTATCTTTTCTGTTAGAATGATTTGTTATATGAAGAAAATTAATCTTCCAGTTATTAATTAAAATTAATTCTATGTAAATTATATATTAATATCATAATCAAATATAAATTTATTTCTAATTAGCTTAAGATATGTATAACTCAAACATTATGAAATTGAAAAGAACTGCCATTCTGACAGTTCTAATTTTTTAACTATTTTTTAATTATCTAAACATTATTACTCAAATATTTCAGCACTAATAGTATTATAATTTTATTGAATTATTTTTTTAATCCTCCATTAAATCCTTTTAATACTAAATTCATAATCATAAGAAATATTGTATCCCCTATTACTGAATAAGGAAAAATTTTAATTCCACCTAAAATAATAATATCTTCTATAATTACTATTAAAATTGCTATAATTATAAACCATATTCCAGCTTTATTTACAAAAGGCTTATCTAATAAAATTACATTTATGATAAGTAAAACTGCTAGTAATATCAATGAAAATAAAAATAACACTGTTTGCTTATCTATTTCTAATATAAATCCATATAAGTAACTTACTTGTACTGTTACTTTTGAAGTGTACATTATAACTATATAAATAGTACATATAAATATTGCAATAATATAACTCCAGATAAATTTCAATCTTTCTGCCCTTAAGAAAACATAAGTTATAACAAGTACTATAAGCGGAATTGATAAATGATTTAAAAAGATTATTGATTTTAAATAATATATTATAGTGCTATTTTCTAATATACATAAAAGAAATAATGCTATATGTCTTAATAAAAATAATGTAATTACTATTGTTAAATAAATCTTTATTTTTCGTGGTGAAACTTCTAAATTTTTTTTCATAATAAAGATAGATAAAAAAATTATAAGTAACAAAAATAAATAGTATGCAAAATTCACAAATTACACTCCCACAAACATTACTGTTACTTATATTTATTATAATTTATTTTATTTTATACCTAAAAGTTTAATTCCACCCTTAATACATTTGATTCTTAAAGGAAAATCTGGACCTCTTTCTCCATCAATATCTGTAACAATATCTTCTGAAGATTCAATATATACATTATCAGTTTTAAAATAAACAACCTTATCAGAATCTAAATGTTCTCCTTTTAGAAGTTTTATAAACAATGGTAATAATTCTATTATTGGTATAGCTTTAAACATCACTACATCTAACTTACCATCTGTAATCTCTGCTTCTATAGCTAAATTAAGATTTCCAGCTGTCTGACCATTAAAAACTAAAAGTAAATACATTTCTCCTTCGTAATCACATTCTTTTGATGATATCTTCACTTTCAATTTTCTAAAATTAGGTAATTCTTCAAGTCCTTTTAAATAGTAAGCTAATTTGCCCATTGTATTTTTTAAATTTACATCTGTTTTTTGAGATATATCAGTAAAAAGTCCTGTACTAGCCACATTTATAAAGTATTTATCATTAATTTTTCCTAAATCAACTGCTACTGGTTTGGAATCTAAAATTTGTTTACAAGCTTCTTCTATATCTGATGGCATATTAATAAACTTTCCAAAATCATTTGCAGTCCCAACTGGCAATATTCCTATTGGCAAATTTACATTTCTTTGTTTCATAGCATTCACTAATGAGTCTACAGTTCCATCTCCACCAGCTATTAATATATAACTATATGTTTCATCAATTATATCTAAAGCTTCTGCTAAGTCTCTGCCTCTTTGAATTCTATATGGTACAACTGTTAAATTTGCTTCTTGATGCAATTTTATAACATTATCTAATTCATTTATAATACTATTTTCACCTGAGTATGGGTTGTATATGAATCTTACTTTTTTCATAAATTAACCTGCCTCCCAAAATTTTATATTATTTTATTTTAATGATACATAAAATCAATTAAAAAGTTTTTATAAAAATATTATGTTAAAATGCAACATTTAGTATTCTATCTATAAAATTGAACCTAATAAAATGTTACACATACTGACCATTAAACAAAATTGATTATATCATTTTCACTATTTAATGTCGATATGATAATCTTAATAAAATCTTAAACTTAAATTATCTCTTATATTATTTTGATTTATATGTTATAATAATTCCTTGTAAGTATTTTTTATAATTTTAGGAGTGATTTTATGAGGAAAAGCTGTATTCCTAATGTATTTACCTTTATTAATTTATCTTGTGGAATTATGTCAATATTATCAGTAATGAATGAAAAATTTGCATATGCAGGAGCATTTATTTTACTAGCAGGATTAGTAGACAGATATGATGGAAGAATAGCTCGTTTTTTAAATGTTTCTAGTGATTTAGGAAAGGAATTAGATTCCTTAGCTGATTTGGTTTCTTTTGGCGTAGCGCCATCTATATTAGTATATATATTATTTAATTTAAAATCTTTTGGCCCATATGGATTATTAGGGTTTGCTATACTATTAATCTTTCCAATTTGTGGTGCGTATAGATTAGCTCGTTTTAATACTGCAGACTTTGATGGTTCTTTCACTGGTATACCAATAACAATCGTTGGTTGTTTTATGGCCCTTTTTTCATTACTTAATTTAAGCGGAAAAATATCAATTTATATTGTTGCTGCTTTAATGATTGCTGGTTCATACTTAATGGTAAGCACGATTAAGTTGAAAAAATTTTAAAATGTATAAATTATAAAAAACTCTGTCTTAATAATTATGAAGACGGAGTTTTTTATATATATAATTTATAATTCTTCACCAAAAATTCCACTTCTATAATTCTCGTATTTCAGAATTTTGAAGGTTTAACTCATTATCTATTTCTGTGAATATCTTATCCTTTTCTGTACTTACTATAATATAATCATTTTTAATCTTACAATACTTTAAATATGCGCCTTCACATTTATCTAATGTATTGATTAACCTATCTATTAAATCCCCTACTTGATCAACTCTCTCCAAGGCCTTTTTCACCTCACTTTTCTTTGCTATATTAACATTATATAGTTCTGATGCACCTCCAATTAGTAATCTATAAGAATCTACATAATTTTTTAGCAATATACTTAAATTAGCTATATCATCATATTGCTTTCTAGCTAAATCATCAAATTTCATAATTAATTCCTTATAAAATAATTAATTGAGAATTTCTACGCAATAGTTCTAAATTAATTTGGATTTTTATGATTTATTTTATACCACCAAATTTAAATACTTAAAGTTTCACTAATAGCATAATCTTCATCTATGTTATTTAATATATTTTTTATATAATCATTATCTGAAATTTCTTGAATCATATCATAATTATAAGTAGGTTCTTCATATTGGTTCTTCAATAAATTTTGATACGTATATGGAAAATTTGCGTTTTCGCTTTCACCAATGAATCCCATATTTCCAAAATTTATTTCATTATCTTCTAAGCTCTCTTCCATACTAAATATATTCCAACCTCGCATGGATTCATTTCTTTTTTGTAGCAAATTTTCAACATAAACAACAGGAACAATAAATTCCTTTGGATATTCATAAATCATATATTTGCCCCCTATTTGCAATGTCCATTATCAAGCTTTTTAAAATACGATCTTGCATATTTACATAGTGGGCATCTCATTGGAGCTTCTTTTCCTTCATAAATGTATCCACAATTTAAGCATAACCATTCCTCGTTTTTATCATACTTAAACAATTTTTCTTCCTTAAGCCTTTTAGCTAATTTCAAAAATCTTTCCTTATGATGATCTTCAACCTCTTGAAGCTCTTTATAGAAATCTGCAATTTCATCAAAGCCCTCATCTCTTGCTATTTTTTCAAATTCCTTATATATAACTTTGCTCTCTTCAGACTCTCCAAGTGCTGATTCTATTAAATTATTTTTCGTATTGCTAATTCTATCTAAAAATCTTCTATATACTTCTCTAGCATGAGCTTTTTCATTTCCTGCTGTTTCATCAAATACATCTCCAACATACATAAAGCCATCTTCTCTAGCTTTATCTGCATAAAAAGAGTATTTATTTCTTGCTCTTGATTCTCCTGCAAATGTTTTAAATAAATTTTTTTCGGTTTTACTGCCCTTTAAGTTCATCATATTCTCCCCCAATATTAATTTCTCACATAAATAGATTATTCATTTAGAGTATTTTGGTTACTTTTAACAAATTCATAATTATAATATGATTAATATTACTAATTAGAATATTAATTATATTTTCTAAATTGGGAAGGAATTTAGGCTGTAATTGCTAGCTGTTAACTGAATTAAGTTACAATTATCTTCTTTTCTTGATTACATATTAAGATTACTTCCTGCCTATCACTAGATTTAGTAATTAATTTAACATCGTGCCCCCAAAGCTCCTGTATATATTTTAAAGTTTCTTTAGCATAAGAAAGATCTAAGACTCTTCCGTCAAATATATTTTCCAAAGTTAAAGTATGATTTTTCCTATTTAAATCTATAACTCTAATATAAGGAATATTGCCCATTCCAGCAGTATATGAAAGAGTATCTCTTATTGTCTTCCATCCACTTTCATCTGAAATTTCTTCAATAATAGTATCAAAAGTCCTTACATTATATTGAAATAAATTTAATTCTTTGCACAATTCTTCTGTTAAATAACGTCTTAAAAAAGAAGAATCTCTCTCAATTTCTCTAACTTCAAATATTTTTTCTTTTCCATATCTCTTTTCAATATCTTCAAATATTTTAAACCCAATATAATATGGATTTATGCCACCAATGATAGGTGCTATTACATCATTATGCCTTTTTAAAAACTCAAAATGTAGTTCCTGTGGTAATTTTAGTTGTTTTAAAATATTATAATGAGTATAACTTGCCCAACCTTCATTCATTATTTTAGTTTCAATCTGAGGAATGAAATATTCTGTTTCCCTTTTAACTATTTTTAAAATAGTTTTTTGCCACTCTTCCAAATGACCATAATCTATTATAAATCCAATAAGATCATCTACAGGTTCAAGTGGAATTTTCTCCAAATCTGGCAATTTTATTTCTTCATGTGAATCTAAAATGCCTCTATTTTCTCTTTTATTTTCATATTCTTTCAATATATTTTCTTTAATTTGGTCATTTGATAATTCTTTTATTCCAATATTCCTTTTAGATTGAAACCTTATAGCATGAGCAGAATCTAATATTCTCTCAACTTCATCATATCCTATACTTGGATCATCAATATATTCCCTTATTATTTTTGCATCCAAATTAAACATTTCTAATGTGTATTTTGCATTAGTTCCTTGTTTAAACAACCTATTATTTTTGAAAAAATCATTATGACCATATACATGTGCCATGGTTAATATTTGTAGCAACAAAGTATTGTCTTTCATTAAATATGCTAAACAAGGGTCTGAATTAATTACCATCTCATAAGGAAGACCTGTAAGATTTAAAGAATATAATGTTTTATTCTTCTCATATGATTTTCCAAAGCTCCAATGAGGATATCTTGATGGCATTCCAACATATGCTTCATAGCCTATCATCTCATTAAAACCTATAATTTCAAATTCTTGTGAATAAAAATCTAATCCATATTCTTTAACCTTTTTTTCTATTTTTTCATTCCAATTTTGAATATCACTAAAACTATAATCCAACTTCTTATTCCTCCTTTAAGGCGTATCATAAAAACAACAAAACTATATTCCAATATTTTGTATTATATTATGTTTATAAGTTTCCTAATAATAAATTGTTAGAAAAACTTACTTTCTACCGTGGCGTAAAGCAAAATTTTTCAAGTGGAATTTTACATTCCACTTGAATATAGTTGAACTTATACTCTCAAGTGGTACTGGTTAACCCAAAATATCACAATCTACCGTCAAGTAGCACTAAGTCTTAATACAAAATACATTTAATATTCTTAATTTATTATTTTTTATGTGCCTAACTCCTTCCTAAGCATAGTTTTAAGTGCTTCCCATAAATCTTTTTTTTCTTTTATAATTACAGGCACAAACTTCTCATCCGTTATTTCTTTTTTAAACTTATGATACATTGTAGTTGTGTACGTTGATGGTAAAAGTTCTGCATAACCAAACATATTACTAATTTCACATATGTTTTTAACTGCAATAACTGCTCTTTCGTTATCTTCTGACCAATTATCTCCATCACTAGCATATATGCTATATATGTTCCATGCTGAGGGTGGATACTTTTCTTCAATTAAATTTAATGCTTCATTAATACCACTTGATATATAGGTCCCACCTGATTCAGACTTATGAAAAAATTCATATTCATCTACTCGTTTTGCAACTGTAGTATGGTATATAAACTCAAAGGCTATATTGTTATACTTTCTCTTCAAAAAACTAGCTAACACAAAAAAATATGATCTTGCCAAATACTTCTTTGTTATATCCATTGAGCCGGAAGCATCCATAATAAATATCATAACTGCATTACTATCCTTTTTAGGTTTCAGTTTAACTCTATAGTATTTTAAGTCTTCTTCTCTAAATGGAAATCTTTCTAAATCCTGTTCATTTTCTAATTCTCGTAGTGCCCTTTTCTTTCCCTGTTTTCTTGCAATCTTAGACATAACTGTTTTTTTCTTTGCAAGTCTTGGCCTTATTCCATGAGTTTGGTATCCTCTTTTTTTACCACTTGTTTCAGTAATTATTTCAGAATATTTCTTTTCATCTAAATTAGGTAAATTTAAATCTTCTGATATATAATCCATTAGTTCTTCGAGAGTAATTTCTGTTTCATAAACATCATCACCCTCATCATTTCCTGCACCTTGATTCCCTTTAGCTAGTTTCTTGTTCCCATTACCTAGTTTTTCTCCTCTTTTTTCATCTCCAACTCCACTAGCTACTCCCTTAGAATTTTTTCCATAAACAAATTGATATTCCTTAATGCCTTTAATAGGTATTTTAAACTTTTTATTTTTGCTTTCCCCAACTATGCTTTCTTCTGATAATATATCTCCTAAGTTTTCTTTTATAGATTTTTCTACAAGCTGCCTATGTCTTCTTCTATCTTCTATGGACCTGTCATGATCAACTTGATTATTAGTATAATCTCTAAATATAGCCATAATTTACTTTAATCTCTCCATAAATTATTAGCAGCATATTTTAAAATCACATCACAACAATGAGGACAGTACCCATTTCTTCTCATTTCTTCTACCATAGAATCATATTTTTCAGCTTGTTCCTTATCTCTAACTTTGGATCTAGTTATAATTCTAGATAAATCTTTAACTGAAACTGTTAATTTCTTTTCTATAGCTTCTTTCAACGGCTCATATGAGGTATAATCTAATCCGCCACCGTTTCTAACTATATAGAACATATATGAAGTAACATCTGACCTAAAACCTTTAGCTGATGCTGCATAAACACCTATCTGTTCTTCTATACTTCTCATAAAATCTTCATCTGGATTTAATTCTTCTCCAGTTGAAGTATCTTTTATCTTACTCTTATTTACATAAGCTTCTGCATTATCTATATAATTATTAAATAAACTCTCAGCTTGCTCTCTAAATGAATGTATAAATGCCTTTGTAATTTCCCTCTCAAGAATTTTATTATATTCTTTTCTAATATTATCTTGAATAAATCCTAAATATCGTTTCTTATCATCAGCTGCAATATCAAGTTCTTTAACTGATCTAATTATACTTTCCATTATACTAAGTGGATTTATGCAGTCATAACCTGATTCTGAAAGCGCATTATCTATAGCTTTTATAATAAATCTTGTACTTATGCCCTTCATGCCTTCATATTGCCCTGCCTCTTCACGAAGCTCTCCAATATCAATCTTCTTTGTAGTTCCTTTTTCAACAATTTCTTCACCATTATAAATTTTAAGCTTAGTAATAGCATCTGCTTTTGCTGAAAGTGTAAGTCTTGAAAGTATTGCAAACATTGCTGCAATTTCAATAGTATGTGGCGCTATATGAGCTTTAAAATTACTCTTCTTTAATATTTTTTCGTATATTTTGACCTCTTCATCAAGCTCTAGACAATATGGCACTTCTACCTTTACTATTCTATCTAATATAGCTTCATTAGTATGATCTGACTTAAATTTGTTCCATTCAGCTTCATTTGAGTGAGCAACTATAACTCCATCAAAATAAATCATGGAGCCTTTTCCTGGCGATGGTATAGATTTTTCTTGAGTTGCTGTAATTATTGTGTGGAGATATTCAACATCATTTTTAAATACCTCAATAAATTCTACAAGTCCACGATTACCCACATTAAAAGCACCATTTAATGAAAATATTCTTGGATCATCCTCTGAATATAAGTCCATCTTAGATATATCAATTGATCCTGTTAAAATTGAGGTATCTTGGTTATTAGGGTCAACTGGTGGCACAACTCCAATCCCTTTTCTTGATCTAATAGAAAAATCTACTTGTTCAACTGGAAAATCTTCATATATTCCTTTAAGTTCATGATTAAGCCTGTATTTACATACAGGACATAAATCCCCTTCAATCTGTACCCCTAACATTTCTTCGAATTTACCTCTTAAATGTTTTGGAATAAGATGAAGTGGTTCTTCATGCATAGGACATCCCTTTAATGCAAAAACTGGTTCACAGTTTTCTAAGGCAGATTTTAAGCTTTCAACTATAGAAGATTTACCAGCACCAACAGGACCAACAAGATATAGTACCTGTCTAGCTTCTTCTCCCTTCATCGCTGCTGATTTGAAATAACTAGCAAGCTTCATAATCACCTTATCGATACCATAAAATTCTTCTCTAAAAAAGCCATATTTTCTTATTGTATCATTCCCATAGATTTTTCGAACTCTAGGATTCTCCTCAGCTTTTAGCTCTTCTACGCCTCTGCTAATTATCATTTCATGAATTCTCTTATGAGCGAGCTTAACTGCCTCTGAATTCTCCTTAACAATATTTAAATAATCTAAAAAGCTTCCTTCAAATTTTTGGATGTTATACTTTTCTCTATCATTTTCTATAAATTCTCTAAAGTTCATACTCATGAATCCTCCCCTCCCTTATACCTAAAATATATTCAATTAAGCAAATACATTATGACTACTTTTTATAAATAGTTAATTCTTATTACATTAAATTTTCATATATCATAGCTATAATTTTTTATTTCTATTAAAAAGTACTTGCTTTTGAGTTAATTTAAAGGTATATAGTTTAATTAGATAGAAAAAATTATAAAATCAATGAATTATTTTCAAACAAATATAGTATTTCAACATAATAAGGAAATTGTTATTTTGAGTACTTATAATTAGTGATAAAACCTTTATGGCTTAATTAATAATAAAATCAATGGAGGGAATTAATATGAAAAGCATAGCTGAGGTTAGTAAAGAATTTGGTATTTCTACTGATACATTAAGATATTATGAAAGAATAGGTTTATTGCCACCTGTCCAACGTAACTCAAGTGGTTATAGAGAATATGATGATGAAGACTTAGAGTGGGTTTATTTTGTGACTTCTATGCGCAACGCTGGTATTTCTGTTGAATCCTTAATTGAATATGTTACTTTGTTTCAAGAAGGTCACAATACCATTCCTGCAAGAAAACAAATCTTACTAAATCAACAAAAAGCATTAGAAAACAAAAAAGAAGAAATCCAAAAATTATTAGATCGTTTAAATCATAAAATTGATGGTTATGAAGAGAGATTATTAAAATACGAAGGAAAATTAATAAAAAGCAAAAAGAAAAGTGATTAACATTTTAATACACAGAAAAATGTATCCAACCTAATTTTTAGGAAGGATACATTTTATTATTTAAGCTTTCCATATACTTCATCTGTAACTGCTTCTAACCATTCATTAGAGGAACCTTCAGCAGGCACTTCTATTGCCAAATGTGAAAAAGTACTATCTTTTGATGCTCCATGCCAATGCTTTACTTCAGGTGGAATATTAACAACATCTCCTGGATGTAACTCTTGTGGCTCTTTTCCCCATTCTTGATACCATCCTCTCCCTTCTGTTACAAGAAGAATCTGGCCACCTTTATGATGAATATGCCAATTATTACGACATTTAGGTTCAAATGTTACATTTCCAATTGGTACACCAGTAGTTGTAAGCATATTTAAATAAGCTTTACCAATGAAATACTTTGAAAATTGCTCTGGAAGTGGATCTCCCTTTAGAAAAATTGTGTTGTTATTAAAATCTTTTTTATTATTCATATTCTATACTCTCCCTTATTATTAAAGTTTATAGTAGCATATTTCTATTATCTTGGGTTAAATTCAAATTAATCGGTATTTTAACATAACCTTTGCTTACTTCAAGCTTCCGCCATTATCTGTTAACTTCAAATTAATTAATAATTTTATATAACTTCTAATTAATATAATTCATATTAGTTAATGTCTTCATATCTGATATCTCTAAAAGCATAAATCCTATTTTAATGAATAGACATTTTCAGAAGAATATAATTGATTATTCAAACTTTTCTTTTTTACTTATTCATCTGAGCTGCTGCATCATTTACACAATGAAGTGTATTCAAACTTCTTGGATAACCTATGAATGGCAGGCACTGTGAAATAATTTTAATTAAAAACTGCTTATCATTACCAATCTTCATATTTGCTGATGCATGGCTTTTAAGCTGCGGTTCACACCCACCCTGTGCAGATAAGAAGCAGAAAGTAATAATTTCGCGCTGTTTGTAATCAAGTCCACTACGAGTATAATAATCACCAAAGCAATTATCAGCTAACCAATGATTGATATGTCGTGTTTCTTCTGATCCTGACTTATAGAATTCTTTCATTCCATCTCCAAATATATCAACCTGTGCTTGAATTCCTTTTTCTAAACGATTTTCTCTTGTAGTATTAGATTGCCCTTCAAGTGGTAACTTAATTCCCTTTGCTGTTAATACCTCATTTACACCTTGCAGAAATGGAAATACCCTTCCTAATCCAAGATAAGCTACAGCTTGATACACAATTTCTTTCACTTCTACTGGCGTTACTCCAAAATTAAGTGCAGCAGGTACTATTGCTTTAAACTCATCAATTCCTTGACATCCAATCAAGGTGGCAATAATTGCTATCATTCTAGTACAATCATCTAAATCATCCTGATTTACAACTTCATCAAATGCAAAGTTATCAAAAAACTCAATAAACTCTGGATCTGTTTCTAGGAATTTTGATACGTGTCCAGGAAACATTCTTTCATGATACTCTTTTGAAAAATCTGTAATTGCCATTTCAATCTCTCCTTTATTTTTATTTTTTCCTATTTCATATGCTTAATGCAATGCTAGAAAACCTTTAATCCTTGGTTTCTTAATTTTGTGGTTTTCGCATCTTATTCTTAGCTTTCTATTATTGGAACATGTATAGTATACTCTTTGGAGTTAACTCCAAGTCAATCTTTTTTATTTTAATATAAACAAAATATATAAGCTTCAATTAATAAACTTCATAATTTAGTTAATTACTTCATTTATTCTTTCTAAAAGTTAAAATCTAATTTTGATGAACAGAATTATTTAGAACTTATATATGTAACAAAATATGCTCTCATCACACTGATATGAATTTGTTTAAATCAAAAAATAAAATAAGTACCCTTTACACCTACTTATTCTCAATTTCAGCGTAAAAAGTACTCTATTTTTAAATTTTTTATTTTGAATACAAAAATCCTAACTAATCTAGTCTTTTTAATTGATATTCCTTTGTAATTATTCCACTTTCATATCTTTCTATTTTATAATCTAAACGTTCTAAGGTTTTTTTCATGTCTTCCATTTTTTGAGCTAACAAAGTACGTTGCTCTTTTAAGAGTTCCTTTCTTTCATCAATAGTTTCATATCCTCGTTGAAACAAAGACACATACTCAATTAAAACTTCAATAGGAAGACCTGCCGCCCTCATACATTTTATAAATTCAATCCATCTGCAATCTTCTTCATTGTAGTCCCTTATTCCACTTTTATTGCGGTTAACTGCTGGAATTAGTCCTATACGTTCATAATAACGGAGTGTATCCTGTGAAAGATCATATTTTTTACTTACTTCCGCAATCATCATACCTTTCCCCTCCTTTTTACACATTATAACATCTAGAGTCCACTTAAAGTCAATAAAAATATATATGTGTTCATTCTCTAATTTGCACTAAATTTATTCCATATTCCAGTTATATAACGATATACAAAAACAACAGCCTTGATAATCCAGTCAATAAACATAGCCACCCATGTACCTAACATTCCCATATTAAAATAGATACTTAGTAGATAAGCCAATGCAATACGGCAGCAAAACATGGATAAAATCCCTACAGTCATAGGGAATTTTGCATCACCAGCTGCACGGAAGGTTACAGGTAAAGTATGCCAAAGGCCATATTAATGCCATAACTACCCCATGAGCCCAAACTGTCTGTTTTGTTAAGGCCGTTGCTGCTTCTGATAATCCATAAATATTTAATATACTTGGAAGTAATGCAAGTACTGCTATAGTACTTATCATATGAGCTGCATATACAATACCTATTATCTTTTTAGTGTAATATTTTGCCTGATCATAATCACCAGCACCTATGCATCTTCATATTACTACTGTTAAGCCTAGACCAATCGCTATACCTGGAAGCACTTGAAACATAACTATAGTTCCTGAAACTGCATTTGCAGCTATTGAAGCAGTTCCAAAGTGAAACCCATAAATTATAATTGCATTTCCTAACCTTTTAAATTATATTAAATTTAAATCAAACCTTTGATTCTCCATATATAATCTACCACTTGGAGTTCACTTCAAGTCAATAGCTTTTTTAAATTTGGGTGGCGTTTTTATTTATATGTCCCCCAATTTTATCTTTAATTTATTAGCACCAAAAATTCTAAAATATTTTTATTATTGAATTACATATATTATCTTTCAAATAAAAAAGATATCCATAATAAAACTATGAATATCTTTTTTGTATTTATTAATTAAAAGTTTTTGAAATAAATTCTGAATCTTTAGCTTTTGGTTCACCAAAGACTGCTTTTGCACTTTCAGCTTGAGGATTATGGTTTAAACTCTTATGTTTATTGGTATGCTTTCTTTTCATACTATTGTCCATTTATCTCACCTGCCTACAAATAACTTTTATATTATTTTGCACTTTTAAAATTGTTTTATACCTATGAATATAGTAGTTAATTTTTTATAATTTCTGCAATTTCATCCATCGATGTTTTTATTGTAAATATAATGTCTTTATCAATCCTTAATTTGCTTTCATTTTCATTTATTTTTATTTCATTTTGTTCTAATTTATTTGACAATACTTCCTTATATCTAGTACTTGATATATCTACATTAAATTTTTTATTTTTAGCACCCGTAAATTTTATAATGATTCCATCTTGATTATTCTCTGATAAAATCTTTATATCTATAATATTGTCGCTTTTTTTACAACAACCTGTCTTTGCATTAGCTGGAACTTTTATTATAGCAGCCTCACCTGTAATAGTCATCCATCCACCACTTAAAGTTGATTTAACTAATATATTTAGTTTATACTTTTCTTCTATCTTTCTTAAAATTTCTCCCAATTCATAAATATCTAATTCTAACTTCATTTTTTTCTTCTCCTAATTTATATATTGATAAAATATTTTAATTCTAAAAAATTTTCTATATATGAAGATTAACAAAATTATTCAATAAATGAAAGAGGATATATAAAAATAATTTTGCATATCCTCTTTATTTTTAAAAATGATCCTTTTCCTTATGTGGAGGTGCACCTATTTTTTTACCATCAATAATTCCCAATCCATCATTATCTTTAGGATCTATTTTTCTACGTTCTGCATTAGATTTAGGTCTATCTTTCATTCTGTTCTTGTTATTATCCATCTATATCACCTCATTTATTAGGATTTACATTTTGACTTAATTTTATACTGATTAAATTCTTTATAAAAGTAAGAACAGCTTATCACTAAATAGTGCAAAGCCGTTCTAGTTTATTTAGATAACTGAATCCAATAAATATAAAATTTACTTATTGGATTAAATTTTTCTTTTATTTCAATTATAGCTTATTTATGATACTTGCATTATATGCTGCACCAAATCCATTATCTATATTTACTACACTAACGCCACTTGCACAACTATTTAACATAGATAGCAAAGCTGAAATCCCGCCAAAGTTTGCACCATAACCAACACTAGTTGGAACTGCTATTACAGGTTTATCAACAAGTCCTCCTATAACGCTAGCTAAAGCTCCTTCCATTCCTGCAATTACTATAACCACTTTTGCACCTCTAATAACGTCTAGCTTAGAAAAAAGTCTATGTATCCCTGCAACACCTGCGTCGGTTATTCTTTCAACTCTATTACCTAATAGCCTTGCAGTTTCAACTGCTTCTTCTACTACTGGTAAATCAGAGGTTCCCGCTGAAATAATTGCAATATAGCTATCTGTAAGAGTTTGTTCTTTTTTCTTAATTGTTATTGTTTTTCCAAGTTTGTTGTATTCTGCTTCTTTACATATTTCTTTTACTGCATTATACGCTTCTTCTGTAGCTCTAGTCCCCAAAATATTATTATCCTTTGTAAGCATAAACCTAACAATTTCTTTAATCTGCTCTGGAGTTTTTCCTGCACAGTATATGACTTCTGGATATCCTACCCTTAATTCTCTATGATTATCTATCATTGCAAAACCTAAATCTTTAAAAGGAAGATCTTCCAAATTTTCAAGGGCTTCCTCTATATTCATTTCATTATTTTTAACAGATTCTAATAGATTTTTAAGTTCTTCTCTATTCATTAATTATCATCACCTCCAAAATTTTTATCAATTGATTTTTACATTTTTGTAACATTACGTCTTAATTATATTTCTATTTAAATGTTACTTTTTTATTATAGTCTCATTGAAACTTCCGACTCTATATCCCTGTAAATCCAATGTTACATATTTAAAACCACATTCTTTTATATTTGCTGCAATAGTATCTAAAATCTCTTCATCAAACAATTTGCTTCTATCGTTTCTATTAACTTCCACTCTTGCTAAATCTCCATGGCATCTTACTCTAACAGCTCTAAAACCTATACTCATCATAAATCTTTCTGCCTTTTCGATTCTCTCAAAAGCTTCTACCTTTAATTCATCACCATAAGGAATTCTTGTTAAAAGACATGCATATGGAGGCTTATCCCAAGTATTAAGTCCTAATTCTTTAGAAAATTCTCTTATTTCTGCTTTAGTTAATTTACATTCTAACATTGGGCTTTTAACCTCTAGTTCTTTTAATGCTCTAAGTCCTGGTCTATAATCACTTATATCATCAAAATTTGTTCCATCAATTACACAATCATATCCTTGCTCCTTAGCTATAGCTATTATCATACTAAATACTGCTGTTTTACAAAGATAACATCTATCCTCTGGATTATATTTAATAGAATCAATAATAGGAGCTTCTATAATTTCATGGTCAACCCCTAATTCTTTAACTAATTCCTTAGCTTCTGCTATTTCCCACTTAGGAATATATGGAGACATAATAGTTACTGCTTTTACGTTATCGCCAAGAGCTTCTTTAGCCACCCTAAGTAAAAAAGTACTATCTACTCCTCCTGAAAATGCTAAAACAACTTTACCTAAACTTTTAAGATACGTTATTAATTCATTATATTTTTCATTATTTATCATATCCATCCAACCTTTCATATAACCTAACTTCCTACTGGTTATCCTCTATACTTAAAACTTTCTTATAAACTTCTTTATAAACACTATCCAAAGTCATATTTTTTTCTCTTGCTATACTTTTACATTCTTCATATTCAGGCTTATATTTAACTAACTTTCCTTTATAATACGATTTTTTAATTGTAATATCTCCATATTGAGTTTTAACCTTAGAAAATTCTCTATTAAGCATTATTTTCTCAACTTTATATTTTCTTACGCCTATTGAAGTAGTTTCTTTAAAAATTACTTCCAAAACATCCTGCTCAATTTTTTGAGTTATTAATACACTTAACTTAACTCCTGGTCTTCCTTTTTTCATAAATATAGGAGTTTTGAATACATCTAAAGCTCCTATTTCAAAAAGCTTTTCTTCCACATATTCATAAAATTCTGGATTCATATCATCTATATTAGTTTCTAAAATATACTGTTCTTCTATTTGAGAAACTGCTACTTCTTCTCCTAGATAAACCCTTAGAACATTAGGAATTTCTAAGTCTCTATGTCCTATTCCATATGCTGCTTTCTTTATTTGAAAATTTATTTTAGGTGTAAATTCTTGAACATTTGCTGCAAGTATTGCCGCTCCTGTAGGTGTAGTTGTTTCAAAAGGTACTATTCCAGTGTTAATTGGTATATTCCTTAATATTTCAACAGTTGCTGGTGCTGGAACTGGCATAAGTCCATGAGCACATTTAACAAAACCTCCACCAACTTGAACTGGTGAAGCCATTATCTTATCAACTTTTAAATAATCTAAGCAAATAGCCGCTCCCACCATATCTACAATTGAATCAATGGCTCCGACTTCATGAAAATGTACTTCATATAAAGCTTTTCCATGAACTTTTGCTTCTGCTTCTGCCACCTTCATAAACATATCTAAACTTATTTTTTTAACTTTTTCATTTAATTCACTTGAATTTATTATATTTTCGATATCCTTTAAATTTCTATGATGATGTTCATGATTATTTGTATGAACATCCTCATAATTTTCTTCATGTAAATGATTGTGCTCATGATTATTGCGATTTTCATTTATATTGTCATGCTCATGAGAGTGATTCTGTGAAATATTATCTACCTTAATATGATAACTGTCATTAATGTTGTCATGTAAATGCTTATGTTTATAACCATGAGCATGTGAAACACTATTCCCATGATCATTGTAACTTTCATTAATACGTTCATGAGAATTATTATGTTCATGACCATGAGTACATGAAATGGTGTTTTCATGATTATGGTGATTGTCATTAACATGTTTATTATTATGTGCTTTTAATATGACGTCTACTCTAGTTCCTGTTATTCCATGCTTTACAGCCTTTTCAATTTTTATTTCATATTCATTTTCTAACTTAAGTTTTGAAATTTCTTTTATTAAATATTCCTCTGAAACTCCTAAATCTAATAATGCTGCCAAATTCATATCTCCACTTATACCGCAAAAACAATCATAATATAGTATTTTCATATGAGTCACACTCCTCTTTTAATATAAACATATAACTAAAACAATTCCTAAAGTACAATTAACAGTTTAATTTTAAATCACTTTGATATTGTTTCTGACTTGTTCATTTTACATTCCTAATCTTCAATTATATAATGTTATATTGTCTTAAAAATTCTTCATCTTTTATAATATTTTCATATGTATCATCTCCAATAATTTTATGTTCTTCTGAAAAAACAATAGCTCTATTAAATATTCCTTCTATATATTCAAAATCATGTGTAGCACAAATTATAGTCTTGCCACTTTTATTTAAATTAGTAAGCAAATCTCTTAAAAATCTTTTTCCCTTAGGATCTATGCCATTCATAGGCTCATCTAAAGTTATTATATCTGGATTCATAGCTAAAACACTAGCGATTGCTACTCTTTTTTTCTCCCCTCCACTTAAATTGTAAGGATGTTCTTCCCTTAATTTCTCTATGTTAAGTAATCCTAAGCAATCATTAACTCTTTCATTAACTTCTTTTATTGGCAATTCCATTTGCATAAGGCCGAAGGTTATTTCTTCAAATACTGTTGGACAAAAAAGCTGTGTATCCGAGTTTTGAAATACAAATCCTAATTTTTTATGAAATAACTTTAAATTTTTACTATCCTTTAAATATTTTTCGTTTATTTCAATCTTATTAAATGTATACTTGCCTTGGTTAGGGAAAATAATACCATTTAATAGCTTTAAAAAAGTTGATTTTCCACTTCCATTTGGTCCTATTATAGCTATACCTTCCCCTTCATTTATATGAACATTTACATTATCAAGCGCTAATTTATTCTTATAAGTAAATGAAATATTTTTCAAATTTATCATTAAGCTTTCTCCTTAATTTCGTCAGCATTTATTTAAGCCTTTTAACAAGACTTAAAAGATGACTTAGTAATTTAAATATATAAATGTAATTATTAATAGTAAGTTTAAAATTATATAAAAATAATCTATTTTTTTTAGATTAAAATTAATTTTTGTAGTATATTCTCCAGTGAAGCCTCTGCATTCCATAGCTTGAGACATTTCTTCACTCATTTTATAAGATTTTATAAATAAATTCCCGATAATTCCTGTAATTGAAGCATATTTATTAGAAGTCTTTCCTACTGATCTAAGTCTTAATGCATATAATAGATTAATAGAATATTCTCCAAGTAAGACAATATATTTTATGGTTATATCCATAATCCATATAAATATATCTGGTATATATAATAACTTTAGTGATTTACTTATTTCACTCCATTTAGTGTTATGTGCTAATAAATTCATCATTATTATAGTTGTGATTATCTTTTGAAAAAGCAATAAACTATTATAGACATTTCCATAAAACATGGATGGTATTAATGCAATTAAACTTATAGTAGGAAATATTAAACTTCTAATGAATATTCTTTTTCTTGATTTATTTTCCATAAGCATGAGATTTCCTATAACATATATGTCCATTATTAATAAATAGGCAAAACTTCTTGAAATAGAAATTAAAACTATATTTAGTATTACACTTACTACTTTAAAAGTAGGATTTATTAAATATAATAATTTATCCTTATTTTTGTTTTGCCTAATAATTGATATTGTTTTAATAAAGGAAAAAATGCTTTTTTCTATATATAAATTTTTTTCTTTCTTCGGAGTATAATTATCTTTTTCTAAAAGCCATTTTGGAATCATTTATTCTCCTTTTGTATCTTTCCTTAAACTTATTTTTGATAAAATTTTAAATATAATTAATATAATTGCTACTCCAAGTAATGCAGATATAATATATCCAATATATTCTTCTAAATTTCCCAAACTATAATCTGGAATTAAAGAATTAAATTGAAATCCATTTTCCATTCCTTTAGGTACAAAGCCTATAAAATCCTTAAATTCTTCTGCTCCCCATTCTCCCCATGCTGTTCCATTAGCTAATAATCCTAATGGTGTAGCTAAAACAAGGATTCCTATTATAATATAAAATGGTTTCATTTTCTTAGACTTTCCTTCGTATATTATTTCTGGAGATGATTTTTTTATATAGCTGTATGCTCCTAAGGTTATTATCCCTTCTAAGAAACCAACTACTAATAAATGTGGTATCATCATGGCTGGAATAGATACTGTAAGTCCATATGGGCTATATAACGGAAGTCCTGAGGTATCTTTAAAAAGTAGTGGTTGTATCCCAAATTCAATAGCTGCAAATAAAGCTGCAATATTAACAGAAATATATCCACCTAAAAATGCTCCCAAATCTTCTCCTATTTTGCTTGGAAAAATCTTTTTTACAGCTTTAAATAAATAATAAGCTGTATATGGCATTATAAAAGCCATATTAAAACAATTTACGCCTATTGCTAAAATTCCCCCATCGCCAAAAAATAATGCTTGAATTACAAGGGCTATAGTTACTGAAAAGACAGCAGAATATGGACCAAGAAGAATAGCTATAAGACTTGCTCCAATAGCATGACCTGTAGTACCTCCTGGAAGTGGTATATTAAACATCATAGTCAGAAATGAGAAAGCTGCAGCAACACCTAAAAGAGGCATTTTCTGCCTTGTTATTTCATTTTTAATCTTAGTACTTGCCCTTTTCCATACTGGCAACATAACCGCTCCAAAAGCAGCACAAGTTGAAGGACTTAAATAGTTATCTGGTATATGCATTAAAAAAACTCCTTTTGCAAGCAAATCTGTTTTTATATTTGTATGTTTCTGCTACTTTTAAAAGTTATACCATCAAATGTATAATATCCACAGATTTGCTTTATTATAATTTTATACTATAAACTAAGCAAATAATGCTGTAACATTTTTAAGTTCTTCACGAATTTTAATCACTTGTGGGCAATGACCTTCACATTTACCACATTCTACACATTTATCTGCTCTTTCTTGCGATCCTACAGAATTATATCTTTCCTTAAGTTCCTTTTCTGTTACTGGAGTAACAAATAAACTATATTCATTGTAAACTGCAAAATTCTTAGGAATATTCACACCTACTGGACAAGGCATACAATATTCACAAGCTGTACAATTAACTTTTATTCTATCATTAAATACTTTCTTTACTTCATTTAGTATTTCTAACTCTTTTTCTGTTAAAGAATTAGGTGCAGCAACACTGGCAGTCTTTAAATTTTCTGTAACATCATCCATTACACTCATACCACTTAATACTACAGATACTTCTGGATGATTCCATACCCATCTTAATGCCCATTCAGCTGGTGATTTTTTATTTTCAGCTTTATCAAAAGTATTTATAACTGCTTCTGGAAGATTTCTAACTATTTTACCACCTCTAAGTGGCTCCATAATAACAACACCTAAGCCCTTATCAGCTGCATAATTTAACCCTTCTGTACCTGCTTGGAAATTTTCATCTAAATAATTATATTGTATTTGACAGAAAGACCAATCATAATAATCTACTATTCCTTTAAATATTTCTAACTTATCATGAAAAGAAAATCCAGCATATTTTATTCTTCCATCTTTTATTGCTGAATCTAAAAATTCATCTATACCTAATTTTTTTAGATTTTCAAAGCTACCTGCATTTAAAGCATGTACCAAATAAAAATCTATATGATCAGTTTGAAGACGATCTAATTGTTCATTTAAATATTTATCCATGTCTTCTCTAGTTTTAATTAGCCAGCTTGGAAGCTTTGTAGCTAATTTAACCTTTTCTCTGTATCCATCTTTTAAAGCTCTACCTACAAATGGTTCGCTCTCTCCGCCTTGTCCCATTCCAGTACCATGATAAGGATATGCAGTATCTACGTAATTAACACCTTCATCAATTGCATGTCGAATCATTTTTATAGCCTTTTCTTCATCAATTTTAGTAGTGTCTCCATTAATAATTGGTAACCTCATACATCCAAATCCTAAAGCTGAAACTTTTTCATTTGTCTTTCCAAACGTTCTGTATAACAAAATAACTCCTCCTTAATATAAATAGATTTATTTAGTAATTAATATACATTTATTTTACATCTTAGAGTAGACTATAAGTCAATACTTTTTATAAAAAAATAAATTGCGGATAAAATAATTTATAAACTGTTCATTATTTTATCTGCAATTCATTTTATTATAATCTATGTAAAACCCACTTTTCACCTCTAAGTCTAAGTGAATACATTGTTCCTCGAACAATCCAATCTGTATACATTGCTATCCATATCCCAAGAATACCCATTCCAAATAAAATTCCTAATATATATCCTAGACCTATCCTGAATATCCACATTCCAATAAACGCAGTCATCATAGTATATCTAGTATCTCCAGCACCTTTAAGGCCTGATGAAAGTACAAAGGAAAGAGCCCACGCCAGTAGTGCTATACTATTGCTTTTAATCAGCAATCCTGTAAGTCTTATTACCTCTGGAACATTAGTATAAAGACTAGCTACCCATTCTGCAATTGGTGCAAATAAAATTCCTATAGATACTAAACAAATCGTTGTAAACTTAACTAAATAAATTAATGTACTTTTAGCTCCTTTAATATCATTCCTGCCAATATACTGACCTACTAAGGTAGTTGCTGCTAAACAAAGTGCATTTCCTGGCACATTAATTATTTGTGATATTGACATCCCAATAGCATTAGCCGCAATCGAAGAAGTTCCCATAGTTACTATAAATACTTGGACTATTAATTTTCCAGTTTGAAAAATTACTTGTTCCATACCTGCTGGTATTCCTATGTTAAATATGTTTTTTTGAACCTTCATATCAAATTTAAATGGAAATAACTTTTTAATTTTTATAATTTTACTACCCCTAAATAATATTATCATTATAAGCATAGCTCCAATCATTCTAGCTATTGCTATAGCTATAGCAGCTCCCATTATTCCAAATGATGGGATATAAAGAGAATCCACTCCATATATTAATATGTATCCTAAAATAATATTAATTACATTCATAAACATTGAAATATACATAGGAGTTTTTGTATCTCCAGCCCCTCTAAGTATACCATTTGCAATTTGTTCTATAGCAATAAAGGGATATGTAAGTAACGTAAATTCTATATATAATTTAGCATTAGACTTAACTAATTCTTCCGCTGAACCATATAAAAAATTAATTAAAGGTACACGAAAAATCCATAAAAGTAATGTTATTATCGTTGAAACTATAAATCCTGAAATTATAGCCTGCTTTGCTGTTTCATTAGCCTTTTTAGGCTGTTCTTGTCCAATTTGCTGAGCAACTACCACCGTTGCTCCAACTGATAAAGCTGCAAAGAATGATATAAATAGCATATTTATTGAATCTACCATTCCAATTGCTGAAACTGCCTCTTCTCCAATATGGCCTGCCATCATCGTGTTGCAAACTCCAAGTAACATAACAAAAGTCTGCTCTACCATTATAGGTATTGCTAGCTTTAAAACATTTTTTCTTATCAACATTATATTTCCTTCTTCCTCTATTAATTACTAATATTAGATTTTATTATAGTAATCATCTGTTCACGTTAACACATCGAAACATATCCATTAGATAGTTAAATGCATCTCAAACCGAATGCTTATTAATCAAATATTGTGATCTTCATCTCCTATCTTTTGTAAAATACTTCCTCCCAATAATTAAATTTCGTCATAGTTTTCCATATTATTATATTACATCCTAAAGTAAACACCAAGTCAACATTTTTTTAATTTATTATTTAAATTTACAAATTTCAATACTTAGAGTATACTCTAATATAGAAATCGCATTAATATTTTTATTAGGAGGAAATATATTATGGGATACAGTATTGCTCAAGTAGCCGAAAAAACACATTTAACTGCACATACTTTAAGATATTATGAAAAAGAGGGATTATTACCGTTTGTAGATCGCAGTAGTTCTGGAAACAGAAATTTTCAAGATAAAGATTTAGAGTGGCTTGAACTTATTTCTTGTTTGAAAAATACAGGTATGTCCATAAAAAAAATCAAGGAAGTTATCAGCCTATATCTTGAAGGAGATGAAACTCTTGATATTCGTAGAGAAATATTTATTCGCCATCGAGAAGAAGTTATAAATCAAATTGCAGAATTGCAGAAGAATCTTGATAAGATAAATTGTAAAATTAATTATTATGATAATATTTGTAATAAAAATACTATCTAAACTTATAATTTTTTAATTTTCATAAAATACATATAAAGTGCTTAAATAAAATGTACCATATAAGATAAACTTTTTAGTTTTACCTTATGATACATTTTATTTATATTATATATTTTTATTCAGTAAACTTTCATTTCTACTTTTTCTTTGGCTCTTTATATTCTACACCCTTTGTATCAACAGTTATTGATGTAATAATTACATCTTTTTTAGGTGCATCATTAGAACTGATTTCTACACTTTGAATCTTATCTAAAACATCTATGCCTGAAATAACCTTACCAAAAGCCGCATATTCTCCATTAAGATTCGGTGAATCTCCTGACATTATAAAAAACTGACTTCCTGCACTATTAGGATCTTGAGCTCTCGCCATAGATATTACCCCTTTAGTATGCTTTAAACTATTTGCAAATCCATTTGATGTAAATTCACCTTCAATTGAATATCCAGGACCACCAGTCCCATTACCTTTAGGATCTCCACCTTGAATCATAAAATCTTTAATTATCCTATGAAATTTCAAATTATTATAAAAACCTTTATTAGCTAAAGAAATAAAATTATTAACTGTATTTGGCGCAATTTCTGGATATAGCTCAACATTCATAACACCATATCCCTCTACAGTTATCGTAGCTATTGGCAGATTTTTATTTTCTTTTGTTGACTCTGACTCTGTATTAGTACTTTCACTTTTAGGAGCAGATTCATCTGTTTTAGCTGTATTACTTTTATTATTTCCACATCCCATTAATACAAACGAACCCATTAGTATAGTTATTAAAATCAAACTTAAATATTTACTTCTACTTCTTATCTTCATATTTCTTCCACCTTATATTCATATTTCAATAACCTTAGTATATCATAACTTTTCATCTTACTCACATTTGTTAATTATAAATTCACATTTATAAATTTCTAAGTATTCTTTCTATAAATCCATATATTAAGTATTTTAATTTAGTAACTCTTCTATACTCATAAATACTTTTTTAACTAAATCAAAATTTAAGGACATGTTTTCTGCCACAAGATATTTTATTTTATTTTTTAATAAAATATTTTATATTTTATTAAATTAATATTGTAAAACGTATTCATAACTTGATATAATTATATTATAGATATAATTAAAATTATTTATATTTTTATAAAACAAATTCATTACCAAAATTTATTTATTTTTAATAACTCTATAAAAAACTTAGTGTAAATTATTTTCATATTAAGTTTTTGTAAAATGTTAATAAAGGGAGTGGCCACATATGTTCAAAAAATTATCATTAAAACATAAAACTCACCAGCTTACAAAAAAAACATTTAACTTGCCTAAAATCAATCTACTTAATAAAAAAATTTTTTCTAAACTACAAAATAGTAAAATCTTTAAAAAATTATTTTTATTTATTGAAAATGAATCAATTGAAAAAAAGATATCTAATTCTTTTAAATTCATAATAATACTAACGGCTATAGCTATGATTTGTTCAACCATATCTATTATTTCTATGGCTTCAAGAACTAATAAATTATATACTTCACCATATGCAGTTTCAAATACTATTTCTAATATAAAATATAATTTAAAGGATTTAGACGATAATCTATATAAGGCTATATCAACAAATGAGACCTCAAAAAGAAATTACAGTATAGATCTTTCAAATGCAGCAGCTGAAGATTTAAAAAAGAATATTGAAACATTAAATAAAATATCCGCCGAAGATAATACCTTGTTGCAATCACTCTCAGAAAATATTAAAATATTAGAACCTATTAGACAAGATGCTTGTAATTTAATTAAAGAGGGCAAAAAAGAAAGAGCTATAAAACTTCTTGAATCTTCATATTCACTAACAATGGAACTTAATCAAAATATTATTCAGGATATATCTAACCAATCTGAAGTAGATGCTGAGAAGTTTGTAAGTAGTTCCAATATATATAGAAACTTAAGTGTAATAGCTATTATTATTTTCATAATAATAATATTGTTCATCGCAAGTCTAGTCGAAAAATTATTAAGACAAAAATTAATTGAAGGAATTAATAATATAAAAAATATATCAAAAAACTTATTGGAAGGAAATTTAAAAATAGATTCTACTTATACTTCTAATGATGAAATGGGTGAAATGTGTAATGATTTAATTACCTCCTTAAAAATGTTGACTTCATATGTAAATGATATTACAAGTACATTAGAAAGATTATCAAACTCAGATTTAAATATAAATTTAGATAATTCCATATGCTATAAAGGTGATTTTTCTCCTATTCAAGAATCACTTGCTAGAATTGTTACCAGTTTAAATTCTACTTTTCATCAAATACGTGAAGCAATTGGTCTTATAGCAAATAGTTCAGAACAACTATCTGGAACTACTCAGATGCTTTCCGAAGGTTCTGCCTCTCAAGCAGAAGCTGTAGAAGATTTATTATCAAGCTTCACTAAAATATTAACACAAGTTCAAAAAAATACTGACAACGCATATAAAGCTAATAGCTTTTCAGATAAGACAAAAGATATTGTTACTGATGGACGCAGTAAAATGAATGATTTAATGAAATCAATGAAAGAAATTACTAACTCTTCAAAACAAATTGCTGAAATTGTAAATACTATAGAAGAAATAGCTTCTCAAACAAATCTTTTAGCATTAAATGCTGCTATAGAAGCTGCTAGAGCTGGAGATGCTGGAAAAGGCTTTGCAGTTGTAGCTGATGAAGTAAAAAGACTTGCAGCTCAATCTTCTGAAGCAGTTAAAAACACTACAATTATAATTTCCAATTCCTTACACGCGGTGATGGGTGGAGAAAAATTAGCACAGGAAACTGCAGATGCTTTAAATATAATAGTTAAAAACGTGGATGATACTGCTAATTTAGTAAAACAAATTGCTACTGAATCTAAAGATCAGGCTGATGCAATAGAAAAAATGACATCTAGAGTTCATAAAATATCAGATGTAGTTCAAACAAATTCAGCAACAGCTGAAGAAACTGCTGCATCTACTCAAGAATTAGCTTCTCAATCACAATTAATAAATGACAAGCTATCAATCTATAAATTGAAAAATTAATCCAACAAAAGCTTATCCTATAAATATATAATAAATAGAATAACCTGCTTTCTATATGAATATTATATTTCGTATAGAAATCAGGTTTTTCCTATGTCAATAAAGTATATTAATTTTCATGTTTTACAGCTTTTTAATTCTCTAAACTCTATTTTTCTCCATCCATTTAATCGTCCAATCTACTAAATCCCTTTGCCCTATAAATCTTACCTCAGCATTCCCAACCTTATTGACTTTTATATTCTTTTCTTTATCATACTCTTGTCCCAGCCTTATAAAATCTTCATCATCTACGACTTGAGTATTATATGTTACCCATTCTCTTTTGCCATTAATCATTATTGCACTGCTTTCATCAGTAAATTTTTTACTTGAAAAATTTGCTCTTGTTTCAGCTAAATGTAAAGATGTATTTTTTTCATATCCAACCCCAATAAGTAAAACATAACCATCTAATTTATATAATTTATCTACAGGTGAATTCTCACCAAAGATATTACTTAAATCATGATCCTTTGTAATGTACTCTGCATATTTACCTACTGCTGCTATAGATCTAGCTGGATGATTTGTTCTTTTTGCTCCTGGCCATTTTCTAAACATTTCAGCAACTGCCCCCATATTGATTGCAGGTGTAATTTCTTTATCATAAGCTGGCCAATTTTCACGAATTATAGGCCACCATTCTTCTGGTTCTTTCCAATGTACTCCAGTTGATGGATCAAGGTTTTTCCAGGTTTGAGAAGGCATCATTAAAGTGCCTTCTTCTCCTACAATTTCAAGAAGTGCTCTTATTAATGTTTCAGCACCACCTACAACAAATCCTAAACTTTTTAACGACGTGTGTACAAATATTGCCTGACCTTTTGCTACTCCACAATTTTTAAAGCCTTCTATTAACTCTTCCTTAGTTAATATTATCCTTGTTTCTTTTTTCTCTCCCATTTTTATTCCTCCCCCTTTTATATTGCAAACTTAGTTGAACATACTATTCAATAATAGGTATTCTATTATTTAGAAATAGTTCATAACTCAGCTTTCTCAAAATTTTTATAAAATAAATATAAATCCTCTGAAAAAAACATAAAGTTAGTAAATAAATTTTAATTTATACCATATTTTTTAGTAAACATGGATAAGATATAGTTATAGCTTTTTTAATATTATAATAAATAAGGAGTGTAAATTTTAATGATTAATAAGAAAAGTAAGCTCGCTATTGGAATTACAATACTATTTGAAATAATATTAATAGTTACTGCAATTCTTAATACTATTTCAAAACAATGGAATAATTTACTCCTACTAGTTCAAGCAATTATATGCATTATACTTCCTTTTATAATTACATATGCTGCTAATAAAAAAAAATTAATGCTTCCATCTAATTTTCAACCAATAACAGTAATATTTATTTTACTTACGCTATACTTTGGAGAATTTCTGAAATTTTATTCTAGGTTTTGGTGGTGGGATTTATTTCTCCATGGAGTATTTGGCGGTTATGTAGTTATTATTGCCTTATATCTAATCCAAGGAGTTATTCAAAAAGAAAAGCATGTGAGTATTAAACGATTTGCTACTTTCAGCTTAATATTTGCTTTTTGCTTTTCAATTACTCTAGGTACCTTATGGGAAATTTTCGAGTTCTTATGGGATTATTTTTTTAAGACAAATATGGTAAATGGTGGACTTGAAGATACTGCTACAGATCTTATTATAAAAATTGTAGCAGCTTTGATTACTTCAATAATATATTATTTCCGCAAGCTAAATGGATCCCAAAATAACTTAAAGCAATAGACTTGAAATTCAAATAATATAATATTAATTCTTCCTCAATTTTTCTTCAGCTTTTTTCATGTTTTCCATAGCTCTATATTTTACAATTTTAATTATTAATTCATACGGCAATGGTTCTTTTATAGGAAACTGAACTGATCCCTTTGCTCCTTTATATTGGGATAATTCTTCTTTAAATGCTTCTATTCCACTGGGTGCTGGATAAAATCCTATATGATTTTTATAACCAGCAAAATGAACTAAATTTCCATGTAATATAAAAGTGGGCATTTTGTAACTTATCTTTTCTTCTGCTTCAGGTGCAGCTTCTTTTATAACTTTTCTTAGTGTTTTAAGTGTTTCCTGAACCTCGATTGGAAATTGTATTATATATTCATCAATAGTATTAAATTTTATTTTATTTTCTTCCATAATTTATCCCTTCGTTATTCTTCATCCATATGCTTGTTATAATTTTAAATTTTCGATTTTCTTTATTATGAAGCAATTCATCTATACCCCTTTGTGACTTTAGAGAATTAGTTGCATTTAGCACCTCACCAAGGCAAAAGGAACTAATCTCCATAATAAAATAAATTTAAATTTATTAAATCAAATTGATTCTTCAGTATATTTTTTAAAATTATCCAAAATTGCCTGCCAACCTGTTTGTTGCAGCTCAATAGAATTAATGCTTTCAGCTTCAAAAGATTCAGTTATTTCTGTATACTTTTCTTTACTAGCAAAAGTAATCTTAATTTTTCTTTCGTCACCTAAAGTATAATCTATTGTCTCATATAATTTCACTTCATCATAAATACCCCAAAAATCAAATCCTGAACTTCCATCTTTAGCTTCCATTCTTGAAAGAAATTTTCCCCCAACTCTTAAATCATTTTCTGAAAAAGATGTATGCCAGTCATCAGAAGCATTGTTCCATTTTTTTATATGTTCTGGTTCTGTCCAATATTCCCATACTTTTTCTACTGGCGCATTAATTATTGTTTTAACAGTTATTGTTTGCTTACTCTCATCTTTCATATTTTACTCTCCTTCTACTTAAATAAAATCTTATATTTTTCAAAGAATATTCTCTTAATATTTTTAATATCTTATAACAAAATTTGCTCCAACCAATTAATTCATATTGTTTACACTGAGTTAACTGTTCAATTGAATAAAATCTCCAATTCTTCAAGACTCCTTGTGTAAACTTATTAGTTATTACAATTGCTAATTATCACTTATTTTTATACTTTCTCACATTAATATCAATATACTATAATCGAATTATTGCGTCAATATTCAATATTTTCTGATAATTACACTCATCTAAAAAGGAATAATAGATCCTAAGTTAACTTAATTTAATATTCCTTGTTATTCTATACTTTATACTAGGTGCATTATTCTCTCTTCTCATATGAGCACTTCAAAACATCACCACATTTTAGTAAATCTTTAAATACTTTATTTTTTTATTATACACTAACTGAAAGTAGTATAATCTATATTTTTAAAGGACATATATTATAATAATCCTTTTATGTAAAACCACTATACGATGATAACTTCAATATTGGTTGAAAGTAGTTCAAGTTCTTCCTCCTTAATATTTGTGTCAGTTATTAAATAATTAAATTGATCAAAAGTTGCAAATCTATATAAACCATTCCGGCTAAACTTTGAGCTATCAGTTACTAAAACAACCTCTTTAGAATTCTTAAAAATTCTCTGCTTAACTTCTAATTCTCCATATGATCTAGAGCTAGGACCATCTTTATGAAATCCATCATAGCCTACAAATGCTATATCAGCATGTATATTTTCTATAGCTTTCGTTGCCAAATTCCCAACGAAAGACATACTCTTTTTTTGCAATTCTCCACCAATTACAATGAGTTGATTTTTAGTGTTTTCTAAAATTAATGAACTTGTAACAATGACTAGGTCACTTTTAAGATTTAATAACTTAGCAATTTGTAGAACTGTAGTTCCAGAATCTAAAATAACAACACCGTTTTGGTGGATCATTTCAACCGCTTTTTGAGCAATTTTAAATTTTTCACTTATGTTTTTTAACAATTTATCATCAAAATGACTTTCTAAATAATTAGGTGATATAGCAGCACAATAGTTTTTATTTATACTATTATCTTTTTTTAATAATATTAAATCTTTTCTAATAGTTTCAGCAGAAATATTAAATTCTTCAGCTAGTTCTTTAACTGATATACTTCCTTTTAACATAATTAATTGGGCCATTTTAGTTCTTCTTTCAATATCTAAAGATTTTAACAATTTAATCAGCACACTTCATAATAAAATTTAAAATTGTTTTTAATTCTAAATGACTTATTTATTTTTTTAAGGAAACTGGAAGTACATTTGTTCGCCGAGTAAGTTCGATTAACCAAATATAAAATTGGATATCTCACTTATAAAATAAACTTTTCTATTTCTAAAGCTACTCCATCATTTTGTACTGTATCTGTAACTTTTTTAGCATAACTTTTTACATAATCATCAGCATTCCCCATAGCTATTCCACAGCCTACTGTAGATAACATTTCTATGTCATTTTTTCCGTCACCAAAAGCATAACTATTTTCTAAATGAATACCTAAGCACTCCAATACTTTTAAAATTCCAGTAGCCTTTGAATTTGTTTTTGAATATAATTCAAAGGAACCTTCTTCTACGTTATGAACATAATCAAAATTACCATTTCCTAATGATAAACAATAATCTCTTCCTTTTTTATCATTACATAACATTTCAATTTTATATATGTCTACCTCTTCAAGATTGTAATTACCTTCTAAATATTTTTTAGGTATACCGTAAGAATCATAAAATGAATTTAGTTTTTTATGCTCATCTTTAATATATGAATATGTTTCTCCCTGCAATATATATTCAATATTCAGTTTTTCAAAATTACATACTAATTCTTTTACAAGTTCTTTCTTAATAGCTTCCTTATATATACACTTATCTTTAACTTTTACATATGCTCCATTAGTAAGTATAAAACCATCAAAGCCAAAATTATTTAAAGCTTCATTTAGAAAAGCATACGGTCTTCCTGTGGCAATAAAAACATAATTTCCTTTTGCTTGCAATGCACGTATAGCCTTTTTTACTCTAGGAGTAATGTCTGTTATTCCATTTAAACAATCCATTAAAGTTCCATCTATATCAAAAAATACTGCCTTATCCATAAATTCATCTTCCTCTCTATATAGTTTATTCTTATTTTATACAATTTATTACCGTTTAATGTCATTTTATTTCATTTATTCTCATTTGTCAATTAATTTAATTGCATTTTAACATTATGATTGTTAAAATAGAAGTAAATGAGAATAAATTGGAGGAAATTATGTTTATTGAAGAAAGACACAAACATATCTTAGATCTATTAGAAAGAGATGGAAAGATATTGGTGAAAGATTTAAGTACACAATTTGAAGTAAGTGAAAGTATGATTCGGAAAGATCTTCAAGTTTTAGAAAAAAACAACTTGCTACAACGTACTTACGGTGGTGCTATTAATATAAAACGTACTATAGTAAATGGTGAGAGTTTCTTCAAACGAGTTGAAAAGAATACAGATTTAAAAGAAATAATTGCAAAAAAATCATATGAACTAATAAAAGAAGGTGATACGATTTTTTTAGATGCATCTAGTATTTCTTATCTGCTTGCAAAGCTGATTGCACAAAACAATAAAAACATTACTTTAATTACAAATATGGTTGAAATCTCATCAATGATTAGCTTAGATTCGCAAATACACGTTATTTTTATCGGCGGTGATTACAATCCCCTTGTAGGTGGAAATATAGGTTCTCATTCCATTGAACAAATAAAACTTTATCGTTGTAATAAAGCATTTATAGGATGTAGTGGAATAGATCTGCGAGATGGAAGTATTAGTACTAGTGAATCTGAGGATGCTGGTACTAAAAAAGCAATTATGAAAATATCTAAAGAATTATTTCTAATAACACAAAATGAAAGATTTAATCTAGATGGAATTTTCAATTTTTCAAATATAACAGATTTCCACAGTATTATTACAGAAACTGCACCTAATAATACTGTAATGACTTTGCTGGAACAATACGATATAAATTTAATTTAAAACTGTGCAATATGTACTTAAAGACATAACTAAACTTTTATTAAAATAATACTATTGTCTTGCTTTAATAAATGCACTGCCCTAATAATTATGGTATGCTAGGCTATAAAAAAGATATTACATCTTTTTAGATATAATATCTTTATAAAATTTAATTATCATAAAAAGTTCTTTCTATGATAATAATAAGTTCTAAATTCATTTTTTGTTAAAAATCTTAATCATATAAGTCATAAGCTCCCTCTACAGCATGTATTAAATCCACTATTAATGAATTATATGGAGTAGGTACACCATAAAGTTTTGCCTGTTCAACAATAGCACCATTTATAGCATCTATTTCCATCTTGATTTTTTTCTTCCTATCTTGATACATAGATGAATATCCCGTCCCAGCTTTGGTACATACGTCACGCACCATTTCTAAAGCTTCCCTTCTGTCAAAATATGTTCCATCTGCTTCTGCAACTTCAACAGCTTCATAGACAAGACGCTTTGCAAAGTTCCATGCACTCTCGTTTTGTATCATATAACCAATAGGTGTTTGAATTAAAGCAGTAAATGTATTAATAGAAAGATTCACAAATAGCTTGCTCCATATAATCCTTTGAATATCATCTGATACTTCTACCTCAATCCCAGCTTTTCCTAAACAAGAAGCTACTGCTTCAACTACATTATCTGCATTATAATTGCTTCCAATAGTAGTCATTCCAGAACCTCCATGTTTTATTTTTCCTTCCCCTAAATTTACAGCATTATGTTTTGATGTTCCTATAATTATATTGCATTGATTAACATATTTTTTTATTTTTCGATCATTACCTGCTCCATTTTGCAGCGTCATAACAAATGTATCCTTGCCAAATAAATCTTTATTTTCTTCAAGTGCCTGTTCTGTATATGTGCTCTTAACAAATACAATTACTAGATCTACAGAGTCTTTACAAGTTCCAGATTTATATGCTTTTACATTTTTATATACTTTTTCACTGCCATCTGCTTCTATAAGTGTAACTCCATTTTGATTTATTGAATTAACTTGTGGCTCATAGCTATCCAGCATAATCACATCATTTTCTTTACTTAAGTATGCTCCATACAAGCATCCCATAGCACCTGCACCAATAATTGCAATAACCATAATAAATACCTCCATTGTTTTTATTATTTTAATAAAACTACTTATCTACAAAACTATAGATATAAATTATAAATGTTTTTTATCTTTATATTATACTAATTAATTCTTATAATCCATGAAAAATTCCCCAAAACCTAAGTTTAAGGGAATTTTAATATATTTTTCAGCTGCCTCTACTTAACATAGTGTAATTTATTTAGAACTACTTAACCTTTAATATAAACATTATTTAATTTTTACTTCAAAACACTCAGAATTTCAATAAAAAAACTATTTACTTACTGGAAAGCAAACCTCAGTTACAAACTCATTTGGATTTTTAGCAGTCCTTGGACCTGTCAAATATATGTCAAAAGGTGCTCCAATACATTTATACCCATTTTCTTCAATCCATTTCATAATCTTAGCATAGGCTTCTCCTAATTTAGAATACGGTCCTACAAATGTACAACATGCATGTAACCCTCCTGGAAATTCCTTTATTTTATCACTCTTTTCAGTATTTATGCTGCTATTTATAGGGATGCAAATTTCTAAATCTGTATTTTCAACCTCAAATTCCCTGTCATAATAGGATGTCATAATAGGACCTGTCGGTTGAAGATTCATTTTAAAAATATCCTCAAATACTTTACCAATAACACTACTAATGTTACTCATACTTGTAGTTGCTCTCCTACTCATAACAATTAATGACTGCTTTTCTTTTAAATCAACTTTTAAATCTTTGTTTAACTCCATAATATTGCCTCCTAAATCAATTTTTTTAATTTTTTCTTCAATAAAATCCTTTAATTTTAAATTGTTTTGAACTTTCATATCAATTTCATTTATTTTGCTTTCAAGAAATTTTTTTAATAAATTAGTATCTTGTTTATCAATGATTACTTTGATTTCTTCCAATTTTAAACCATACTCTTTCAATTCAGATATAAAAATTATTTTTGAGACTTGTTCATCAGAGTAATATCTATATTGGTTGCATTGGTCTATATGTGCAGGATTCAAAAGATCAATCTCATCATAATACCTAAGTGTCTTAGTTGAAACTCTTCCAATTTTAGAAAATTGTCCAATAGTGTACACAATTCCATCTCCTTTCAGTCGACAAATATAGTATAAACCTTCCAGTTAAGGTTAAAGTCAATAGTTAAACTCTTCTTTTTTTAATTTTACTGCATATTAATTACATTAACTGCTCTTATTATTTCTTCCTCACTTGCATTACATACACATAATCGTATACCTTCAGTATGCTTGAAACCTTCAATATAGGAATTATTTGTACTGCTTACAAGTATCTTGCTATTTAAAAGGTTGTTTTCAAGGTTGTGTGAAGAAACTTCTTTCACCTCCATATACGCATATAATCCAGTATCAGGTATATACCAGGTTATTTTATCATTTAAATTCTTATTGCATAGTTTTCTTAAAATACCCATTTTGTTTCTATAAAATTCTTTTGTTCTTCTTACATGAAACTTGTACATGCTGCTTTTTAAATAAACTTCAAGTTCCCCTTGTGTAAGAATAGATGTATTTAAATCTATACCGTCATTGGTTCTTTTAATGCCAATAACGGGAATCTTAGCATTTTCTAATATGTTTAACATCACTGAATATGTAGGCTGCTCAACAAGAATCTTTAATTTGCTACTTGGAAATGGCATAACCCCAAGAATGTATAACGCTTGTTGTGAACCATTTGTAATAAATATGTTTTCAGGCTTAGTAAATATTTGAAAGTTTATTAAGTGTTTAGTCAAAACATTAATCAGTTCAATCATACCTTTTGGCGAAGAATATTCAAAAAGTTTCTTTCCATAAATTGAAATTGTTTTATCCATGCAATGATAAAAATCTTTATATGGATTAATTTTATCAGATATTTGATATAATAACTAAAAGTAAATTATTGTTCAATCTAATAAACTAATATAAGAAGGTGTCAAATTGTTTAAATATGAATTCAAGACAATTATAAAACAACATGAAAACAAAAATGCGGCTTATGTAGAACCACCATTTGACGTTAAAGAAGTGTTTGGTTCAAAACGTGTTAAAGTGAAAGCAACTTTTGATGGTGTTGAATATCGAGGTTCCCTTGTAAGCATGGGTGGCTGTTACATGCTTGGTCTTACACAAGAGATTCGAAAAAGAATTGAAAAAGGATTTGGTGATGAAGTATTCGTAACTTTAGAAAAGGATGATGAAGAACGCTCAGTGGAAATTCCTGAAGATTTTGCTATTGCAATGAATAATAACGAAACTGCTGTAGCCACCTTCCAATCACTTTCATATACTGCTCAGAAGGAATATGTATCATGGATCACTTCGGCTAAACGTCAAGAAACTAAATTAAAACGTATCATAGAGTCAGTTTCTTTATTAGCTGAAGTGAAAAAACTACGCTAATACGAATAGTTTTTCGGTAATTTAACTGCTCAATTTTTAAATAACGATTTCATTTTGAAGTTAATTCATTAATTAAAATGATGCCTGTTGAATGAACACATAAAAAGTGTTTAGTCTGTAGTTATCATTTAAAAATAATTTTACATCACATTTATAAAACTGTCCAAAGACAAAAACAGTATTATATGTTATTCTTTTCCTATATCGAGAATTAAGGAGGAAAAGAAATGAATTTTTCAACAAAAAAACTTCATGTAAATGGTTTGAACTTTAATGTATTCGATGAAGGAAAAGGTGAACCGGTTTTGCTCCTTCATGGTTATCCCGATTCACTTAAAACCTGGAGAAAAGTCATTCCATTGTTATTAGAAAAAGGATATCGTGTCATCGCATTTGACCAAAGAGGGTTCGGAGAAACAGATGCTCCAGTAAATGTAGAAGAGTACCGTGTAGAAAACATAGTTAAAGATGCCCTTTCTATATTAGCTGCATTAAAAGTAAACTCAAAAATACGGTTAATTGGACATGATTGGGGTGCCAATATCGGATGGGCTTTTTCCATAGCCTGCCCTCAGATGTTGGAATCTTACGTTGCAATTTCAGTTGGACATCCCATGAGTTATTTAAATGATGGTGGTTTTGAACAAAAGAAAAAAGGTTGGTACACCATGGCAAATTTATTTGAGGGCAGAGCAGAAAACATGTTTTCAGCAAATAATTGGGCAATGCTTAGAATGTTTACGGATAATAATCCAGAAGCGGATAAAAATTGGATTCCAGATTTAGAAAGACCTGGGCGTTTCACTGCAGCTTTAAACTGGTATCGTGCAAATCTTGATCCAAAATATGCAGTACCAAAGGATAAGGAAACACCTACAACTGTTAAAGTGCCTGTTTTAGGAATCTACAGTACTAATGATTTATATCTTAGTAAAGCACAAATGATAAATTCAGAAAAATATATTGGTGCAAAATTCTCTTATTATGAAATTAATGGTGCTGGTCATTGGATTCAACTTGAGAGACCAGAGGAACTTGTACAGGCTATTGAGAAATTCTATAAGTCTATATAAAATCTACTTAGGCTAAAAAGCCATTAAAAATCTAGTACTTAGATTTTTACAAACTTCATAGGGCTTAAAACAAATTTAAAAGAAAAAGATATGATAGGTAATAAGTTCGTCCTTATTCCTCTCATATTCTTTTCTTTTTTTATTATTTCATTTTATTTAGTTATTATTCCCTCTCTCTATAATTTAGATGTTACAAAAACATATTTCCTTGCATATCTTGATATTATGATTATTTTTGAAGCAGGCGATTAACATTAAGTTAAATATAGATATAAAAAATTTAGAGTTTATAGGCAAAGGTACCCAAGGTAAGGTATATAGAATAGATTCTCAAAAATGCATAAAAGTTTTTAAGCGAAATAAAGAATGTAATAATGAAGTAAAAACTTTACTAATGTCTCAAAAAGATGTACACTTCCCTCAACTTTACGAATTCGGTGTAAACTACATCATAAGAGAATATGTTAATGGCATTGAATTAAACGAATATTTATTAAAGGAAAAAATTTTAACTTCTCAAATTTCAAAAAAACTCATAGAACTATATGAAGCCATAGTTAATGTCGGCTATTTAAGAAAGGATGCAGCAATATTTCATATCCTTGTAATGCCTTCCACAGAACTTAAACTTATAGATACGGCCAAAGCAATGAAGAAAAAATCAACCATTCCAAGTTTACTTATTAGTGGTTTAGAGGATATTGGATACAAAGAAGACTTTTTTAAATTTTTAAAAAACAACAGACCAAATTTATATGCTCAATGGATAAATTACTCAAAGAAAAAATATAAAAAGATGTATTAAAATTTAATTAATTATTTATAATGTTTTGGTGGTGATATAAAAATGAGATTTTTAATTTTAAGTGACTCAAAAGGAAAAGAAAATGGTATTAATAAAAAAATATTAATAAAACTTTTAAATGAGTCTTGTAAATTAACACCTAGGGCTGACTTTATAGTATTAGGTGGAGATAACATTGCTGGCAGTAGCATAGACAACGTATTAGTGGATCAGCTTCAAACTTTAAGAGATTTAATAGAAAAATATTATCCAGGGATACCTTTAATTCCTGTTGTAGGCAATCATGAAGTAAATAACGAACCTAAGGATGATAATTGTGAAAGAATCTTTAGAAGAATTTATAATGATATGCTTCCTAATACATATCTTGATGGTTATAACAAAACCGTATTTTATGTAGATTATGAAGATGTCAGATTAATAATACTAAATGCCTTCCACTTTAACGAAATAAACAAAATCGAAAAAAGACAGCTTTCTTGGTTTAAAGAAGTCGCTTCTGCAGATGTAAAAAATAAGATTGTTTTTGTTCATTCTCCTGCTTTTCCTACAGGAGCACATTACGGACATTGCTTGGACTTATATCCTCAGAATAGAGATGCTTTCTGGAGGATTGTTCATGACTATAATATAGATCTGGTATTCTCAGGCCATGAACATAATTATTCTAGACGAAAAATACAGTACGAAAAAAGTATTTATCAAGTTATTACAGGCGGCAGTGGAGAAACACTCAGGGATAAGTTTAAAGATAAAAAAGGAATTATAATAGCTCCTATAGCTAAATATCATTTCGTTGTAGTTGATATTATTGCAAGTGGTATTGAAGTCTCTTCAATTAGTTCTAAAGGAAAACTCCTTGATAAATTTAAAATTGATAAAGACAATGCAGACTGATTGTAGCTTAATATGCAATCAAATTTAACTTTATAAAGTCAATACCTCCTTATATTCCAAACAAAGTAAAGAAACAACAATAAATTTGTTTTTTATCTATTGTTATGTTAAAGTACTGGTATTAAAAATATTTTAATACTATTAACTGTTAAAGGGTGATAATATGAATTCTTTTGAACTTAATAATTTTTTACAAAAACACACTTTTTTCGAAAAATACCTTTTAAATTTTAAAAATAATAATGACATGCAAGCTATAAAATCTTTTATTGAAAACACATTCTTTGATAAAAATCTAATGAGAAAATTCCCTTTAATTAATGATGACAATTTGGAGGACTTTTTAATAAATCCCAAAAAACAATTTGAAACTAAGACTATACCTCATCCAAAGAATGGTATTATATTCACTTGTCATCCTCGTTTTGGCGAAATTATAGAACATCATCATGATTATATAGAAATGGTTTATGTTTATTCAGGCAAGTGTAATCAAGTTGTAAATGGTACAACTATAGCTATGAATAAAGGGGATGTATGTATATTAGATACTAATGTATTACATTCAATTGAGCCTGCATCTGAAAATGATATTATCGTAAATTGTCTTATGAGTAAAAAGCACCTTGATAACATTTTAATAGATCGTTTATCAGGAAACGATTTACTATCAAGCTTTTTTATTAGAGCACTTTACTATAGTAACGATTTTAATGAATATATATTATTTAATTCTAGTGAATCTGCAAAACTTTCTAAATTAATGGAAGACGTTCTTTGTGAATATTTTGATAAATCGCTTTGTTCTGATGAAGTTATTAATAGTTATATGATCATAATTTTCTCTGAGCTTCTTAGGGTATATGAAAATCATACCAATACTAAAAGTCGTCATTTACTTAAGAATGCTGGTATTACAGATATAATTCTTTATATACAAAATAATTGCAAAGATGCAACTTTAACTTCTGTTTCCGAGCATTTTCATTTTCATCCCAATTATTTAAGTACAGTGATAAAAAAATTTACTGGAAATAATTTCACCTTTGTCTTACAAGAAGCAAAACTAAAAAAAGCAGCATTTTTTTTAAAGAACTCAAATATCCCAGTAATCGAAGTAGCTAATAGTATAGGATATGAAAATACAAACTTTTTTTATAAAATATTTAAAAAATATTTTGGCTGCAATCCTACTGAGTATAGAAAAAACTTTTCTAATGAATAACCTGCATTAATATAGATAACAACATGAAATTCAAATTTATGAGACAACCAGCATAAAGAGAAGATAGTCTATCAATATTTTATCTTTTAAACAAAAACTAAAAAATATCCAAATGATGCTTTAAATATTAACGAAAAAATAGAATAGCAGATAATTTAATATAAAAAGGTATAACTCCTAATCGTTAAAATTAAGTTTTACACCTTTTTAAACTATGAATTTATTAACCTTCTATATCTTTATTCTATAGCTACTTCCTCAACAGGATTTGAAGGCATTTCTGGAATTGGAGCAACTGCTGCTGCACTTAAAAGACCTGAAACTGCAAGAACACCATATAGTAATGTAAATCCACCTGCTCCTATCAATACTGGTGCGACCACTGGAACTATAGATTGAGGTAATTGACCTGCAATATTCATTATTCCAAAATCTTTAGCCGCATCTTGTGGATTGGGTAATATTCTGGCAATTAGAGCCATATCTACCGCAATATAAGCGCCATATCCAAAGCCTAAAATACCTGTTCCTATAAATACAACTTGTATTGAAGGCGCTATAGCAGCAGTAAATACACCAATAGCAACTACAACAGCTGCACCTGCTACAAAAGGTTTTTGCTTACGGAATTTGTCTGAAAGCATACCACCTAAAACTGCTGAAACTCCAAGACCTATTGTTTGTATCAATGAGTTTAAAGTTGCTACTCCTGTTACCTCTTCCTTAGATATATTAAACTTTTGCATAAAATATAATGTAGCATATACTTGACTAGCAAAAGCTGTACAAACAAGTAAACGTGTTATTACTCCCCACGTAAATGCAGGATATTTTTTGGGACTTGGATAAAGTTTAGACAACTTTTCTTCTAATGTTGAATTATTTGAATCTTTATTTGATATATAATGTTTAATTGGTTCATCTTTAACAAGTATACAAGTTGTTAATGCTCCAATTAATGAAATAGCAGCTACTACACCATATTTCATAGTTAAACTAAGATTATTTAAGGCTGTTAATATTATCATCCCAACAAGTATAGCTACCGGATTAAATAACCCTATAACTCCAGATGCTGTACCTCTGCGTTTTTCTTCTACCTGGTCCGAAAATAAAGCTGAATAAGCTGCAAATGCAGTTGAATAGGCTGCAAGTGCAGTACTCCAAAATACAACTACCATCGTAACACTTTTAGTTAGTGCAATACCCATTAATGAAGCTGCGCCCAATGATGCCCCTATCAGAATCCAAGTACGTCTACGCCCAAAGAAGAAAGTTGTTCTATCACTTATTGCACCACCTATATAATTAAAAACAACACCTATTAATGCACCTACCCCAGATGCTAAACTAAAATCAACTGTAACATTTTGTGGATCAATCTCCAAAAACTTAAATGTTAAAAGTATTGCTAAAGGAATTACTGTTGCCATAGTATAAGTTGATTGTCCAATTAACATACCAAATAGTAATTTACCAAAAGGTGTTTTTGTATTATTTGAAATAGTTAAATCTTTCATTTTATTACTCCTTTTCAATTTATAATATTTTTGCTTTAGGATTAAAATAATCTTAATTCATTATTTGTTAGTTCCTTCACTTTTTCAATAAATAACTTGTATCATTCCTTTAGAAAAGCTTTTCATGTAAACATTTTAATACATTCTATTTAATTGTTTAACAACTAATCATAACATTTACCACAACTGAATTTAAGTTTGTACATTTTATTATTCCTTTAATTCTAATGACTTTTTAATATGTAATATTAAATTTATCCTATCGTTCATTTATAAACATATAAAAAAGAACATGAATCTCAAATCAAATCCATGCTCTTATATAGGTTTATAAATATTTAAAGTTTTCTTATTCAATTACTCTTAATCTAGAATATAATTCTTTAAGCTCTACTTGAATATTTTTCTGAAAACGGATCTATTATATAATTCATTTTATATACTCCTGAGCCAAATTCCCTATCCTCTTGATTTACTATTCTAAGTATAACTGTAACACCTATTGGAACTACTATATTTACTTCATTCCTACACGCTCTTAAGTCCCACCTAACTTCTATATTTCCATATGGACTTTCATAAGATAAGCTACAATATTCAAAGGGCGATTCTAAAGCTGGTTCAATTATAAATTTACTGCTTTCCTCTGGGCATTTTACAAGCCCACCAATTTTACGAACTATATAATCTTGTACACTTCCTAATGAATAGTGATTATAGGATATCATACTCCTATTTCCATCTGGTTTAATTGCATCCCAACACTCCCATATAGTTGTTGCTCCTTGCTTTACCATATACAGCCATGATGGACATTCTTCTTGCAATAATAGCTTATATGCTAAATCTTTTTCACCATAATTAGTTAGCACATCTAATAATATTGGCGTTCCTAAAAACCCTGTATCTAATTTATTATTATTTTCCTTAATCTTAAATTTTAACCTATCTATAAATTTTTTATTTACTTCATCACTACCCATTTTTAAATGCGCTGCTAAAACATATAAGCCTTGTAAATCATTTAAAATCTTGCCTTCATCATCTACATAAGCTTCATTAAATGCATATTTTACTTTCTTAGATAAACCAGCGTAATATATTTTATCTTCTTCTCTATTTAATATATGTGCAATATTTGATAAAAGCTCTGAAGAATATGCAAAATACATAGTTGCAACTTGATTTTTTGTTAATTGTGCAGAAATCATAGGCTCTAAACTACCATCTTCCTTAACACAGCTTGGAGTCATCCAATCACCATAATGAAAGTCCATGTCCCATACATAATTTTCATATTCTTTTGACTCTTCTGTTATATTAGAAGCACATCTTTTTTCAACATAGATTAACCATTTTTTCATCATTTCGTAGTTATCCTTAAGAAAATTAATATCCTCATATTGAATATATAAATGCCATGGAATAATGATACATGCATCTGCCCATCCCGCAGTGCTTATATTTCCAAAACCACTAGAAAGCATATTATCAGATTCTATCCATGGTATTAATCCTGGGATTTGTCCATTTTCATATTGATCTGCTCTCATATTTTCAAGCCAGCGCCTCATAAAGTTGTCTATTTTCATATTAAAAATTGCAGTTGGAGTATAAATCTGTGCATCTCCTGTCCATCCACCTTTTTCTCTTTGAGGACAATCTGTGGGCACTGAAACAAAATTGCTTTCTTGTGAATTATAAATATTTTCTATCAACTTATTAATTTTTTGATTAGAAGTTTCAACATATCCAGTTCTTTTACAATCAGTAGATAGTACATGAGCTACGAAATTTTCTTTCTTAAGTTCATCTGAATATCCTATAACTTTAACATATCTAAATCCTTGATAAGTAAATTTAGGCATAAATACTTCTTCTTCACTACCTTTTAAGACATATGTTGTTGTTTGAAATTTATTTTGCCCCATAGTATTAACAAAAAAATTACCTTCTAAATCTAATTCTTCAGTATGTTGTAATTGAACAACATCACCTTCTGAACCTTTTACTTTAATTTCAACAATACCGGCTATGTTTCTTCCAAAATCAATAACTTTTTCGCCTTTTGGAGTTGTAATTATATTTACAGCCTTAATTGTTTCAATACATTTTATCGGCTCAGCTAAATCAACCTTTAATTGCTTATATCCATAATCCTTCTCAATAACTTCAAAATGTTTAATTACTTTTTCCATATGATTTTGTTTTTCACCAATAAACAAATCAGAATATTCTATTTGACCTATAGCGGCTTTAAATGAACTATCAGTTCCTACAATTTGTTTTTCACCATCGGTGTACTCTATTTCAATTTGTGCGAGTAATGAAACATTATCACCAAATTGATGACCTATTCCAGCCAAACCAATTCTACTTTTATACCAACCATCTGCTACTGTAATTTTTATTTCATTTTTAGATTTCTTAATCTGATTTGTAATATCATAGGTTTGGTAATACTGTAACTTAGGATAAGTAGTAAATCCAGGCGCTAGGTATTCATTCCCTACTTTTTTTCCATTAAGCTCTGCCTCATAAACACCATGGGCAGTAGCATATATTCTAGCTTTCTTTATTTTCTTATTTTTTATTGAAAATTGTTTTAAAAATATTATAGGTGGATCCAATGGAATATTTTCTATTTCGTTTGGATTAGGATGATATGAAAAAACTTTCTCAAAATTAAAATCTTCTTTTTTAGATTTAATTTTCATGTCAGCTTCAATCCATTTTGCTTTCCAATCCTCTGAATTTATTCCAATTTCAAAATTAATCAAATCACTTTTAGCTGCTTCATCATAATTATTCCAAGCAGTTATCTTCCAGTAATATTCATTTCTACTTTCTAATGTTGGGCCATTATAATATACATTAATTGATTGGCTGCTTTGAACCTTTCCCGTTTTCCATATTAATTCATTTTTACTACCAAATAGCTTAATTTCATATGCTTTTTGAACAACATTTTTTCTATCAGCTTCCATTTGCCATCCAAAAAATATTTTTTTATTTCCTATAACAGTCTTTTTATCACTACTATTGGTAAAACACTTTTTTATTAAGAACATCTCTATCCCCTCATTTAATAATTAATTTTATTTATATTTTTTAAGCTTCACTCTTAAAGTGTATTATATATTGTATATTTTTTTAACGACTAATTGTAATGTCTTATACGACTTATGATAAGTTTTATTTTATTCTGTTATATCAGAATAATTGTTAACTTTGTTTTTTCTAGCATAACGTAAATTCCACTAATTTTATAAATATTCGAGTACAGATAAAATAAGTGCCTCGATGTTCTAAATCACATCGAGGCACCCTATAAAAATATAAATCAATATAGAATCAAAATACTATACTAATTTATCAGCTTATGAATAATACAAACATAAGGCTAAAAATCTGTATAGATATAATTTTAGAAAATTCCTTTTGCTATTATGTTTCTTTCAATAGTGCCACACTGTTGGTAGGCAGCTTGGAAAAGTTATAAGCTTATTAAAGTAGCAACTTTGTAGAATTATACAAATTTCAAATTACATTATATCCAGATATAAATAATAGTAATACAATTAAAAATAAATAAAATCTTTCAATTTTTCTTTCTTCTAATTGTTGATTAATTATGGTGCCAATGAATCCTCCAATAATGGCTGAAACCCATATAAATGGTATCAAGGATAAATCATATTCAAACAATTTATTAAAAACTATCACACTACCTAACTTTGATATTTGGGCGAAGAAAATAGTAGCAATAGAATAGATTGCAGCTTCCTTAATTGTATATGAAAATAGCAACATTAGAAGCGCAACATTTAATGGCCCCCCTCCTATTCCCAAAAAAACTGAAATTGAACCTAAAAGAAAACCAACAAAAAAAACAGAAAGTAAGTTTTTTAAATGATAGGATTTAATTTTATCTTTATTCAGTGTATAAACTAGTATACAAATTAAAGTAATTACAAGTAAAGGTCCTTGAATGACTTTAACAACACCATTTTCATAAGAGTAAGTAACTCTATTAAAAATATCCTCTCCAAATATTCCTCCAACTAATGAACCAATAGATATCCACAAAACAGTTTTTAATTGAAAATCGAAGCCATTTGTTAATTGTTTGCTTATTGATACAATACTCATTGCAAATACAGCAACTGATGAATAAAATCCTATTGCAGCTGCATTATGATAACCAAGCATATCAAATAACGGCTTGATTATTACACCTCCGCCAAGACCTGATATGGCTCCTGAAATTGTGGCAATTAATATAATAATTACATAAATTAATATTATCATTATAATTATCTCCTTATTAAAAATACTTAGCTCCAAGATTGAAGCATAAGTATTTTTAAATATAATCTTATAAAGCTGCTTTTATTATTTCAGCACTCTTTTCCATACCTAATGAATCCACAGTAAATGTATCAGTATTTACACATAAATCATATTCACTCATCTTACCTCTTTCGATGCTCGAAAATGTATGGTAATAAATTTTTCTCTGCATAACTTGTCTATCTATGAACTCAGGTGCATCTTTCTTAGGAATTCCAGCAATACGTTCGCATCGGTCTACTTTTTTATCAATGCCTGAAGCATAAGCATAGACATTTAAGAAATCTACCCTACCCTTTAAGACTATATCTGCCCCTCTTTCCATAAGAATACAAGGTCCTTCTTGAACTATCTTCAATATAGTATCTGAGTATCCATTGTAAATCTTCAATCCTAATCCATCTTCATTAAGCTGTGAAGTTTCATCAAACTTACTATTCGCAAGCTTTTCATCATATTCTCTTAAAACTTTTTCATCCATTCCAGATTCCTTTGCAGTCCTAATCAATAAATCTTCTCCATTTGACTCAATACATTTTTTATACCAATCAAAGGATTTTTTCTTACTTCGATTAAGAGTACCATTTCCTACATCATCCATATCCACATAAATGAAGCCATAACGTTTTTTCATTTCTCCTGTACTCCAAGCTACTAAATCAATGCATCCCCATGGAGTATATCCCATCAAATCAACACCATCTAATTCAACTGCATCTTTCATAGCATTGATATGTTCTTTTAAGTATTCAATTCTATATTTATCATTAATTGAACCATCTGCTTCTACCTTATCAACAGCTCCAAGACCATTTTCAACTACAAACAATGGTAAATTATATCTTTCATACATTTGACATAATGAAATACGCAATCCTAGCGGATCAACTGACCAGCCCCAATCTGATACTTCCAGATATGGATTTTTATATGCCATCATGTTATTTCCACCTGTCTTTTCTGCGTTTTTATCTGTTGTGGATGCAGTAGACATATAGTAGCTAAAACCGATATAATCAACGATACCTTCTTTTATTATCTCATCATCATCTTGTTCTTTCTTTATTGTAATGCCTTTTCTTTCAAGCTCCTTAATCTTATGGTTAGGATAATATCCCTTGCATTGAACATCTAGGTAGAATTCTACTTGTCTTTGAAAAATTATATTTTCCATAACATCTTCTGGTTTGCAAGTCATTGGATAGCTTGGAATATAACAAACCATAGTTCCTATTTTAAACTCCGAATTAATTTCATGACCTAATTTAACAGCTTTTGCACTTGCTACAAGTAAATGATGAACCGCTTGATACTTAGTTTGATCATCAGTATTGTGTATACCAATATGAACCCAGCATCTAAGGAAATTTATTTCATTAAATGTCATCCAATATTTAACTTTATCCTTATATCTTTTGAAGATTGTTTCGCAGAAAAATACATAATAATCAACTACTTCTCTGCTTGACCATCCATCATAATTGTCAGCAAGGTGCATTGGAGTATCAAAATGATTTATTGTAACAACAGGCTCAATTCCATATTTTAATAATTCATCAAATACTTCATCATAAAACTTTAACCCTTCTTCGTTTAATTCTTTGGTTCCTTTAGGGCAAATCCTTGTCCAACTTATAGATAGTCTAAAGCATTTAAAGCCCATTTCAGCAAATAATTTTATATCTTCTTTAAAATGTTTATAAAAATCAACAGCTTCATGACTAGGATAATATGTATCTAAATCTATATATCCAACAGCTCCTTCTGGCAGAGCATCAAGTCTTCCTGCTTCCTTTATTTCGCCTTCTTTAGTTTTATAAATAACCTTACGCGGATTTGTATGACTTCCTACTGTAAGAACATCAAGAGTAGTTATTCCTCTTCCTCCTGATAAATATGCACCTTCATATTGATTAGCTGATGTTGCTCCACCCCACAAAAAATCTTTTGAAAAGCTCATTAAAAAACCTTCTTCCTATATTCTCTACATATTTTTCTTTATATATTAGATTTGATCCGTTGCTATGCACATAATTAGCCCATAGCAACTAATCTTATATAATTTTGTAACTTATTTTTTAGTAATTTTATAACTTTTTGTTGATATTTTATTTTGCTGACTTAATTAAAGCATCGCCAACTTTAACATCTTTATCAGTTATACCTAAAACCTCAGCATAATCAGCTGTGTTTGCAATAAGAACAGGTGTAATTATTTCGTAACCTTCTCTTTTAATTGCATTCATATCAAATTCTAATAACTTATCACCTTTTTTAACTTTTTGATCCTTTTGAATAAACGCTGTGAAATGATTTCCACCTAGTTTAACTGTATCTATTCCCACATGAATTAATATTTCAATTCCATCATCACTTGTAATTCCAATAGCATGTTTAGTTTCAAACAATGCTGAAATCGCACCATCTACTGGAGCATAAACAACTCCTTCTTCTGGAATAATCGCTACACCTTTACCCATAATACCTTCAGCAAAAACTGGATCACTAACTTCCTTAAGTTCTACTGATTTTCCTTTAATAGGAGCATAAATAACTCCACTTGAATTTACATCTATTGCTACTTCCACTTTATCTTCTGATTTTTTTGTATCTTGAGCTGGTTCATCTATTCCAAGTATAAAAGAAGCAATGAAGGTTACTGGTGCAACAATCATTAGACTAAGTAATGGTACTCCAAATATTTTTATTGTTTTTGGCATAATCTTATCAGCAAATGGTTCAACATAAGACATAAACCAAACTGCTAAAATAATAGGAATAACTGATGATCTATAAGAAGCCAATGAAACCGGTGCTCCTAAAAGGTGTAATACTTCTCCTGCTTTTTTTGCATTAGCCACCATTGTAGTAAAGGTTGGATGTAACAGTACTCCACCTATAGCCATTGCTGCATATTCGTTGCATTTAAACTTCTTTGCAGCTGAGGATGCTAGTAGTATTGGTAAAAAATAGAATGCAGTATCACCAATATAGTTTATAAATTGATATGTTTCTGATTTAGGAGAAAGCCATCCAAATGCAACTGCTAGAGCCATTACAGCTTTTAACATACCAGCACCAGTAAGTGCTGGAACAACTGGGAAGAATATACCAGCAATTGTATCTAATGCTCTTGTCATAATTCCCTTATCTTCTCCTTTTCACCGTCACTCTCACCAGTATTGAATGATCCTAAATCTAAAATTGCTTTATATACATCTCTAACATCACTTCCAATAACAACCTGATATTGTCCGCCTTTATTTACAACTCCAACAACACCTTTAAGGTTTTTAAGAAAATCAGTATCTGCTTTTTTATCGTCTTTTAAGTTAAAACGTAATCGTGTAGCACAATGACCTACAGATATAACATTTTTTTCTCCACCTACTTTTTCTAAAATTGTGGATGCAAGTTTTTTGTAATCCATAATTTTTCACTCCTTCTAAATTGTTCTTTTAAGATTTAAATACTTTACAATTGATAAAAAAATAAAATTGGCAAATTGCAATAACAAATTGAACTAATTTCTATTTATGACTTAAACACTTGTATTTTCTTAAACTGCATAAATTTTATCTAAGTGTGCTTCAAATAACTCTTCAGGAGTCTTATAGTTAAGTATT
>NZ_LZZM01000168.1 GCF_002006345.1 Clostridium puniceum
CTCAGTTGAAATAGTCTAGCTATAGGTGAAAAAACTAATCCACAGCGTCTTATGTTAAGTATAGTAAAATTATTAAGAAAGGAAAAGTATAATGAATTTTTACTACATGTTCATTATACAAGGTGAGAACATGAAATCAATGTATACGTCATATTTATGTAAAATTAATAAATGTAAAAAAGAAACAATATTACTTACAGAAGAGGTTGAGGATACCCTTAGAAAAGGGAATTATATTTCATGTTCTCATTGTGGTTCTAAAAATATAAAAGAAGAAAAATCAACAGATAATTTTAGAGAGTGTATGGATCATTCTGCTTATAAAAAAATTAATGGTTCAATTAGGCAGGTGAGATATGAAAAAACGTAGAGAGGTTGATTATTTACTAGATGAAGATGAATTAGAATATGAAGAAGAAAAAGTCCGAAAAGTGAAAGAACCATCAGAGCCAATTCCAGAAAATAGATACAAACAATTTAAGTATAGAATAGTAGAAATGAGCAAAGAGTTTCCGG
>NZ_LZZM01000169.1 GCF_002006345.1 Clostridium puniceum
TAATAAGGCAATTTGAAAATACATTTTCTAACGGTAAGATTTTTTATAAAAATTGCATACCTCATTTAAAACAACCAACCTTTCATATGAGACAAATAATTAAGCTTAAGGAACTTTATGACAACGATTCGTTAGATTTAATTTTAAAGTACTGTATAGATCAGAATATTTATGAAATTAAAGAGATAAAAAACATATTAAAGACAAAATACCTAGATATAGTTAAAGGCATTACTTCTAACGATGAACTCCTTACAATAAATGAAACAAGTCGGGATTTATCTTATTATGAGGAGGATCAATTTTAAGTATGAAAGATAAGATTAATACATCGCCAGACCATATTGTATCTCTTTTAAAACAGTTTAAACTCTTAGATATGCAATTAAATTTCGAATCAGAAATAGCATACGCTATCGAAAATAAGATTGGTCATCGAGAATTTTTAGTAAGATTACTCGAAATTGAAGCTAATGGTAAAAGAGAAAGAAACGCTATGAGAAATATTAAGGCAG
>NZ_LZZM01000170.1 GCF_002006345.1 Clostridium puniceum
AACACTTTTAATAATTGCTACTAATATGCCTACTATTGCAGTTGCTGCTATTGGTGCAATTTGATTAATTAATAATTCTTTCATATTATCTATCTCCTTCTAAATCATCTAATCTTTTATGTGCTGATTTTGCTGATTCCTCAACTTTGGCAACTCTTTCTATGACTCTATTGATTTTATTGTCTTGCATTTTCATATCTAATTTAATATCATCAACACCCCTAGATATATAATTAAGCTGTATTTCTAACTTTGTTTGGGAGTTACTTTCCTCTTTAATATCATTTTTAAATGTTCTTTTAAGTCCAATAGCTCCAACTAAAATTCCAATTAGAGCTGATGCCATTCCGATAATTATGTTTATTTCATCCATAGTTCACCTTCCTAGTTATATCTCGTGGTAATAACCTCATATCCCTTATATAGACTTACTTTTAACATTGATTACATATACTTATAGTAAGTGATTTTTGCATTATAATATTGTAAATCTCAACTATTAATAATAAAGGGTA
>NZ_LZZM01000171.1 GCF_002006345.1 Clostridium puniceum
AACACTTTTAATAATTGCTACTAATATGCCTACTATTGCAGTTGCTGCTATTGGTGCAATTTGATTAATTAATAATTCTTTCATATTATCTATCTCCTTCTAAATCATCTAATCTTTTATGTGCTGACTTTGCAGATTCTTCAACTTTTGCAACTCTTTCTATAACCCCATTGATTTTATTGTCTTGCATTTTCATATCTAATTTGATATCATCAACACCTCTAGATATATAATTAAGTTGCATTTCAAATTTTGTTTGCGAATTACTTTCCTCTTTAATATCATTTTTAAATGTTCTTTTAAGTCCAATAGCTCCAACTAAAATTCCAATTAAAGTTGAAGCCATCCCTATAATTATATTTACTTCATTCATATGTCACCTTCCTAATTATATCTCGTGGTAATAACCTCATATCCCTTATATAGACTTACTTTTAACATTGATTACATATACTTATAGTAAGTGATTTTTGCATTATAATATTGTAAATCTCAACTATTAATAATAAAGGGTA
>NZ_LZZM01000172.1 GCF_002006345.1 Clostridium puniceum
GGTCAGCGATTGGGGTGAAGTCGTAACAAGGTAGCCGTAGGAGAACCTGCGGCTGGATCACCTCCTTTCTATGGAGAAATCTAGATCAGACAGATGCTCTGACTAGTACAGATACATTATTATGTATTAAAATTTAAATACTTACTCGATGGTTGCTTAAAGTATTTATTCTGTTCAATTTTGAGGGATTTTCCTTCAAAAGCCTCATGGGGGTTTAGCTCAGTTGGGAGAGCACCTGCCTTGCACGCAGGGGGTCAAGGGTTCGAATCCCTTAATCTCCACCATGAGGGCTTATAGCTCAGCTGGTTAGAGCGCACGCCTGATAAGCGTGAGGTCGATGGTTCGAGTCCATTTAAGCCCACCAATGTTCTTTGAAAATTGCATATAATTAATGTATATAAAATACAACAAAGCCAAGAAATATATTCTTTGTGAATGATTAATATAACCAGTTTTGTAATAACAAAACTTAAAAGGTCAAGCTACAAAGGGCGTATGGTGAATGCCTTGGCAT
>NZ_LZZM01000173.1 GCF_002006345.1 Clostridium puniceum
AATACTTAACTATAAGACTCCTGAAGAGTTATTTGAAGCACACTTAGATAAAATTTATGCAGTTTAAGAAAATACAAGTGTTTAAGTCATAAATAGAAATTAGTTCAATTTGTTATTGCAATTTGCCTAAAATAAAAAAATGATATTTGTTAAGAATTTATACTCAATAATAATCTAATTATAATAAAAAATCAAAAGGAAAAACATACAAATTAAACTAATTGTATTGAATTAAAATAAATATAAAATGTAGAAAAAATTATACTGTTAGTACAAAAAAAGTGTGGCGCAATTTGGAGAAAAATGTTATAATGCAATTAGACATAATACTAAGCGGATTACCAAACAACTTTAATTTAACATCTAAAAGATAGGGTAGTAGAGAAAAATCTTTATTACCCTATCTTTTTGAAATTTTAACTAAATATTAAATTATCATTAAGAGTTATTGACAAACGATGTATATTTATGTTACCTTTTGTAAAGCATACTTTTAATTTAGTTCAGAGAAACTAACAAAGGAGAATAAAAAATGAAAAATGAATTATTAGACAACAAACATGATTTTATAGGAGTAACAGAAAAGGTTTCTTTTGGGAAGGCAATTCCACTTAGTTTTCAACACTTATTTGCAATGTTTGGAGCATCAGTTCTAGTTCCACTTATTTTCAAGGTTGATCCAACCACAGTTCTATTTTTTAACGGTATAGGTACATTATTATATGCATTTATTACCAGAAAAAGAATTCCAGCATATTTAGGTTCAAGTTTTGCTTTTATAGCGCCAGTATTATCTTTATATAGTCAAGGTTATGATTTTCAAACTATACAAGGTGGTTTTGTATTTGCAGGCATAGCTTTTGCAATAATAGCAATTATTATAGGTTACACTGGTATTGGATGGATTAATAAATTATTTCCACCAGCAGCAATGGGCTCTATAATAACAATTATAGGTTTGGAACTCGCAAGTAATGCAGCAGATAATGCAGGATTTGCAGTAGGAGGAAGTAATGCTACTTTAAATACTACCTGGGTAATTGTTTCTATGATAACTTTAATTACAGTAATTTTATGTAATGTCTTATTAAAAGGATTTTTAAAAATTATACCTATATTAATTGGAGTAGTAGTTGGATATATTACAGCATACTGCATGGGAATAGTAGATTTTAGCAAAGTAAATGAAGCAAGTTTCTTTATACTACCAAATGTGCATATGGCTCGCTTCGACATAAATGCAATACTCACTATATTACCAGCAACATTTGTAGTAATTGCTGAACATGTGGGCCATTTGAAGGTTACTAGTAGTATTGTAGGAGAAGATTTAACAAAAGATCCAGGTCTTCATAGATCTTTACTTGGAGATGGAGTATCAACTATGATTTCAGGAATGTTTGGATCAGTGCCAACGACGACTTATGGTGAAAATATAGGAGTTTTAGCAATCACTAAAGTATATAGTGTATATGTAATTTGTGGTGCAGGACTTATATCAATATTTTTGGGCTTTTCAGGAAAAATATCAGCACTTATCAGCACAATTCCAACACCGGTTGTAGGTGGCATCAGTTTCCTATTATTTGGCTCAATAGCAACAGGAGGGCTTAGAACCTTTATTGAAGAAAAAGTTGATTTTTCTAAATCTAGAAATTTGATACTAACTTCAGTAATATTCATAGTGGGAATAAGTGGAATAAAATTAACGCTTGGGAATATGGAGCTAAAAGGAATGGGATTAGCTACAGTTGTGGCTATGATAATGAGCATTTGCTTTATGTTGTTTGATAAACTTGGAATAATGAATGAAGAAGAATAAAAATAAAAAATACTCTGTTTAACTTAGATGGGGTATTTTCGTTAAGGATTAATAAATATTATAAAATTGTTTAATCAAAATATCTCCTATTAATTGGATTGAAAATCTACTTAATAGGAGATATTTTGGTATAATAAAAGTTTTTTGTAAGTTTTTCTACAAGATAACCATAATATAATTAGCCAATATATAAAAAAAAGAGTATAATATTTTAGAAATTATATAGAATAGGTTAGGAAATAGAAAATTTAAGTTATATGGTAAAAAATAAGCAATATATAAATTAAGTTTTAACAAAAGTATTACAATAACAAATCAATTTATCTAATTTCAATGTAGTAAAATTTAAAGCATAATCATATGACAAGAAGGAGAAAATAGAAAATGTTTTTAAAAAAAATAATTTACGGCTTTTACATGTTGTGGGTAAGAATAAAAGGGTTTAAACATACTTATATTCTAAAAACTAAAGGTGATGCTTTAGCAGAAGAATATTTAAAGAAAACAGGCTATCTTTGGAGTGAGTTCACGTTGAAAATTATAGGAATAGAGTTAGATGTAAGAGGAACAGAGAATATACCTAAGGAACAATGTGTGTTTATAGGAAATCATTCTAGTATATTAGATATAATAATATTACTTTATACTATAGATAAAAAAATGGGCTTTATAGCTAAAAAGGAAATACTTAAAACTCCAATAATAGGTTATTGGCTAAAAAAGAGTAAATGTGTACCTTTGGATAGAGAAAATCCAAGAACCGCAATGCTTGCAATAAATGAAGCGGTAAAAAATATTAAAGAAGGAAGCTCAATGGTTATATTCCCAGAAGGAACTAGAAATAAAGAGGGCAAAGTAGGAAGCTTTAAAAAAGGCAGTTTAAAGCTTGCGACTAAGTCTCAAGTTAAAATAGTACCAGTTTCAATAGATAGAGCATCTAGATCTTTTGAGGATAACAGACAATTTAAGCCTGCAAAGATAAAGGTAGTATTTGGGAAAACTATAGATACCCAAAATTTATCTAAAGAGGAAGAAATGAATTTAGCAGACAATATAAGAAATATTATTGTATCTAATTTAGAATAAAAAATATAAGGATGATTTTATGAAGACAACAATAGGAGTTCTAGCCCATGTAGATGCGGGTAAAACTACATTTTCAGAGCAGATTTTATATCATACAAATAGTATAAGAAATAGAGGAAGAGTGGATCATAAGGATGCATTTTTAGATAGCCATAATATTGAGCGGGAAAGAGGAATTACTGTATTTTCTGACCAAGGAATATTTGAACTTAATGATTCTACCTATTTTTTAGTTGATACGCCAGGACATATTGATTTTAGTACAGAAGTGGAAAGATCAATTCAAATTATGGACTATGCAGTAGTTATAATAAGCAGTGTTGAAGGTGTTCAAGGACATACTAAGACAGTTTGGAATTTGCTTAGAAAATATAATGTGCCGAGCATGTTCTTTATTAATAAACTTGATAGAATTGGAGCAGATAAAGAAAGGGTTATTAAGGAGATAAAAAGGGATTTAACTAAAGATGTATGTTATATAGATGAGGAGTCTATAAATGGTACTTTTAATGAAATGAAGGCTTTTATTAATTCTGAACAAATAATATTAAAGGAAGAACTTATAGAATTTATAAGTGAATATGATGATGAGCTTTTAGAAAAGTATATTCAAGGAAGTTATGATTGTAAACTTTGGCTTAATGCTTTTAAAAAGCTTATTAAAGAAAATAAAATATTTCCGTGTTTTGGAGGGTCAGCTCTACAAGATAGAGGAATAGTCGAATTTTTAGGTGCTATGGATGCACTAACTTATACTGACTATGATGAAAATGAGGAGTTTTCAGGGAGAGTTTATAAGGTCCGTCATGATGAAAATGGAAATAGGTTAACTTTTATTAAAGCATTAACAGGCACGTTAAAGGTTAGAGATGAACTTTGTTATGGCAGTGAAATGCAAGATTCATCAAATGAAGATATTGAAATTAATAGTCGAGGAACAAAATTAGATGAAATTAGAGAAAAAATAAGCAGGATAAGAATATATAATGGAAGTAAATTTAAGTCGGCAGATTCAGCATCGGCTGGAGAGCTATTTGTTGTTTCAGGAATTTCAAGTGCTATAGCTGGCGATGGAGTTGGAACTTTAAAAGAAAAAACTCATTATAAAATGGTTCCAACCTTAATGTCTAAGGTTGTTTTTGATAAGACTTCTAATGTAAGAGAAATTTTAGGATATTTTAAAATTTTAGAATCAGAAGATCCAGCTTTAAATATAATTTGGAATGAAGCTCTCCAAGAAATACATGTGCATATTATGGGGAAAATTCAATTAGAAGTTTTAAAAGAACTTGTATCAGAAAGGTTTAATTTAAAAATTGAATTTGGACCATGTCAAATACTTTATAAAGAAACAATAGCTGAAAAAACTATAGGTTGTGGTCATTTTGAGCCGTTAAGACATTATGCAGAAGTACATTTAAAACTTGAACCAATGGTAAGAAATGCTGGAATTCTTTTCGAGAATGAATGTCATGCAGATAATTTAACTGTTGGATATCAAAATTTAGTTAGAACTCATATTTTTGAAAGAGAACATCATGGGCTTTTAACAGGCTCTAGTATAACAGATATAAAAATTACACTTTTAACTGGAAGAGCCCATAATAAGCACACTTGTGGCGGTGATTTTAGAGAAGCAACGTTTAGAGCTTTAAGACAAGGGCTTGAAAAGGTTGAAAATTTATTATTGGAACCATATTATAAATTTACAGTAGAAGTTTCTGCCGATTATATAGGAAGAGTTTTATCAGATATTCAAAGGCTATATGGAACGTTTGAACCAGTACAGACTAAAAAAGATAAAGTTATTATAAATGGAAGAGGTCCTGTTGCTACATTTATGGATTATAGTATGGAGATTATAGCTTTTACTAGAGGAAAAGGAAGTATAAGTTTAGTATATGATGGATATGATATTTGTCATAATAGTGAAGAAATAATAGAAAATAAGCAATATAATAAGAATGCAGATATAGAATACACATCAACTTCAGTATTTTGTTCACATGGTCAAGGATATTTAGTGATTTGGGAGGACGCTGATGCTGCAATGCATTGTGAGATAGTAGAATAAGAGTGATGTATTTTAAATAGAAATTAGTTATCATCAATATATATGCATATCTTCTTTGATTTAGTATTGATAAGATAATATATTGTTAATTAAAAATATAGCATTTATAGTAATTAGGAGATAATATGAAATTAAATTTTGCACACAAAAATAAAGAAATAGAATTTAATATAATACGAAGAAAAAGGAAAACTATTTGTATAAGAATAGAAGAAAATGGTCTTGTTATTGTAAGTGCTCCTTTAAGAGTGAGTAAACAATTTATTTTAGATGTTGTTCAAAATAAAGCTGATTGGATTATAGAAAAGCAAATTGAAATAGAAAAAAGAGATTTAAAGAAGATTTCAAGAGAAATTGCTGAGGGAAGCACTTTTATGTATTTAGGCGAAGAATATGCTTTGTATTTAATTTTTCAAGAAAATAGAAAGAATATAACTGTTGAATTTAGCAATGAACCTAGTAGTGATAATGAATTAAATAAATATGTTTCTTTAAATAAAGGTATAAATTCAGATGTTAATCATGAATTTTTGAAGAAGCAAGGATTTATAATACATACAAATACAACGAATGAGGAAAAATTAAAAATGGCATTGGAAAAATGGTATAGGGCAGAAACTCTTAAAATAGTTACGAAAAGAATAAATTATTATTCAGGTAATTTTAAGGATAAGGTGACAGACATAAGAGTTAAGGAACAAAAAAGAAGATGGGCAAGCTGTACTGGAAAGAATGCAATTTTATTTAATTGGAGAATAAGTATGGCAAGAGCCGATGTTATAGATTATATTGTGGTTCACGAAATGTGTCATATGGATCATAGAAATCATTCGAAATTTTTTTGGAATAGAGTAGCAGAAATAATACCTGATTTTAAAGAAAAGCATGAGTGGCTGAAGGCTAATGGAATTAATTTACGTATATAAATGAAAATTACAAGAAAGATAGACTAGTTGCAGAGATTTTAGTAACTAGTTTATTTTGCATGGTATGTACAAGCCTTATGTATTATTTGAAATAATACATAATTGATGTTATGTGTTACAATTAAAAAGATAGCTGTACGTATATGTTGTATTTATTTTATTCTCAAGAATTAGCAGAGTGTATTTAGAAACAAGTAGTTAGTTAAAGAAGATATTTTAAAATTGTTGCCTATAGTAGCAGCTGTACGTTTTTCAAAGAATAATGAGAATTAAAAAGAAACAATATTAGCATGAATGAAGATGTAGATTAAATTCATTTTATATAGAATAGTTTTTGTTCATAACTTTATTTTATATTGTAGAAAGTAAATGAAAAATATTTATAGCAATACAGTTCAAGAAATAATCTTGGAAATAGAATATTATTCTTATAGGAGGTGATGACATGGAAAATTGGGAAATGGTAAATGCAGTACAGAGAATGCAGGATTATATAGACAATCATATTATGGAAGAAATAACTCTTAACCAGCTTTCAAAAGTTGCAGGATATTCACAGTGGCATAGTGCAAGACTTTTTAAAAAGCTTTTGAATAAAACACCATTTGAATATATTAGAGTGCTTAGACTCAGCAGAGCTGCTTGTGTGTTACGTGATGAACATCCACGAGTAATTGATGTAGCCTTTGATTTTGTGTTTAGTTCTCATGAAGGATTTACAAAGGCATTTTCAAAACAATTTGGTATTTCTCCAAGAAAATATATTGAAAATGCGCCACCAATAGGTCTTTTTATTCCTAATAGTATCCGTGATTATTACCTTACATTAAAAAAAGGAGAATGTGTTATGGAACAAAATAAAGAGAAAAATACTATTTTTGTTGAAGTAGTTGAACGTCCAAGGAGAAAGGTATTATTAAAGAGAGGGAATAAAGCAACTGAATATTTTGGTTATTGCGAAGAAGTTGGATGTGATATTTGGGGTGTACTTACTAGCGTGAAAGAATCACTCTATGAACCGATTGGAATGTGGCTGCCAAAAAAATTAATAAAAGAAGGCACTTCAAAGTATGTTCAAGGCGTAGAATTACCATTAGATTTTGATAAGCCAGTTCCAGATGGATTTGAAATTATAGAGCTTCCACTTTGTAAGATGATGGTGTTTCAAGGAGAACCATATGATGATGTTAATTTTACAACAGAAGTTTCAAGTTTAATGAAACTAATCGATGATTATAATCCTGAAATATATGGATTCGAATGGGCAGATGATGAAGCACCAAGGTTCCAGCTTGCTCCAATGGGATATAGGGGGTATATAGAGGCAAGACCAGTAAAACAAATAAATAATAAGAATTTCTAATTTATCTTTATTGAATTCTTTGAGTTTCATAAGTCATTATTAAAAGACAGAAATAATAAAATTTAAATACAAATGAATCAAGATACCGCAATTTGTAATAAAATGAAATTGCGGTATCCTAGTTTGGTAATAATGGATTTAATTATATTATTGGATACACTCTTAACCTTTAGGTTTAAATATAAGTGCAGCAATGAATCCAAAGATGATTGCTGCAGAAACTCCAGAACTTACTGTTTTTAAAATGCCAGTAAAAATGCCTATAAAGCCTGTTTGTTCAGCATCAGTTAAGGCACCTGTTACAAGAGTATTGCCAAAGCTACTTATAGGAACAAATGCACCTGCACCTGCAAGCTTTACCAAAGGATCATATAAGCCAAATCCACCTAAAATTGCTCCAATTACAACTAATGTACATGTAGTATGTGCAGGAGTAATCTTTAAAATATCTAGTATAAGTTGACCAATAACACAAATTAAACCACCTATTATGAATGCAAAAATAAATTTTTCCATAACTTAACTCACACCTCTTTTTTACATTTCTATAGAAACAGCATGGGCTATACAAGGTATACTTTCCTTTTGTTGATATGATATTGGAGACATTAAAGCACCTGTTGCAACAATTAATATTTTCTTTAATTCCCCTTTTCGCATACGGTTAAGAAAATGCCCATAAGTTACTGTTGCAGAACAACCACAGCCACTACCACCACAAAAAACTGGTTGTTCTTTTTTATATATTAAAAGTCCACAATCTGTAAATATATTACGTGGCATTTTTATACCATGTTTTTTTAATAAAGTATTAGCAAGCTCATGTCCTAATTTTCCTAAATCTCCAGTAGCAATAAGATCATAATAAGAGGCATCAATATTTAAGTCTCTAAAGTGAGCTTCAATTGTATCTACAGCAGCGGGTGCCATTGCAGCTCCCATATTAAAGGGATCTGAAATTCCCATATCGATTACCTTTCCTATGGTTGCAGAAGTTATTTTAGGTCCATTTCCTTCTTCTCCAAGTACAACAGCTCCGGCGCCTGTTACTGTCCATTGAGAAGTAGGGGGTTTTTGTCCTCCATATTCTGTAGGATATCTAAATTGTTTTTCAGAAGATGCATTATGGCTGCTTGCAGATGCTATAACATATTTAGCACATTTGCTATCAATTAATTGAGCAGCAAGTGATAAACTCTCCATGGAGCTAGAACAAGCACCGAAAATTCCTAAATAAGGTATGCCCAAAGTTCTAGCGGTAAAACTGCTGGAAATTATCTGATTCATTAAATCTCCACTTAAAAAAAAGTTAATATCCTCTTTTTTAATCTTTGATTTTAGAATTGCTCTTTCACAAGCATGTTCAAGAAGAGCTTTTTCAGCTTTTTCATAGCTATCCTGTCCAAGCCATAAATCTTCATGAAGTATATCAAAGTCATCTGCTAAAGCGCCTTCAGCCTCGAAAGGACCGCCAACTGCCGCAGAGGCTAATATTGTAGGTTTAGAATTGAAAATCCATGATTGATGCCCTTTAAGCATTTACATCGCCCCCAACCAGTTTATTATTAATTTTATTGTAGCAACTACGAAAGCAGAAAAAACTCCATAAACAATAATTGCTCCTGCAAGTTGAAACATATTTCCAGCCACCCCAAGTACAAAACCTTCGCTTTTATGCTCAATTGAAGCAGAAGCTATAGAATTAGCAAAACCTGTGATTGGTACAGCAGATCCAGCTCCAGCCCATTGTCCAAGGTGATCGTAGATTCCAAGTCCAGTAAGTAGAGCAGAGGCAAATATCAAGATTATTGTGGTGGGACCAACGGCATCTTTTTCGCTAAAATGTAAATAGGTAATAAATAACCACTGTAATGTTTGACCAATGGTACATATAATACCACCCACAAGGAAGGCTTTAATACAATTTTTTAAAATAGGTCTTTTAGGTTCTAAAGCTTTTTCCAATTCATTATATTGCATTTGTGTTACAGTTAATTTTTTCTTTTTCATATTAGACATTTATATTCACCTTCTAACGTAATAAATAGGGTTCTAATTTTTCTATGACTTTTTGTAATTTTTCTGCATCTTTTAAGTACATGGCTTTTGCTGCTTCATTGTCTGTATCTAAAGAAAAAGACATCAGGTCTGCTTGACTTTTTTGAATACTAGCATATAACATTTCCTTAACTTGTGTTTTAGGGACTTGGATCATATCATCAAAAAGATCAACATATAAATCTCCTGAAGAATCTACCTGACCAATAAAAACATTTTCAAGTGCAATGCCTTTTTTTTCTAGTTCAGTTTTAAGCCAGCCTTCATTTAAGCCTATATTAGTAAGACCTTCATTTAATATATTCCCATCTAAAATAACTGCTTGTGGTTCAGCTTTGGTTGCAACATTTTTACCTAAATCATGGGAAGTAACGGGCTCTTTATCAGCTTTTAAACTAATATTTATGTCTCCAGTTGTTTCCATTACGGCAAATTCAACATCAGCTAAATTGAATACTTTTTTTGAACGCATTTCTTGTAGAAATTCCTGTCCTGTAATTCTTTCTTTAGATAAGTTATCTTCCATTATTTTACCATTTTTAATAAAGACTCTTTCCTTACCGTGTAATAAATTGTATATCCACTTACTTTTCATAGCAGCGTAATCTAAAATAATAGGCATAAGTGCCCAAACAGCTAAGGTAATTAGTCCAAAGTAAATATTACTAAGAATATTTAAGGAACTTAAAGTAATAACAATAGCAATAACTGTATAAGAAATAAAATCAAAAGGGGTAGCTCTAGATAAACTTTTTTTCTTCATATATTTTATTATAACTAATGTTAAAAAAAATAAAATTACTGAATTGAATAACAGTATTAACCAAGTATCCATATTTCACCTCACTTAGTTGCCTTTGTATTCAGGCTCTTCAAATTCTATATTGCCAACTCTTTTTTCTAAATCAATTTTAATTTTATTTATTTCTTTAAATGCCTCAGCATAAATATCCTTGGCTTCTTTATCGCGCTCTTGCAGCGAATATATTCTTAAAGTAGCTTCAGAGTTTTTCAGAGTTGATAGTGTTTCTTTTACCTTTGAGCTAACAGTCATATAAAACTCTCCTTTATATTAATTTAATTGTTTACTAACATACTTTAACCAATAAGCTCAATTTTAATTCATTTTTACTATATATTATTAAATTTTTAAGGAGGAATTGATAATAGACTTAAATTTAGGACAAATTACTAAGGTTTAATAAATATAGGCGAGATCAAAAAAGGAATATATTTCATTATCAATAAAGTGAATATTTAAATTGATTATGAACAAAATATATTAGCAATAAAAAAGTAAAGGAGGAATTTTTATGCCAACAGGAACAAAACTTGAAACAGCATTAGCTAGTGTTAAAGGATTAGCTTCTGATATGAAGACATTTTCTTTAGATACAGATAATCAAGAAGCAAAACAAATGTTTAATCAACTTTCAAACACAATGGAAAATGTGGCTCAAACACTTCAATCAAGATTTGATTTTGTAAAACAAGAAGAACCACAATATAACAAATAAATAATATGCTCCCATATCTAATTAAATTTATTGTCACGGATATGGGAGCATATTAATGTATAATAGAAATTTAAGATCTTTTGAAATTATTGAATTATGAAGTTAAGGGAATGAAGCAAAAAACTAATATAGTTAGAACTATAAATTTTTTCATTAATATGGTCCTTTATAATCTCCAATATCAGTTATTTGTTGTATGTGATCCTTATATTTATCTACATACAAAGAACCAGAAGGAGTTAATGTTGCAAGAAATACTTCTGAAGCATCTTTAATTTCTTGCATTTTTAGTTGATCCATAAGCCATTTTTCTGTTTTATTAAGTTGTTTTAAATTTTGATGCATAATTATTCCATCATAAATAAGTTCTGTACTTATACCAGTTGATGCTTTAAGAATACTCATATCCTTAGGAGTTAACGGCTCATATTCTGGTTTTTTAAGCACAGATAACTGCCCGTTTGTTTCAATGATAGCGAAATCCACTTGTGATAAATCAAAAACATCTTTATTTCTTAATAATCCCATAATATCAGATACTTTGTACTTCATTTTTCTCAATGCATTCTCCATTATTTTACCATTCATAATAATAATTGTAGGTTCTCCATCTATATATTTTGAAGCATATCTCCATTTTAAAGTAATACATTCCATTAGATATCCTAGTACGGCCCAAGTAAAAAGACCTACAAAATGAGGCCAAGCTCTACTAGATAAGTCTGTAGTAAGACTTGCTGCAATAGATCCAATTGTTATTCCTAGCACATAATCGAAAAAACTTAATTGACTTATTTGCTGTTTACCTAATATTTTAGCAAAAATAAGTAATGAAAAAAATCCAATAATACCACGCACAAAAACTACTAATCCTTCATTCAATTTTTTATACCTCCTTATTAATATACAGTTATTATTTGACTAAAAATAAATTTTATACTAAATATAGAACAGATATTTTAGTGATATTTTCAAAAAAATGTTAATTATTTCTAAATATATTGTAGGATTATAAAAAGGGTATAATAAGAAATATAATTTAATGTAAAATGTTCGAAGTTGTATAACTTATTTATATATAGAAAAGATAGGATATGTATGATAGATTTTAATATTTTATTATTTTGAAACTTTATATGTATTTGGGCCTGTTAAGATAATTGGAAAATTAAATGGTGTATAAAATGAATTTTTTCTCTTTAAAAGGTGGCGTGGTAACTATTAGGCAAAAAAACAGAAATAGTTACTAAATTATATACTGAAATAGATTTTAGTAGAATTTTAATAATAAATTTTATACCTCGTCTGGAGCTTCAGCTGGTATAGATATAATATTAGGATTTGTAGCCGATAAATTTAGTAAGGAAAAAGCAAAAGAAATAGCAGATAATATAGAATATGTTTGGAATGATAATCTAAATGAAGATATATTCACGAAATAGTTGGTAATTGTATACAGGCAGCTAAAGAGAGGGGGGAATATATTTATTCTATAAAAGTATACTGGGGAGAAGAAACATCAGAGTAAAGTCGCTATGTTTTAGTTATGTAATTAAACTTAAGGTGGTCTGAAATCAATTTAAATTCTACTAAATTTTAAGATTATACTAGAATATTAAAAAAGCCACTAATTAATTTTAGTGGCTTTAATCAAGATTTCTAATTGTATCAAGACTTCTAGCTATAGAATAACACAAGGACAATTATAAGTCTAGTAATTTAAAAAAATTTCCATTATTATATGAAGAAGCAGCTGTGAAAAATAGTATTAAGATAAATTCGAATTTACATTAAAATATTTAAAAGAGCGTATTAATAAAATACATGGAGGCTGATAAATATGGATAAATGTTTAATGAATTTTCAACATATATATTTAAATGCTAAAAGGATATTTGGAGAAAAATATAGTAGAAAAAATTGAAAGATTATATTGGGAAGCACAAAAGGGTACTTATAAAGTTAAATGTATAAATGGGTTTGAATTTGTTTTATATATTTGGGGCGAAAGGACAAGTTATTTTTTTAAATATGAAAACAAAAGAGAGATCTTTAGATCTAGAGGTGTAGATTTATTTTTATCGAATCATAAAGTTTAAAAAAATAATAAGATACATGTATAAAAGTTATACTATATTGATATGAGTAAGGAAGAATATGAGTTTGATTGTGCATTTGTTAAGTATATTTCAGGTAAGAAAATAGAAACTTATATGAATCAAAGTGAAGCAGAAGTAAAACAATTATTTATGGCATTAGATGATAGTATAAGAAAACTTCATATAATAAAAAGAGATTTCGCAGGTATAATAGAGGAACCTCAAAAGGAAGAATTTAAATGTGAAAATTATATTCTTTCCAATATGGAAAATGATATGAATTATTCAATAAAAAATTGCAGTGAAGTTGCAAATAAGGAAAATAAATTAAGGCAAGCATATATAAGATTGTATAAAAATATAAAACCAAGAAAAGAATATGTGCTAATATATGGAGAGTTAGGGTCAAATCATGTACTTGTAGATGAAAATAAAGATATTTGTCTTATAGATATTGAATGTGTTAAATATTTTGATAAGGAATATGAAAATAGTTTTTTAGAATTTAGATTTGGAGATTATTATAAATATTTGAAAGAAGAAAATCTTGATTTAGATAGAATGAAGATTTATAAATTATCTTATCATATAGGGTGTTTGTCAGGAGCAGTGAAACTAACAAAGGAAGATTTTAATGGTATGATAAGATATAATTTGGAGCAGGTATTAAATAGTAGTAGATAAATTAAAAAAGTATATTAAATTAATTCTTAATGAATAAAATGAAAATTTGATTTAATGATTATTAATTTATAAATAAGTTAACAAAATATAATAATTAAGCTGAAAATGCTGTAATATTTAGAAGAGAATTTGCAGCATTTTTTTATAATAAATTTTTATAAAATGAGCACACAAGAAATGCAAAAAAGCACTTTTTATAAATACAAGGCATAATTAAATGTAAAGGTTATAATATGAAAAAATATTGAGTTATGATATAATTTTGAAGATGAAAGAATTTAAATTTGGAATATATTTCAATCACAAATATCATAGTTGAAAATCAACAATTGAAGAAGAGATTATTTCAAGATCTCTAAATGTTTGCAATAAATTTTATAATTTAATTAGAATATATATTAAAGCGTATAGACATAATTATTGTGCTTTGGAGGGAGAAAAACATGGACTATACTAATTTACATGATAAAAAACAATTTGATAAATTTCAAAGTGAGATGCAGCAGTTTAATAATAATTGCAATTACAATAAATCTATAACAATATTATTAGAGTCCATAAAATGTTTTGAAAACCATCCAGGATTGCACTATCTTTTAGCGCTTACTTATTATAACTGTAAAGAGTATTTAAAAGCTACGGAATGTCTAAAAACAGCAATATATTATGATCAAAATAATGATAAGTATTTAGGACTTATAGGATGCTGTTTTTTTCAAATAAATGATTTTGAAAGTGCATATAATTATTCAAAAAAAGCATATGAATTAGATAATTGTAACTTAGATGCAATAATAACTTTGGGAAAAATAGAGTTATTTAGACATAATTACGATGAAGCACTTCAATATACAACGTTAGCTCTAGAAATTGATGAGGAAAATTTTAAAGTAATACGTTTGTTAAGTAAATGTTACATAGCACAGGGTGAAGATGAAAGTGAAATTCTAATGGTATTAAATAAAGCTAGAAGACTAGGTAATGATGAGGATCTTGATTTTGATATAATTAAATTTTTATATATTAATGGGGAATATTATCAGTGCTTACAAGAATGTAAAAAAAGTATAATGGAAAATGCCAATTCTTATATTGCACAAAAATCAACAAAATATGTTTCTAAAATATATGAAAAAATAATGCGGAACAAAACTAGAATGAGTCAAGAAGTAGAGGTTGGATGTAAGACAGATGAAAACAGTGAATTAAATACAAAAGAAGAATTTCATATAAATGAAAGTAAAGTAAAATCTTCAATAGATCATATTATAGATATGGGGTTTAAAAATGAGGATTTAAATAAAAATGGAGATAATGAGAATATAGATAAAGAGCCAAATAATAAAGAGATATTAGAAAAATCAACTGATGGATTAAAAAAAGACATAAATAATAGAAAAGAAATTGCAAGTAGAAAAGCAGTAGAAAATGATGATAAGGACGAAAATAGAAATTCAGCATCCTTAGAAGAAGCTTTAGAAAAATTAGAATCCTTAATTGGACTAGATAATGTTAAATCTGAAATAACAAGAATTGTTCAGCTTATAAAATATGAAAATAATAGAGCCAATGTACTTGGAATTGAAAAAAATAGCAATCAATCATATCATTTTGCCTTTTTAGGAAATCCAGGTACTGGAAAGACTACAGTTGCTAGATTAATTGGTGATATATTTTACTATCTGGGGATTTTAGAAAAAGGACAATTAGTAGAAGTTGATAGAAGTGCAATTGTTGGTCGCTTTATAGGTGAAACTGCAAAGCTTACTAAAAAAGCTATTGATAATGCTATGGGTGGAATTCTTTTTATAGATGAAGCATATTCTCTAGCTAAAGGTGGAGAAGGAAGCAATGATTATGGAGCAGAAGCCATAGAAACTTTAATTAAGGCAATGGAAGATAATAGAGATAAATTCACTGTTATTTTGGCAGGATATACAAAGGAAATGATGAATTTATTAAAAGTGAATCCTGGACTTAAGAGTCGAATTAATTTAGATATTGAATTTGAAGATTATAAAGATTATGAATTACTTGAAATTGCAAAAAGTATGGCAAATGTTGATTATTATGAGTTTAATGAAGACGGCGAAAAAGCATTTTTAGAAAAAATTAAAATAGAACAAGTAGATGAAAACTTTGCGAATGCAAGAGTGGCAAGAAATATATTAGAATCCGCAATAAGAGAGAAAGCATTTAGAATTGGAGATAGTGAAGTATCTAAGGAAGAATTAGTAACTCTTATGCCTGAAGATTTTGGAGTGCATCTTGAGTTTAATGCTCGTGATAAGATGAAAGAATTACAAGAAGAATTAGATGGTTTAGTTGGACTAGAAGATGTTAAAAATATTGTAAAAGGAGTAATGAATACCTTAGAACTTCAACATAGAAAAAAAGAAATGGGCATAGAATCAGAAGATATTTCTTTAAATATGATTTTTTCAGGAAATCCAGGAACAGGAAAAACTACAGTTGCAAGAATTATAGGAAAAATTTTAAGAGCTATTGGCGTATTAAAAAAGGGACATATGGTTGAAGTTACACGTTCTGATTTAGTTGGAGAATATGTTGGACAAACTGCCCCTAAAACCTTAAATAAAATAAAGGAAGCTTATGGAGGGGTATTATTTATTGATGAAGCTTATAGCTTAAATGGAAGTGGTTCAAATGATTTTGGAAAAGAAGCTATATCAACCTTAATAAAGGAAATGGAAGATAATAGAGATAAGCTGGTAGTTATAATGGCTGGATATACAAAGGAAATGAAAGATTTATTAAATTTAAATCCAGGTATAGATAGCAGAGTTAAATTTACAATAGAGTTTTCGGATTATAATCCTGAGGAATTAATGAAAATTTTTGAAGGGTTATGCAAAAAAGAAAGCTATGAAATTTCAGAGGAAGCCAAGGAAGAATTAAAGCTTAGATTTAAAGAAAAATATGAAAATAAAGATAAAAACTTTGGAAATGGAAGATTAGTTAGAAAGTATTTTGAAAACATAAAAATGAAACAAGCTAATAGGGTTATTCGAGAAGATATAAGAGAGAAGGAAGAAATTCTTAAGATTATCTTAGACGATGCATATGGATTATAAATAAAAACTTCGGTGTGTGATGTGCACCGAGTTTTGTTGCTATATGTTGATAATCCTAAGAAAAATAGGATTATCAACATATAGCAACAATCAACTTTTATATCTATATTTATAGCAGCTTAATTTTCATTAAAGTAAAACTTAAGTTTGACATGTTTTTTCAGCAATACTATAATAAAGGAATATTTGGACTGCTAGATAAAATAGTGCTTTAGACGAAAGGATATGAACAATTAGATGAATATTAATGTTAGCAAAAGTTTTATAAAAAGAGATCTTAACAGAGCAAAAGATAAGCACAGAAATTTTGAACAAATAAGAACAGTATTTGATTTAAGTGAGAAAAATGAATTTACTATTGATGATCAAACTTGGAATGATTTAATAATGGATGAAGTGTTTAATGAATTAGATAGAACTTATTCCACAGAAGGAGAAGCGGCTTTATATAAAATGCTTAGAAACCCTATTATGGATGAGGAAGAATTAAAAGAAAGAGGAAAATTAATAAATTTATTTAAGGAAGATATTAATTTGACAGTAGAGTTAAGACAAATATTTTATAATATGATTTTTGATAGTAAAAATAGATTAATAGAAATGATAAATGAATTTCTTTCAATAAGTAAGTTTAAATATTATTTTTACTCTATATTAGGGCTTATACCAGTACTTATAATAGCAGCAGCTATTATATTTAAAGAACCTAAGTTAATGATAGTATTAATGGTAGATATCTTTTTTCATATGTATATACACAATAAGGAAAGTGATACAATATCTGCAGTTGGACTTGTTTATTTAAGAGATTTAATAAATGCAGCTAATAAATTATCAGCCATTAAAAATCAAGAGATTAAAGCACATACAGAAAAAATTAGGAATTTATTAAAGTATTTAAGTAATATAGATAGATCTACATATGTTCTTAAAACAATTAATTCTTTTGGTGGTTTTTTCGAAGTACTTTCAATTCCATTTTTAATTGAGGAAAGTACATATTATAGAATAAGTGGAAAATTAGCTAAAGAAAAAGATAAAATATTAGAATTGTATTATTTAGTTGGAGAGCTAGATGCTTTAACTTCAATTGCAATTTATGAAAGTAATAACAAGGAGAAATGCAGCACTCCCAAATTTATTAAAGAAACTTCTTTAAAGATAATAGAAGGAATACATCCTCTTCTTAAAAAACCAGTTGCAAATTCAATTAATATTTCTAAAAAAGGAATTGTTTTAACTGGAACTAATATGTCTGGAAAATCTACTTTTTTAAGAATGATAAGTACTAATATACTTTTAGCACAAACTTTTAATTTAGTTTTAGCAACTGAATATGAAGCATGCTTCTTAAATGTTGTATCATCAATAAGTCCAAAGGATGATATTGTAAATGGAAAAAGTTATTACATGGCTGAGGCAGAATCTATTTTAAGAATAATAAAAGCATCAGAAAGTGAAGTTCCAGTATTCTGTCCAATTGATGAAATATTCAGAGGAACAAATCCACTTGAAAGAATATCTTCTTCAGCTGAAATTCTTAGCTACATTAATAAGAGAAATGGAATTTGTATTGTAGCTACTCATGATAGAGAGCTTTCAGATATGCTTAAGGAAAATTATGATTTCTATTATTTTAGTGAAGATGTAGATAGTGAAAATGGTCTGAAATTTGATTATAAACTTAAGAAAGGTTTATCTAAAACAAGAAATGCTATTAAACTTTTGGAATATGTAGGATATCCAAAAGAAATTATAAAAAATGCATTTAAGAGAGTTGAAAAAATGGAGGGATATGTTTAATTGCATTTATGAAGTCAATCAATAATATAGCTATTAATCTAAAGATATTAGATTAGTAAAAGAAGTAAATTTGATTTTAATAGATTTAGATGTTTATTAAGGTAGATCAATAAATTTATCAATAGAAAATATAATGTAGACATGTAACTTAGATGAGGATGTTGTAAAATGGAATTTTAAAAAAATTATTTTACAACATCCTATTTTAATATACTGACAAGTTAAATTATATATGGCTCTTTGCTGGTTCTGAAATGTTTTTTAGAGCTTCTTCAGCATTATCCTGCAATGTAGGTTCTACTGAAATATCTCCCAAAGAGACCATGCCAACAAGGTTATTATTTTGAACAATAGGTAATCTTCTTATTTGTTGTTCGCTCATTATCTTTGCTGCATCATGAACATCCATATCAGGGGTTCCGGTAACAGGATTTGAAGTCATGAACTGACTTATTTTTTGATTACTTCCATTTGCTCCAGTAGCTACAGCTCTTAAGGTAATATCCCTGTCTGTAACCATTCCAACTAATCTTTCTTGACTGCATACAGGTATTGAACCTATATCAAACTGCTTCATCATTTGAGCAGCTCTTTCAATGGAATCTTCAGAACTTAAACTTACTATATTATTTGACATTATATCTTTTACTAACATACAATCCACCTCCTAAAATATATTTCCCATTAAACTTGTTTTTTATTTATAAAAGATTAAATTTTTACATTGACAAATATTTGAATAATAAATATTATGAAAGATAATAAACTATTAAATTTATTCATGGTATTGCCAAATGAAGAAAAAGGAGAGAATTAAGATTATGGGAAAAAATATTCTTCTTGTAGAAAACGTTACAAAAATTATAAATAAAAAGAGTATTGTTAAAGATATAAGCTTTTCTATAAATGAAGGTGAAATTTTAGGTTTTTTAGGACCAAATGGTGCAGGGAAATCAACTACTTTAAGAATGATAGTTGGGCTTTCGAAACCTACGTCAGGTAAAATAGAAATTTGCGGTCATTCAATAACAGAAAATTATATTAAAGCTATGTCAAATATAGGCTGTATTATTGAAGGCCCAGATTTATATAACTACATGAGTGGATGGGATAATCTTAAAATGCTTGCATCAATGAATAAAGGTATTAGTGAAAAAGACATATATGATATTGTAGAGCTTGTAGGATTACAAAACAGAATAAAAGATAAGGTTAATACTTATTCCTTAGGAATGAAGCAAAGATTGGGATTAGCACAAGCGCTTATAAATGACCCTAAACTTCTTATTTTAGATGAACCTACTAATGGATTAGATCCTTCTGGAATAAATGAATTTAGAAATATTGTAAAGACTTTAGCAAAAGAAAAAAAAATATCAGTTCTCATTTCAAGCCATCTTATGTCTGAAATAGAGCTTATGTGTGATAAAGTATCCATAATAAAAAATGGTGCTATTTTAAAAAATGGAAATGTAAAGGAACTTTTAAATACTAAAGAAGTATTTTGGATTCTTGACCATAATGAAAAGGGCAGAGAAATATTAAATAATCTTTGGAAAATAGATTCAAAAATAGTAGGTGAAAAGCTGGAGGCTGAACTTGATTTAGCTAAACTTAGCGAAATAAATAATTCTTTTTTTAAGGAAGGGCTTATGATAAAATTTGTAACTAATAAAAATAAAACTCTAGAAGATCTATTTTTAAGATTAACAGAAGGAAATGAAATTATTTAGAAATAAGGCATATTCAAAGAAATAACAAGTCAGCATGCTAGTCTATTTTCTTTCATACGTCTAAATTTATTTAAAGAGAGGTAATAAATTTGTTGAAATTAATAGAAAATGAAGTAAACAAAATATTATTTAAAAAGAAACTTTTGCTTATAAGTGGAATTTTATTAGTATTAATTTCATTATTTGCTTATGGTGAAAATTATAAATATAACAATACTATAACTAGATTTACACAATCAAATACACAAACACAAAATTATGATTGGCACGAATTGGTTAAGCAGCAAATATCTGATTTAAAGAATAGATTTAACAGGGATTCAAATAAAAATTCAACCAATATAGAAATTGAAAGACTTCAATATTATTTAGATAATAATATAAATCCAATAACGCCGAATGCAGCAAAGTTTACAATTAATTTTATGAATCAATCTATATTTTTATTTTTACCGCTATTAGTTATAATTCTAGCTGGTGATATTGTTTCAGGAGAATTTTCAACAAAGACTATAAAGTTTCTTTTAACAAGAGCAATTCCAAGATGGAAAATACTTTTGAGCAAATATATAGCAGTTATAATTATGGCAACTTTAATGATTATAGAAACAGCAGTTATATGCATAATAGTATCTACTGTTACTTTTCATACAGGCGGATGGTTTGAACCAGTAGCTACAGGTTTTAAAGTTGTAGGAGAGAAACTTGATTCATCTAATGTTATACGAATATATCAATGGCAAAATGCTATATTAATTTATTCTTTAGGCTGGATATCTATGATAGCAGTTGCAAGTATATCTTTTATGGTTTCAGTCTTAGTTAGAAGCACTGCAACTTCTATTGGAATAATGATGGCATCTTTAATAACAGGAAGCTTTTTACAATACTTTTTATCTGATTGGCCTTTGGTTAAATACTATTTTGCTATAAATCTTAACTTATCTAAATATTTAAGAGGTTCTTATGAAGTAATTCCAGGAATGAATTTTAATTTTTCTATAATGGTATTATTTGTTTGGATATGCTTATCCTTAATTGTAAGTTTTAGAAGATTTGTTAAGCAGGATGTATTAGTTTAAAATATATATTTATAAAAGTATATGATGGAGGAAGAAATGTATAAGAAAATTATTTGGAATATTATCTTATCAGTATCAATAATAAGTGCCATAGTTTTTTCTGTTAGCTTAATAATATCGGCTAAAATAACTAATGGTCCCAATATAAAAAATGAAGAAATAACAGCAAAAAATACTGAAGCTAATAATGAAAATGAATCAACGTTTAGTGGCAATGGTGATTCATATAATATTTTGATCCTTGGAGATTCCTTAGCCAAGGGTACTGGTGATGAAACAGGAATAGGGTTTGCACAGGAATTTGCAAACTTATGGGGGGCTAAAACTAATAAAAAAGTGGAAGTTAGTAATATTGGAGTTAATGGTGATATCTCTTCTGGATTATTAACAATTGTACAAAAACAAGAAACTTTAAAATCAATAGAATTATCTAATCTTATTTTTATATCCATTGGTGGAAATGAAGTTAAGGTCTTTCAGAATAATAAAAATGGAGCTGCATTAACTGACGCAAAAAAGGTTCAAGATAATTACTTAAATAATTTAAAAGAAATTATGGATTTAATATGGAGTAAAAATAAAAATTCCAGAGTAGTATTTATTGGATTATATAATCCTTTTGGAGACGATATTAACCAAGATAATTTGAAAATATTTTATGACTGGAATTATAAAACAGAGATGCTTTTATCAGCATATCCGAGTTGTGTTTTTATTCCAACATATGATCTTTTTAAATATAATTTAGATAACTATCTTGCACAAGATGAATTTCATCCTAATTCAAAAGGTTATAAAGCTATTGCTAATAGAATACTAGAAGTAGTGAAATAGTAGTGGTATAGGAAATATTTTATCTAACACTAAACATTTGTATGAAAAATGTTTAGTGTATTTTTATGTAATGAATTTATGAAGTATTTATTGTTAAAAAATTTAAATCCTATGAAGATGCAGTTAAATTTATAGCAGAATAAAGGGATAACTTAATTAAGAAACATATAGGTTACAATTAATTCACTAAATTAAGACTAAATACATTAAATAAGTTTATGTAGTTCATTTATTCGAACATATATAGCTTGAAATAAGATAGTATTTAGGTTAATTTCTAAATATTATAGGTAGGAGTATTTTCCTACCTATAATATTGATTAAAAGCCACATTTGCAATGAAATATAGATAGTGTTGTTATTAAATTTTTAGAATAAATAAGAAAGTTTTTAATCTTTATCTAAATCATAATTATCAGGTGAAAGCATATCTTGTGTATAATCAAATTCTTGATTAGATATATTATTTACAACAATTGAATCAACAGCTGGATTAGGCATATTCACTGGAAAGTCTACGCCAGTAGCACTTTCTACATTTTCAGTACTTGGATGATAATTAGTCCTCATTTTTGGCAAATAAGGATTAACAAAAGCATCTTTATCATCATCTCTTACATTTGAAATTTTAGTCATTTTTTCTTTATCCATAATAATCACTCCTAATAAATTATTTTCAATTTTAATCTAATTGTGTAGTATTTATCGCATTATCGTCATCATCATCGTCATCGTTCAAATCGATAGACTTTCTTAATAGAGATGATCTGGAAGAATTTGAGTTATCTGCACTTAAATTATTACTTTGACATACATCTTCAGTGTCAGAAGCTTCTGATTCTGAAGAACGGATATCAGTTGATTTATAAGAAGAATAACCTTTTGAGATTGGGGGAGATGGAAGTTTTTCTTTACTCATAATATCACTCCTAGTTTAATTTGATTTTTTCTAATTAGAATATGATTCTATATTTCACCTTTATATTCGAATTCATCATCATCCTTATTCATATCGGAATATTTTGATAATGTCGGTATTCTTTCAGTAATATCTACGTTATTTCTACTTTTAATACTTTCACTTGAATTATAAATATTTTCTGGTCCTTTAAAATTGGTTATCTTATGTATGTTTCTAGTATAAGAAGAGGGTTCTGACTCTGATGAATGAATATCAGTTAATTTTTCCACATCATAATCTCCTGGGGTTGGATTATAAGGTGCTTTTTCTTTACTCATAGTAATCCTCCTAACATAATAATTTTTAAATTTATAGATAGTATCTAATATCCTAAACTAGAATATAACTAAATTAATATAAGTAAAATTTAATTACATAATTATTATTTGAAAAAACAGGTTTATTAATACGTGAAAAATTTAGATTTTAGATGAAGTAATAGTAATATTATTTTTTTATAGAATACATAGTAATTTTAGAAATTATTTTAAATAAAATATATAAATTGTAACTAATTTATTACATTAGAATCATGTACATTAACAAAATATGTGCATTTTATTTATTACAACATATATAAATAAATTTCAAATAAAATTTTTCATTAGTGTGTATGTATAAAAATGGTACAGCTAGGCTGATAAATGAATAACATGGTAATTAATAAAGATAAAAGTGTGAAATTTTATAATTTAAACTTATTATTTTTTAGGGTTTGAATTTAAAAATGTATTTATTTAAGTTTGGAGGATAAAACATGAAAAAAATAACTTTAAATATTTTATCTAACATGATATTTCGTAGTCATAATGAAGTTAAGGTCAAAAGAAAATCAATCATATCAAGGCAATTTCCTTACGAGATTGAAGTTATAGCTGAAAATTTATATGTACCTTGGGGTATTGATATAAGCAATGAAGGCAATCTATATTTTACTGAGCGTTCTGGAACAATCAGAATTATTAAAGATGGTAAATTACAGCCACAGCCACTTATTACATTTCGTCCACCGTTTGTAAGTCAGGGAGAAGGTGGCCTAATGGGGATTGCCATAGACCTAAATTATGCACAAAATCATTATATATATGTTATGTATTCATATGTAGAAGGTAATGAAATATTTAACCGTGTTGTCAGATTGTTTGAAAACAATAATAAGGCATCTATTGACCGCGTTCTTTTAGACAAAATCCCTGGAGGAAGAATTCACAATGGAGGAAGGCTAAAGATAGGTCCAGATCAAAAATTATATATAACAACTGGAGATGCAGGGAATTCTGCATTAGCACAAGATCTTACAAGTACAGCTGGAAAAATACTTCGAATTGAGTTAGATGGCAGCATTCCTAAAGATAATCCAATTACTAATTCATCTATTTATAGCTTAGGTCATCGAAATCCACAAGGTTTAGCATGGAATTGGAAAAATGTCTTATATGAATCAGAGCATGGACAGGCAGCGCATGATGAGATAAACATAATTAATCCAGGAGTCAATTATGGCTGGCCTATTGCTTACGGAAATGAAGATGCCAAAGGGGTTATGATAAAAAAGCCTTTGATACACAGTGAAGAAGAGACTTGGGCACCATCTGGAATTGCATTTGTAAATCAAGGAGCATGGCAAGGAAAATTACTTGTTGCTTGTTTGCGAGGACAGCAATTACTTTCTATTACGCTTAACAAAAATGGAACTGTAGTGAATAAGGTTGAAGCATGGCTTAGAAATGAGTATGGACGTTTGCGTGAGGTTATTCAGGGCAAAGATGGATCAATTTACCTAACAACAAGCAATAAGGATGGCAGGGGAACTCCTAATATAGGTGATGATAAAATTATCCGGCTCATTCCAAAATAAATTGATATTTAGAGATTTTAAGAGATACGAATTTTAGCAAGGAGATAAATATTTATAATTTACAATAGACTATCTAAACTAAAGATTTTAAAGGAGTAAATCTTAGTTCTAAATAGTCTTTTATTTTAGTGATAGATCTTTATTTTTAATAAAAAATTCAACAAAACTTCCAATAGTAAATTCTTTAAGGTCAGTTAGATTATCTTATTCGTAATAAATATTAATAGAAAAGTAATATAATCATAAATAAAAATTAATTATTTTTATGCTATAATGTACGAGAAATAATGAAATTAGATTTTTAGCATTAAATTTACAGCATAATAAAGGAGTATAGAAATCATGAAATTTAAATCATTTATATCAAAAGCAATAATATCATCTTTATGTTTAAGTATTTTTTTAACACCATTTTCTGGTGTTCCAGTGTTTGCAGATTCATTTAAATCTGTGACTTTAGGAGCTGACTTAAGTGATTCTCAAAAGAATGAAATGTTAAAATACTTTGGAGTAAATAAAAATGATGCAAATATATTGGAAGTCACGTCTGAGGAAGAACATAAATATTTAGGTAAAGTTGCATCAGAATCTCAACTTGGGAATAAGTCAATATCATGTTCTTATGTTGAGCCAACAGAAAAGGGTGGATTAGTTGTAACTACTGAAAATCTTACATGGGTTAATGATGGAATGATAAAAAATGCATTGATTACAGCAGGAATTCAAAATGCAAAAGTTAAGGCATCAGCACCTTTTAAAGTATCTGGAACTGCTGCACTTACTGGAATATTAAAAGGTTTTGAAAATAGCAGTACAGGAAAAAAGATTGATGAAAATAAGAAAGAAGCTGCAAATGAAGAGTTAGTTACCACTGGAGATATTGGCGAAAAGATCGGAGCAAATGATGCTACCAACTTAATGAATAATATAAAAAAGGAAATAATAAAAGAAAAACCTGGAACAGAAAAAGAAATAAACAAAATAGTAGATAAAGCTACAGAAGAATATAAAGCTAATTTATCTGAGGAGGATATAGCTAACATAAAAGCTGTAATGAAAAAGATAAATGACTTAGATCTTAATTACAGCAATTTAAAAGATCAATTAGATGATGTAACCAATCAATTAAAAGATAAATTAAGCAGTGCAGAAGCTAAAGGTTTTTTTGCTAAATTAGAAGAAATGTTTTCTAATTTATTGAAGGCAGTAAAGGAAGCATTTTCAAAATAGTAGATAAAAAATTAAATTTACTAATGATTCGAATTTGTGTATATTGATTTATAAGCTGAAAATTTGTAAAAGTAAGGCAATAATATAATACACAAGGTAAATTATCAAAACACAGCTAATAACGCTTGTGAATGCTACATTTGCTAATAATTTTATAGAGTATTATTTATGAGGCTGGTTAATATATTATTGCAAAGCAAATTTGAAAAAAATTGCGAAGCAAAATTATATTAATTAAGGAGGAGATACACATGGCATCAAGTAATAGTGGAAGTAACAGAACTTTAGTACCAGAAGCAAAGGCAGGTTTAAACAGATTAAAAACTGAGGTGGCATCAGAAATCGGATTACAAAACTATGAAGCCACAGATAAAGGAAACCTTTCTTCAAGACAAAACGGAAGCGTTGGTGGAGAAATGGTAAAAAGAATGATACAAAGCTATGAACAAGGACTATAAAAAGTAGATAACTAATAAAGGGATGTTACACAACTGATTTTTGGTTGTGCAACATCCCTTTTGCTATGTAAAATAAATATTCAAAATTTTTTAACTTATTTGGAAAGTTATAGTATATGGTATATAATTTATTTATAAAATAAGTTATGAAACAAAAGCATTAATTAAGAGATATGAATAAGCATTTATTGTAATAGAAATTTGGAATTTTAATTGAAGGAGAAGAAATTATGAAATTCACAGTAATAGGAAGTGGTGGATGTGTTGCATTACCTAAACCATTATGCAAATGCAAGATCTGCAAAGAAGCAAGAGCAAAAGGAAAACCATATTCTAGATTTGGATGTAGTTTGTTTTTAGAAGATTTAAATTTATTAGTAGATACACCAGAAGATATAGTACATGCCTTAAATGAAGCTGATATAAAGCAAGTTGACTCAGTGTTATTTAGTCATATGGATCCAGATCATGTGCTAGGAATGAGAGTTTTTGAACATATACGTCTTAATTGGTTTGAAATTTCAGAAGGAAAAGAATGTACAAGTCCAATAAATGTTTTTGCAATGGAACATGTTATGGCAGATATAAATTCTATAGGATCAAAGCTGGGTTCATATTTAGATTATTATGAAAACATTAGAAATTTAATAAAAAGAAAGGTAGTAGAAGATCATATTTATTTAGAAGATATCAAATTAACATTTGTTAAGGCTGGCTCAGCAACAGTATTTATATTTGAAAAAAATGATAAAAAAGTTATTTATGCACCATGTGATGTAAAACCATTTCCAGAAAAGGACATTTTTAAAAATGCAGATATTATGATTATAGGAAACACAGTTGTTGGTGAAGTCCTAAAAGATGGATATATTTTAAAGGAAGGAAATAGTATTTTTTTGGAATTCTTTAACATGAAAGAAATTGAAAATTTAAAAGATAAATATAATATTAAAAAAATTGTAATTACTCACTTAGAAGAAGATTGGGGTAAATCTTATGATGATTATTTAAAACTAGAAAATGAATATGAGGGAATTACTTTTGCTTATGATGGAATGACTTTAGAAGTGTAAATATGGAGGTGTTAATATGGTTGGAATTCAATTAATATTCTTTGTTATGTTAGCTTTAATGATTTTTAAGGTAATTAGCACATATGTAAAAAATGAAAATTCTCCTGTTATATCTACAAAAGCACAATTAATTATGAAAAGAAGAAATACTGATACGCAAACAGATGCTAATGGAATAATGACAACAACTGAAACGTTAATTTTAATTTTTGAATTGGATACAGGCAGTGAAATTAAATTTTTTGTTGGAGGACGAGTTTATAGAACTATTCCGGAAAATGAATGGGGAACATTGACGTTTCAAGGTACCCGTTTCTTAAAGTTTGAAAGTAAAAGTGGAATAGTAGAAAAGTAAAGTCGAGATTTTCAGTAGGTTAAATATGAAATATGGTATGCAACTTTAATTGAAAATATAGAAAATTGAGTTGCATTATGAAAGGAACTTAATTTAGATTTTATTGAATTAAATATGAATCTTCCCGATTATCAAACTGATAAAATGGATATTTCAAAATTTAAATCAATTTGTGAAAATGAAGGAATATTTTTTACAATCCATCTAGATGAAAATATTAATATTTGTGATTTTAATAAAGAAGTTTGTAATGCTTATATAAAAACGATTTTATCAACTATTGAAATTGCAAAGGAACTTAAAGTTCCTATATTAAATATGCATATGGGTAATGGAGTTTATTTCACTCTTCCAACAGAAAAAGTGTATTTGTTCAAGCAATATAAAGAGTATTATTTATTAAAATTAAAGAGTTTTAGAACGTTGTGTGAAAAAGCCGTGGGTGATAGTAACATTAAAATATGCATTGAAAATTCTAATGGATATAGAGATTTTACAATGGAAGGAATAGAAGTTTTACTAAAAAGTCATATATTTGGACTAACTTTTGATATTGGGTCATGACCATAGTATTAATGGAATAGATCAGCCTTTTATTAAAAAGCATATATACAAATTACATCATATTCATATTCATGATGCTTATGGAAATAAAAATCATCTTGCTTTAGGAAATGGAGAGATAAATATTCAAGAAAAGCTTAAACTTGCAAAAGAACATAATTGTACATGTGTTCTTGAAACAAAAACAATTGTTGGTTTAAAAGAATCAGTAGGGAATTTAGAATCATATGAAATTTAAAAAGTGTTTTAAGAAAATAAATATAAATTACATATTAAAATTTAGAAATAGTTAAAACAATTAAATGAAAATAGATAGTTAAAAAATAATAGAAAAATGTATAAATATTGGAGGAATATATGAAATTAGAATTTGCAGTTATTAGTGCTTTCTTTCAAGGAAAGTGGATATTTGTAAAGCATAAAAAGCGTGATACATGGGAGATTCCATGAGGTCATAGGGAATTGGGTGAAGATATTAATGATACGGCTAAAAGAGAATTATTTGAAGAAAGTGGTGCTATTGATTTTGACATAACGCCTATATGCGATTATTTATGTGATTATCCTCTCACTGAAGATAAAAAATCATACTATGTCAGGTTATTTTATGCTGAAATAAATGAGCTTGGAGAGTTGCCTAATTCAGAAATAGATAAGGTAGAATTGTTTGATGCTTTACCAGAAAATTTGACTTATCCGGAAATTCAGCCATATTTACATAATATAGTGATAAAATATAGGAGTAGAAATATATATTTAGCAAAACAAGTAAAAGTAATTATGGAGAGACCTTTAGGTTCAAAACATCCTAATCATGAATTTGTGTATCCTATAAACTATGAATATATTGAAAATACTATTTTTGGACATGGAGAAGAAATAGATGCCTATGTTATTGGTGAATTTGAACCTTTAGAATCTTATGAAGGCTATGTTGTTGCAGTAATCTGTAGAAAAAATGATGATGAAGATAAATTAGTAGTTAGTAAGAATTTTGACATTTATAATAAAGATCAAATTAGAGCATTAACAGAATTTCAAGAGAGATTTTTTGAATCAGAAATTATTATTTTTAACAATAAGACTGCAAGGTAAGATTGTGGTAGTAAATAAACAATGAACAATTAAAGGATAGTAAATATTATGGATTTATTAAAAAATAAGCAATATTTAAGAAGTATAGAATTAAAAAAAGATAAGATTCAGTCTTTTTCAAAATATCCATTTTGTTTACCAGCTATTAAAAATTTGACAAATTTAGAATTTCATCCAAAAGTAACGTTTATTGTTGGTGAAAATGGTACTTGAAAAGCAACTATTTTAGAAGCAATTGCAACAGCTTATGGTTTTAATCCAGAAGGTGGAACTAAAAATTTTAATTTTTCCTCAAGAGATACTCATTCAGAGTTGCAGGAGTATATTAGATTAATCAAAGGAATCGTAATGCCTAAAGACGGATTTTTTTTAAGGGCAGAAAGTTTTTATAATTTTGCAAGCAATGTAGATGATCTTGATAGAGAAAGACCAGGACTTTTAAGATCTTATGGTGGAGCATCATTACATAAACAATCTCATGGAGAATCTTTTTTTGCAGTTTTTATGAATAGATTTGTTGGTAAGGGATTGTATATATTAGATGAACCAGAAGCTGCATTATCTCCTTCACGTCAAATGACTATGATTACAAGAATGCATGATTTAATTGAAGCAGGTTCTCAATTTATCATAGCAACTCATTCCCCAATCATAATGTCGTATACTGATGCAGTAATTTATGAAATTAATAATGAAATAAAATCTGCTAAATATGAAGAAACTGAGCACTATCAGGTTATGAAGAATTTTATTAATAATACGCAAGGAATGTTAGACATACTTATGGGGCGATAAAAAATAAGTTTTAATAATTTGATTTTTATATCTAGATTTTAAGACATGAATACATTATTATGGCTCCTATTACACCTATATATTTTAATAAGAAGTGGTGGATGTATAAATTAGAAGAAATAGGTCAAATTTATTAGTTAATTTAATACTGTAGGAGGTTAAGAAATGAATCAGCAAATTGAATTACTGGAGAAGCATATATTTAAAATGGAAAATGATTTATTAAAACCTGAAATAAGAAAATCAGTAGAAAAAATGAGTGAATTATTGTCAGATGATTTTGTTGAATTTTGTAGTTCTGGAAACATATATCATTATAATAAAAATCATATTATTGATGAAGATAGCAACTCACATGAAATAAAGTGGGAAATAAAAGATTTTACAATAAAGCAACTATCAAATGATTGTATATTAGCAACATATAAGGTAATAAAGCATAGTGAACTCAATGAAGCTATGAAATATTCACTTCGAAGTTCAATTTGGAAATTGTTTAATGGAACATGGAAAATAATTTTTCATCAAGGAACTTTGACATCTCGATTTTAATTGGAAATAATGATTAACTTTAATTTAATATAATCTTAAGCCAGATTATATTAGCATGTTCTGAAGAATATATATGGTTTACCATATTAGAATATGAAGCTTAATTTTGCTATTTTTACTAGAATCATATATTGTTTATTAAAGAATAGTAGTATCATATTATGAAATTAGTTAGGAGTTGAGAATGATGGAGGAATTATTAGAAAAATCTATTAAATTGGCAAAAAAATATCATGAAGGTCAATTTGACAAAGGTGGATCTCCATATATAGGACATCCTTTAAGAGTGATGGAATGTGTTGAAACCATAGAAGAAAAAGTTTTAGCTGTATTACATGATGTGTTAGAAGACTGTGATGTGTCTAGAGGTCAATTAATTAAAGAGGATATACCAGAAGATTTAGTAGCAAAGTTAGAGATTTTATGCAAAGGAAAGAATGAAGATTATTTTGATTATATAGACAGAATAAAGGCTGATAAATCAACTATTAATGTAAAATTGTCTGATTTAAAAGACAATATGAATTTAGATAGGTTAAAAGAAGTTACTGAGAAGGACAGAAAAAGAGTTGAAAAATATAAGAAAGCGGAATCTATATTATTAACTTATATATTAGTTAATTAATAATAAGTTTTAAGTCTTCCTATAAATCTCTTTTAGCGCTGATAAAAACATTGATAAACACTGTATAGTTAGAGAAGCTAAATATAAATATATAATGGATGGTGATAATATGTACACAAAAACTGATATTTTAAAAATTGCCAAAGAACAGTTGGCACTAGACTATAATTGCCGACTATCTGATTTTGAAAAAGTAAAAAATACAGTAGTTAAAAACAAGCCTATTGAGGGTAGACGTATTTACAATAGTGATGGATGTTTTCTAAAAATACTTTGTTTTGGTGGTAGAGCGATTGTATGCACATCACCTTTAATTATGCTTTGGTGTGGGGAAAAACTAATAAACATAAATGGTGCATGGTTTTTTGAATATGGAAATTTGAGAGAAATTGATAATAAATTACAGGAATTTGGACATGAAATAGCAGATATTCATCATTATTATTTACCTAATGATAATTTATTGTCAATACAACCTATTACAAATGTAAAATGGTATGAGAAAGAAGAACTTTTGCAGTTTGAAGATGATAATCGATTTAAAGAAGCTCTAGCTTTTGATAAAAACCATCCTGATGTACTTGCGGTTGCTGCCTTTGATGGTGATAACATAATGGGTATGGCAGGTGCCAGTGCAGATAGCAAAAACATGTGGCAAATTGGAATTGATATTTTACCTCAATATCGTGGTAGAGGTATTGGAACAAATTTAGTTACACAATTAAAAAATGAGATTTTGAATAGAGGAAAAATTCCTTTCTATGGAACAGTGGAATCACATTTTTACTCACAAAATATTGCAGTTAGTTCTGGATTTTTTCCAGCATGGGCAGAACTGTATTCCAAGCAAACTAAGAGGGTATGACATTGTTTTAGTTAATTTTGTGTAGCTTTGACAAAAATATAAATTGATATTTTAATTACTATATAATTATTTTATTTACAATTCTATTACGTAATTAATAAAAAAGCAGAATTACAGTATACTGCTTTTTATTATATATGTTCTATCAAATAAATTACTTGTATTTATTTACTGCATATATGTGTCACTAATAATTCGAAATATAACTGTATTATTAAGCTGGTGTGTTTAATAAGGAAAATTAAATACAAAATAGACAAGCATATATATATGTATAAAATAACCCGTTAATAATAGAAAAATATTGACTACACATAGATGGGTGTCTATACTATATACGTGGATTATTAATATGGATAATCTTTGAAAGGAGTAAAATATGAATTCAGAATATGAAAAAAATGCAAAAATATTAAAAGCTTTAAGTGATCCCAATAGACTTAAAATAATTGATTTATTATCTTGTGGTGAAAAATGTGCATGTGAAGTATTAGAAAGTTTTAATTTTACTCAACCTACCTTATCTCATCATATGAAAGTTTTAATAGATTGTGGCTTAATTGAGGCTAGAAAAGATGGCATATGGAATCAATATAAATTAAAAGTAAATAATACTAATAGACTAGTATTATTTTTATTAAATTTAATCACAGAAAAAGAAAATTGTATATGTAATAGTGAAAAATATGTATGCAGAGATAATAGCATAAAAGATGAAGCGAAGACTTACACTGAAGATAATATTTTTATTTGTAAAAATCCAGATAATGAAGTTTAATAAAATATACTGACTTTTATAGATGTATCATATTATAAAAATTTAGAACCTCAATGATTTAGTAAATATGAATGGAGATAAAATGAAAAAATAGATTTGACTGGGACAGGGCTATAAAAGTACTAACAACATTATCTGTACCAATAATGGAAAGCTTACTTTTACAATTTACATATAACTCAGTTAACATGTTATGAATTGGGAGATTAGGAATTCCTATGGATGTCCAAAGAATTTTATTTACTGTAATTAAAATATTCCTTGCAAGAACTATAGCTATATTTGGTGCAGATGCTATAGCGCCTCAAAAAACAGGATTACAAATTGAACAAATTACATATATGGTTATTGGAGGTTTGCATGGAACAATAGCAGTCTTTACTGTACAAAATCTTTAAAATGGAAATTGTGGAATAATAAAGGGAGAATGATATACAACTTTAAAAATTGGAATAATTTGTTCATTACTTATGACCTTCGCCTTTTTATTTTTTTTGTGTATTATTTATTAAATTATTTGTTAGTGATAAAGATAGTATATATTGCAAAGGCTTATTTACAAGCTATAGCCTTTTCACAGGTATTTATTGCTATAGAAATAGTATCAAATGTATTATTTAGAGGGATTGGAAAGCCAGAGGTATCAGCTATGATAAGCGTTGCATTACAAGTTTAAGAATTTTAATGGCCTTAGTTTTAATAAAACCTTTTGGTTTAACAGATATTTGTATTATAGTATTGAAGTATCTAGTATTTTAAAGGGAAGCATAGCGTATCTATTATATATAATTAAAGTTAAAAGAAATTTTAAATAAGGTAAAAGATAGGTGCTACTAGAGGGAGGTAAGAAATGTTAAATAAATTTAAAGAAATATTTACGCCACAAGAGTTATTAAAGGGGAATTATGGAATAGAAAGAGAAAGCTTAAGGGTTAATGATAAAGGAGAATTATCAGAAACGGAACATCCAAGAGTGTTTGGTGATAAGGTTGACAATAGTTATATAACTACAGATTTTGCAGAAAGTCAAATAGAGGTAATAACACCACCGTTTAAAAGTGTAGAAGAAACTTATAATTTCACAAATTCACTTTATGATATTGTAGCAATGGAAATAGGAGAAGAATATTTATGGCCACAATCTATGCCAGGTATTGTACCAGAAGATAATAAAATTAAAGTTTCAGAATATAGTGAAAATGATAAAGGTAGAGAGGCAAGATTATATAGAGAAAAGTTAATAGAAAAATATGGTGGAAAAAAGCAGCTTATATGTGGAATACATTATAATTTTTCTTTTAACTATGATTTTATTAATAAATTGTATAATAGCGAAATAAGTAATGAGCTTTTTAAGGATGTAAATCACAAAAATGAGAAATTAGATTACAAGGAATTTAAAAATAATATTTACTTGAAACTTACAAGAAATTATCTTCGATATAGATGGCTTATTATATATCTTTTAGGCGCAAGTGGAGTAGTTGACAAAAGTTATGTAGGTAATTGTATAAATTCATCTAAGCAAATTACCAAAGATGGATTTTCAAATATAGGTGCTTTATCTTATAGAAATAGTGAATGTGGTTATAAAAATAAAGTTGATTTATTTCCAAACTATAATTCAATCGAGGAGTATATAGAAAGTTTAAAAGGATTTATAAAGGATAAGCTTATAGATAGTCATAAAGAGCTTTATAGTTCTATAAGGCTTAAACCTGCTGATGTTAGTAACTTTATGGATTCTCTAAAGGAAGATGGAATTCAATATTTAGAATATAGAAGTATTGATATTAATCCTTTTGAAAAAGGTGGGATAAGCTTAGAGGATTTATATTTCCTTCAGGTGTTTAATATATTTCTGCTTCTTCAAAAAGAAAGTGATTATGATAAGTGGCAGGAAGAAGGAGTGGAAAACCAAAACATAATTTCAAAGTTTGGGCAAAATGATATTATGTTAAAGAAAGATGGAAAGTTTATTTCAAAAGAACAATGGGGAGTAGAAATATTAGAAACTATTAAAAATATAAACAATGAACTTAAATTAGGTAAAGAAGAAATTATTGATTTAATGATTGAAAAAGTAAAAAATCATAAATTAACATATGCTTATAGGATTGAAAAAAAAGTAAAAGAAGAGGGGTACATTAATGCTCATTTAAATATAGCAAAAGGATATAAGAACAGTGCTTACAATAATAGATTCAAATTAGAAGGATACGAAGAATTAGAATTATCTACTCAAATTTTAATGAAGGAAGCTATTAAAAGGGGAATAAAGGTTGAAATTTTAGATAAGTCTGAGAATTTCATTTCCCTTAAAAAGAATGATAAAATAGAATATGTTAAGCAGGCAACTAAAACTTCAAAGGATAATTATGTGACTGTTTTAATTATGGAAAATAAAAGTGTTACTAAAAAAGTACTCTTAAATAGTAACATTAAAGTTCCAGATGGTATAGAAGTTAATTCTATGGAAGAAGCTATGAGTGTAATAAAGGATTATGTTAATAAACCAATAGTAATAAAACCAAAGTCAACTAATTTTGGAATAGGAATAAATATATTTAAAAATGGAACAGATAAAGAAAGTATTAAGAAAGCTTTTGAAATTGCATTTAATCATGATAATACAGTACTTCTAGAAGAATTTATAAAAGGAAAAGAATATCGTTTTTTAGTTATTGATGATAAGGTGGTTGGAATACTGCATAGAGTACCAGCTAATGTTAAAGGTGATGGTATAAAATCTATAGATGAGCTTGTTGAAGAGAAAAATCAAGATCCACTTCGAGGGCATCATTATGTAACACCACTTGAAAAAATAAATTTAGATGAAAATGCAGAATTATTTTTAAAACAACAAAATAAAGATTTCAATTATATTCCGAGTAAAGATGAAGTAGTTTACTTAAGAGAAAATTCCAATATAAGCACAGGTGGGGACAGTATAGATTATACAGATGATATCTCAGAAAAGTTTAAATCTATAGCAGTTGCATCAGCTAAAGCAGTTAATGCTAGAATTTGTGGTGTAGATATGATGTTAGAAGAGTATAGTGATGAAAATTCCAATTATGCAATAATTGAGTTAAACTTTAATCCAGCTATTCATATTCATTGTTATCCATATAAAGGTGTTGAAAGGAAAATTGGGCTTGAGGTATTAAAAGTATTAGGGTATGCTTAATAAAATATTGCAAAAATAAGTTAAAAAATTAATAGATTAAAAATTATTGCAAAATGGAGGAAGTATGAAAATTCTCCATTTTGTCGTATTAAAATTAGAGAAGCTCTAAAAAGAGCTCCCTGTAATATAATTATTTTACTATATAAGAGTTTCAACAGCCAAAGCAGTTAATGTTGCATTAGTTATTGTTAAGCCAGCTGTTTCAGCAATTAAACTACTTGGTTCAAGTTTGATTGTGTAAGTTGTACAACTATGGCAAGGACTACAGTCGCAATATTGGAAACAAAACGATTCAGACTCTAGTACACTAGCTATTTCTGAAAAAGTATGAGTTCCACCTATTTCTTGAGGAGCACCACCATCTGTTGTTTTTACAATTACAAAATTTAAATTTACCATGATAGTTGCAGGCAAAACAATTAAGCAAGTAAAAGTTAAAAGAATTTTTGGATTGCACATATTAGTAGTGTCTATAGATACACTAGCTACAGGTATAGGCCTAGATAATTGTGTTGAAATCATTGGTAGAGGTCCAACTCCACCAGAACCACAACTTAATAATGATCTGCCTGGTTCAGGTGAAGTATTACGGCATATTCTACTAGTTAGAGAAACTTCAGAGCCAAGCACATCTTCAAAATCACGACGTCTGCAATTAGCTATAGAATCTTCAAAGCCAAATTGGTTTTCAGAAATAATATTCATAAAATACCTCCATATCATCATAAGTTTATCAAAGTTTTCTCCATATAAATTTGTTATAAGAGATTCTTTTATAGTACATTGTATGAAAAATATAAAAAAATGTGATGTATATAGTATTAATTTAGATTTTATACCTGTTTTTAGTGTGTATATGTTGAAAAATTAATTTTCTCTAAAATTAATTATAATGATTTAATTTTGTTTAAGAACTAAAATTGCAACATAATATAGTAAATTAATTAGAATTTATATATAATTAAATGTAGAAAAATTATTTAAATATATATAGAAATTTATTAACAAAAATATGAGGTGTGGTTGAAATGTTAAAAAATGATTATATGAAAGAAGTAGAAAATACTTTGACTCTAGTAACAGAAGAAGTTGATAAATGTATAATAGATGGAGATATAAAAAAGGCTAAAGAAAGAGTGAATAAAGAACTTAAAGCTTTAGTTGGAATTGATATAGGAACTGTAGATATTTTTTCATTTAATAGCTTAGAAGGGCTCATAAGTAAAGAAGATCAATATAATGCTGAGAAATTTATTGCATTTGCTTGCCTTATGAATCTTCAAGGTCAAATTAGTAATGATGAAAATTCAAAAATTCAATACTATGAAAAATCATTAGAAAGCTTTTTCAAGGCATATACTGAAGATGATGAGACAAATCCTAAATATTTGAAGGATGCAGTAGATGTGGCAGGTGAATTAAGTGATTATGAATTTTCACTAGATATGGATAAAAAAATCCTAAAGATTTATGAGTTAGCTAATAAGCTCGATAAAGCTGAAGATACATTGTTTTACATGCTTAGAAAAACAAATAATGATGGAAGTATTATTTTAGAAGGAATGAGATTTTACAATAGACTTAAGGAGCAGGACCATGAGAAATTAGCATTAGGAAATTTACCAATAGGGGAAGTTGAAGATGGAATTTCAGAACTTGAAAGAAGATTGGGAATGTAATTGAGCATTTAATCAGTAATATAAAGGTTGCTCAAAACAGAATTTTAAGCAACCTTTTTATTGTATTTTATTTTTCAAATAGTTTTTCTTTTACTTTTTTTAGGTTTGTAACTTGTTTTGTTATTGTAGATACAAAGATTACACCTAGGGCTAAGGTACCAGCACTAGCTACAGTATCAATACCAAGCTTTAATGCACCACTTAAATTTCCTAGTATAGTTTCATACATAGTATTATACATGCCAGCGCCAGGAACTAATGGGATAAGAGCACAAATTACTAGGGTTGTCACAGGTGTTTTTAAATATCTTGCACAAATCTCTGAATAGATGCTGAAAATTATAGATGCTATAAATAACGATAAAATATTACTTATTCCATAATTAGTTAAGAATAAATAGAAAAACCAGCTTAAGCCACCACCGATAGATGCAAAAAATAATTTTTTCCCTTTTATATTAAAAATTATTCCAAAACCAAAAGATGCCCAAAAGGCAACTATAATTTGTTCTAGCATTAAACCACTCCCTTGCATATTAAAGCAAAATGTCTTTGAAATTATTTAGATTACTTGTTTGAATAATTTAACTACGATTCTTAAGTAAATTAAAAGATAATCACTTATTAGTAAATTTGACAGTTGAGAATTTATATAGCCAACATATATTAAATAACTGCATATGAGTAAAATTATCTATAAATAAAATATGCTTAAGATAGCACCGGTACCTACTGCAATTGAAACTGCAATTAAAAATGCTTCGGAGGCTTTTGTTATTCCAGATAAAAAATCTCCAGCAATAGTATCTCTAATAGCATTAGTAATTATAAGTCCAGGTACAAGTAACATGATAGAACCAATAATAGTTTTGTCTAAATTAGAGCATAAATTTAGTTTTAAAAACATAGTAGCTAAAATAGCACATAATCCACCACAAAAGGAGTTTACAAAGAATTCATTTATATTTAATTTTTGAAATATAATAGACACTATTTTTATAACAGAACCTATTAAACTTGTTGCAAAAAAGTCTTTAAGGTCTCCACCAAACATTATTGAAAAGCAGCCAGCAGCCATAGCAGAACATATCAAAGTAATTAAATGTGAATATCTAGATGCATTTGATATTTTTATAAGCTCTTTGTTAAAATCACAAAGTTCTATACCTTCAGTTTGAATTCGCCTAGATAAATCATTAACAGCATCTATTTTATTTAAATCAACACCTCGAGAAGTAATCCTTTTAACGATGGTTGCAACTTCATCATAATGAGTAACTGTAACAATTATACCTGTTGGAATTACAAAACTATCAGCGGTATGTGCGCCATAAGCAATACATATTCTACTAATGGTTTCTTCAACTCTATAAGTTTCAGCACCGCTTTCCAATAGAATTTTACCAGCAAGAGTAGAAATTGTAATTAATTTATTTAAATCCATAATTTTTCTCCATATTAATAATTTATATGTCAAATGAATTATAGCATAAAATAAAAAATTCTTATATAACTAACTAATTTTAATATTCATTATAAAATTATTAATAAATAAAGAGATATTATAGATGATTAAAAGTAGAGGTAGAAATACATAAAGAGATATTATAAATAAAAATACATTTTGAGGCCTAATAATTAAAAATATTAGTTGAAATTAAATAATTATAGAAAAAATTAAATAATTATAGAAAATAGTTGATTAATTTAGTAAGAAATTTTATAATTTGAATAGCGAGTGAAACTTTTTGGCTTTATATTTTAGCTGAATTTAGTTGAACTTATACCCTTGAGGGTTCAAAAAATATGTTGGGGTGGTAAAAAGATGAATTTTGAAAATATACAAAGAGAAGACAAAGAAATCTATAGTTTAATGGAAAAAGAATTAGAAAGACAACAAAAAGGAATAGAATTAATAGCTTCAGAAAATATTGTAAGTCCAGCTGTTATGGAAGCCATGGGTTCTTACCTAACTAATAAATATGCTGAAGGATATCCGGGTAAAAGATATTATGGTGGATGTCACGTAGTTGATGAAATAGAACAAATAGCAATTGATAGAGCTAAACAATTATTTGGTGCAGAACATGCAAATGTTCAACCACATTCAGGCTCACAAGCCAATATGGCAGTATATTTTGCAGTTTTAGAACCAGGTGATACTGTTTTAGGTATGGATTTAAGTCATGGTGGTCATTTAACTCATGGTTCACCAGTTAATTTTTCAGGAAAATTATTTAACTTTGTATCTTATGGAGTTGATAAAGAAACTGAAGTGATTAATTATGAAAATGTGAGAAAACTTGCAATAGAAAACAAACCAAAGCTTATTGTAGCTGGTGCAAGTGCATATGGAAGAATTTTAGATTTTCCAAAGTTTAAAGAAATAGCAGATGAAGTTGGAGCACTACTTATGGTAGATATGGCTCATATTGCAGGTCTTGTAGCTGCAGGTGTTCATCCATCACCAGTACCATATTCTGATTTTGTAACAACAACAACACATAAGACATTAAGAGGCCCAAGAGGTGGATTAATTCTTTGTAAAGAAAAATATGCTCAAATCTTAAATAAAAATATATTCCCAGGAATACAAGGTGGTCCATTAGAACATATTATTGCTGCAAAGGCTGTATGCTTTAAAGAAGCTTTAGATCCAACATTTAAGGAATATGGTAAAAATATAGTTGAAAACTGCAAAGAACTTGCAGATCAATTGATTTCTAAAGGATTTAAAATAGTATCAAATGGAACAGATAATCATGTATTTTTAGTTGATTTAAATAACAAGAATGTAACAGGAAAAGAAGCAGAAAAATTATTAGATTCAGTAGGGATAACTGTTAACAAGAATACAGTGCCAAATGAAACAAGAAGTCCATTTGTAACTTCAGGAATTAGAATTGGTACGGCGGCAATTACTACAAGAGGTTTTGTAAAAGAAGATATGGCTGAAATTGCAACAATTATTGGAGAAGCAATAGATAACAGAGAGGGAGATTTATCAGGGCTTAAGGATAGAGTAGAAACATTATGTGATAAATATCCATTATATAAATAATAATTAAAAGGATGTATGGAGAGGTTTCATTAAGTACAATGAAGCCTCTTAATATTAGACAAAACAATATATTTATTAGAAATATTAATATATAAACCCAAGATAAAGTTTTAAATTTAGTTTATAATTCTAGTAGTATTTTAAGTGACTTGAAATTAAATGAAATTTTTAATAAATTATGATATTATAGATACATATTAAAGTATAGAAAAAATTGAGAGATTCATATAGTTTGTAAGATAGCTAGTATCCGTAAAATTAATGGTCTATAACGGTTGCAACGTATGGACTTGGTATCCTTTGGGGTATAAGTTCTTTAAGTTTCAGTATTGAGAAAAGATTTATATTATGAATATTATATCTGAAGCTAAGAGCTACTTTATATGGAAGATGGGGAAGGTAAATGAAAAAAGCACTTTTAGTCATTGATGCTCAAGAAGATTTTATTGGTGAACAGCGTAATAAGAATAAATTTAATTATGAAGATGTAGATGAACTTATTAAAAATATTAATGATAAAATTACTATTTATAAAAAGAATAAAGATGAGGTTATTTATATTGCAAATGTATTGGCGAATAATTTCTTTTATAATAAATTTTTTCCATATGGAATTACAGGTAGCAAGGGAGCTAAAATTGACAAAAGAATTAAAATTGTATCAGAAAATTATTTTGAAAAGCAAGTAGGAAATGCATTTAAAAATAATAATTTAGTGAAATTTATAAAAGAAAATCAAATAAGTGAGGTAGAACTTATTGGGGTTGATGGAATTGGATGTGTTTTTAAAACTGCTAAAGGGGCAATGGATATTGGCCTTAAAGTTACTATTTTAAGTGATAGTGTAGGGACAGTTAATCCAGAAAAATTTATTAAACTAAGTACAAAATTAAAAATTTTAGGTGTGTATTATATGTAAGTTTAAGACTATTTCAAATTAGTTATATATTTGAAATGGTCTTTTTTATATGGAGGAAAATATAAAATTTTTGAAGCCAGAAAGGCTGATAAATCTTTAAGTGAAATTATAGCAAGTTAGTTACTTTGTTTTATTTAAAGACTATGAATTACTATATATTTTAATTTTTAAACTAAAATAAATCGTTATATTATTTTAATAGAGAGTATTTTTTATTAAATATATGAAAAATAGCAGTGAACTTATAAAGTCTTCTTGAATATTATAAATATGAAGTAAGAAGGTTTTCAGGAGGACTAAAATGAATCCTTTTCAATTTATTATGACAATTCAGCAAAAAATGCAGCAAGATCCAAGCTTTGCAAATAAGTTTAATAGGGTAGTATCTGAATTAAGCAATATACCAGGGCTTCAACAACAGGTAATGAGAATAGCTCAAATTAGTGATGAAAATGAAAGACAAAAAGTAATAGATAAGCTTCCTAGAGATGCCAAGCGTGCAGTTAAAGGAATGTTAGATTTATTAAATGATTATAATCTTTTATAAAAGGTAAATTGAAAAATATATTTTTTTCATATACTTAGGCTAAAAATTAAATTTAATACAAGATGTTATAATAATATCTTGTATTAAAGGTTCAATTGACATTAATAAATTAATGAGCAATCGGACCTTTATTTTTGCAAAAATCTTTTTTCAACTTAAAATGAGTTTTATAAAGTAAATGATTTAAAAGCCCCTTTTTTTAGCTTCTACGCCACTTTCATTTAATGCAGGTTGTTCAATTGTTGTATTAAAACTACTCTTACTATATTGACCTTGTGATTTGTTACCATTTCTTAAAATATTACTCTTTGTATAGTCCTTTTTGTTGTTATTTTCCATAAAATCATCTCCTTTTTCATTTACATATATAGTATGCCTATATTCATAAAAATTAATATGGTAAATTTAACATGGGGATTTTAAAATTATAAGCAGGTTTATAAAAAATATGTTATAATAAAGTACTTAAAAAGTTATTATAGTTTTTTATATATAATTTCTAATTAATTTCCTAAATTAAAACTATTTAAGGGAACTAGGTATATTTATGAGAACATATATATTAGAGAAAGAAGAGGAAAGAAAATGAATTTTACACTAGTAATGCCATTAATATGTATATTCGCGGCAGATATATTATTTTATACTACAATTAAAAATAATAAATTAGATTTTGTAGGTAAAAAAAGGTATAATAACAAGTTCTTGGTTTACTGCGTGGAGTAAAATAGATGAAGTTTATGTAGAAGCTCAAGGTGAAAAATGTATTCTCACTTATTCAAATAGAAATATAAAAAAGCGTTTGATTTTAAAAAAAGAAGAAGAAATTCAATTAAAAAAATACATAGCTGCATAAAGAGGAATAACAATATTAAAAATTAAAATATATATTTTAAGCTTAATTCTTAAATAAAATTAAGTGGAAATAAGTATAATGTAAGATTGTTTTCAACATATAATTAAAAATAACCGAATAATATTATAAGTAAAATTATTATTACATAATAAATAGAAAGCAGGATGAAAAATGAGTGTATCAAGTATAGTAGCATTTATATTTATACTGATAGTAGATATAGTTCTTATTAAAATAGACCGAAAGAATAAATTAATAATTGCAGGTACAAATAAATATAAAGTAATAATGCCGGTTGTAGTAATTGGATTTGTTATTTATACAGCTATATCTAAAAATTTTAAAGTTGAAGATATGGCAATATTAATAGGAATATTACCGCTGGCGTTTGTTGGAAATAAATGTGGTATAACAGAAAGAGGAATATTAACTAATTCTTATGTACTTACATGGAATAAGATTGAAACTTATTCTTTAGAAGAACAAAGGAATAAATATGTACTTTCTTATAAAACCAATGTAGGAGTAAGAAGATTACTTTTTAACGAAAAAGATAAGGATGAAGTTAAAAAATACCTATTAGGAATAAGAGAATTAAAATATGCTAGAAAATAAAATTTTGATAAAATATAGAGATTTACCTTTAACCATTTGAAGGTAAATCTTTATATTTTATCCCCAAAAGTATAGAAATTTTTAGAAGAAAACTTAATAAAATTAAGTCTTAGAAATAATATAAATTTCTAGAAATATTTTTAAGCTAGATGAAAATGGAAATAGAATTATATGATATAATGTATAAATGTAATGTAAGATTTACAGTTGACTAAAAAAGGCATTAGACATATAAAAAATAACAAGTCTATTGATACGATGTATATTTCCTATTAGAGAAGTAAATGTAATCAACTTATAGTGAGGCTATTAAGTGATTATGGTGGCGAAGTATAATAAGAAATAGACTAGTATGTGGATTTATTATTTTTTGACTATGCCCTAAGAGAGGAAGATAAATAAAATGAGTAAGACTCTAGTATTATTATTAGGAGAGTATAGTCAAAAATAAATATTATTATCTATTATTTAAATAAGATGTGATATTGTAACACTTTATAAGTAATTAATTATTGACTTTATTTCTATTAAAGTCAATAATTAGATTAAAGTAAGATTAGATAAGAAGTGGTATATATGGAATTTAAGGTTAAAGAGATTAGATATCATAAAAGGATAGGAAATAGAGTTGAAAGGATACCAGCAGCTATAATCGTAGTTGAAGATAGTAAGACAGGAAATCAGAGTCCACATGTAATAACTCATTTTTTATATAAAACTTACCATAAAAATGCTGGTTCAATTAATACCGAATTAGCTCCTGCAAGAAATATAGTCCAATTTTTAAATTATATTTTAATGAAGAAGGAAACAGATAATGCGTTTGATGATGTTAAAGGATTAACTGATTTAAATATTAACCATGCAAATTCATATTTAGAGTACTGTGTGGAAGAGAAAAAAAATCTTAATAATACATTAGAAATTAAAGAAATGTATTTATCAGAATTTTACAAGTACTTGGATGATGAGAAAATTTTAAAAGAATCACCTACATTTATTCCTAATATAACTACAACGTATAAAGGATATACTAGAACATCTTATAGGTTAGATTTTATGTATAGAAAAACTGACGAAAAATTTTTATATAGAAAAATTAAGAGAAAAGATATGGTACCTAAAAACTATATGAATAATTATAACAGACAAGAAATACGGTTGAAATATATTTATGAATTTTTACTTATTGCACTTAAAGAAAAACCTGAGATTAGTTTTGCAGTTGCATTACAAATTTTTGCAGGACTTAGAATGGGTGAAGTTGTTAACTTAATGAAGAGCTCGTTATTATCACAAAATAATAAAAAATACGGAGAAGATGGATTAATTATATTAGTAAGAGACAATCAAGACATTCTTTTCCCTAGGTTGAAAAATTTAGCTACTGTAGCAGTGAAAAAGCCAAGAGATCAAGCGTGTCTAAGTAATAAACTATTAAGTTATTGTTATAAAAATCATATTAATAATATAATACCTAAATTACAAAAAGGCAACAAATCAGATATTCTATTTTTTGATATTGATGGTAATGCAATGTCAGGAGATACATATGAAAATAGATTTAATGAATTGAAGGATATTTACAAAGGATATTTACTTGGAACTAATGGACGTTATGAAGATTATCGAGAATTTTCTGAAACTAGATGGGGAACACACATATGTAGGGGGATATTTACAAATTTTTGTCATGATGCTGGATTTAGTGTAGAGCAAACAGCAATACTTAGAGGTGATTCTAACACACACTCTATGAGTAGTTATTTTGATGTTTTGTCTGCTACATATAATATAAGTAAGGCAATTAATATAATTATGCCACACATAGAAAATGATGAATTCTCAGTATTTAGCAGTGATTATAAAAAAATAATTACGTATTAAGAAGGAAAATTTTTATGAATTTTGATAATAAGAAATTTGGATCAATTTATAGAGTGGCAAAGTTTATAGGTTACTCAGAAACTGAGATTAATAATACAAGAATTATGAATGACTTATATGATGGTTTGAGTAATATTGAAGAAATAATTTATCATGATTTAGAATTTGAAGTTAGAATTTCTAGTGGAGAACCGCCAGTAAGAAGAATATATTATATGGAAAGTTTGTTTACTTTTTATGAAAATTATGTTTCTAAAGAAAAATTAACTAACGAAATAGGGTTAAGTTCTGAACAAATTTATATAATAGAGAATAGTTTAAATGTAAAAAGTGTTAAATTAGGTGAAAGGTTGAATCAAATTTATTTCAAAGGTAATAATCTTTCAATGATTTGTCGCCATTATAATTTCTCGAAGTTTACGGATTCGTTTCTTATTTTGAAAGCAACTAGTCTCAGAATAAGTTTGACACAAGAGAAGATAACTAAATTTGAAGAAGAGTTAAATGTTATTATTAATGTTTTTTTAGGGCAGGAATTTATAAATTCATATTTCTTTTTTTATTATTTACATAATATATTAATTAGATATAAATATCCTAGTAATATTTATAGTGATGTGTTGTCAAAGCTTGTTAATGCGGAAACTATATTTTGTCAAGAGTTGTTAAAGAAATATAATAAAAATTTAGAAATTACTTTCTATGCAATTGCTGACAAGATATTTATTAGTAGAAATGATTTTATTAGAATGATGGAATTAGAGAAGTATAGAAGTGTTGAAGAAATTTGTAATCAGTTAAGACTAGATAAGTCTGAGGTTTTCAAAAGTTTATTTAATATTGGCTATATAGACAAGTATAATTCTATACTAATATTTAATGATAAGGTTAAAAAAACAAATTTAGGACTATATATTCATAGTTCTCTAGTAGAAGAAATTTTTTTTGATAATTATTTTAGTGATGATCAAGTGGATGATTTAATAGCAAAGAACATTAGCTTATTTAATGAAAAGGACATAAAATATATTAGTTATAATAGTAAGAACTACATTCATGTGGAAGCATATAAGAAATTATATTATATAATAAAAGCATCAAATGATGATTATATTTATATAAATGAAGTTCTTGAATTAAAGGAAGTAAATAGTTTAATTGATGTTTCTAAAATTCGAAAAAGTAGATTTCAACAACAATTAAGCAAGCTGATTATGCCAGAATGCTTAATCAGCTACGATTATATTAGGCACAAAAAATTATGTAGACTACCTAAGGTATTTTCTAAAGCGAAAGTTACTAAATTCTTTAAAGAACTTGTTAAAAAAGAAGATCTGTGTAGCGAATTTAATATAAGTGCAGAAAATGTTGAGCTAATAATACAAAAATGTGATGTAAAATGCTATAGATTTTTAAAAGAATGTATATCTAATCTTTACAATTTTAAGGAATTCAATAGCAAAATGTTTATTTCTGATGATGAAAAATTTGTAAGCATAAAAGTTATATCAAAACGTTTTTATGGAAAATCGTTTGTTAATAATTCATTTGAATTGAATTTAGCAAATAGTATAAAAAAAGTAGGGGAAAACATTATAAGTTTTAAGAAACTCGAGAAACCTATGTTTGATATTAAGGATTCTTGTGTTGTGGAATATTTGTATAATTTAAGTGAGTTTGAAGAATTTTTTAATAAGCTAATTCCTTTTGATTATGTAGTTGATAAATTACAAATTCAGGCTATTAATTTGACATTGAATTTAAAAAAGTTAAAAATAGAACCTGTTATTTTAGGAAATGCAACTGATAAATTTATATATAAGGACTTAGTTAAAGTTATTAAAACTTTCGTTGAAGCAAATAAAAAGCCTTTAACTTATGTTGAATTTGCTGAAAAAAATAATTGTGTAACATTATCATCTGTAGAAGAAAAACTTAAAATCAGTAAAAAAATATCTTCACAATTAATTAAGAATAATAAAATAAAAATAATTTGTAAATATAACGGTGTATACCTAATAAATAGAGAAAATTTAGAAGAACTTATAGAAGAAAAACAATTATTTCTTGATCAAATGGAAAATGTCTATATAACTTATACTGGTATTGAAAAGCTATATGGAAAATCTTTTGCAAAAAAAATTCCTAAACATAATGGTGCAAAAGGAATAAATTTAGATAAGAGGGAAATCCCATTAATAGCTAAGGATATATATTTGAAGAACAATTATATCTATAGAAGGGATGAGGTTTATAGAGTATGGAAAAAATCACATGAGTATGAAGAATTAAACTCAGTAACTATTAATGATCATTTTGAAAATTTCAAAAATAAAGTTGAAAATGTGTTTAAAGTAAATTTTACTGAAAAGCAACAAAGTTCAAAAAAGCTTTGGTATGAGTATGTTCAACATTTACTTATTAAAATGAATCTTTGTGATAAAAGGAGAGAAAATCATAGAATAAATCAATTAGCATATAACACTAGAGAAATTTTTAGTAAATTTTCTGATGAAATTTTTAATTATTCGTCTCAGGAAATAAATAAGATTTATTTAGATGATAAGAGTTTGGTGAAAGTTACATATAAGCAAGATTTTTATAGCTTTTTAAAATCACTATATAGAAGCTTTTTATTAAAGAAAAAATATCCGGTGTTTAAAATTGATAAATCCAGAAAGTAAGAAATGTAAAAAAGAAAAAAATAAAGACATATATTCATATTATGAATATAAAGAAATTTATAAATATTGCGCTAATATAGAATTACATAAAAGTAAGTCGTTAAATGATATTGGAGCTCTTTTGACTAACAAAAATAATACAAAGTATTATAGATATGCGAGTGCATGGGCATATTGTATAGTGTTATTAACAAATGCATGGAGAAGAAATACTATTCTAACACAAATACCACGAATTGACTTAAGTGGAACTAGAATATGTAATTTGGAATGGCTTGAAAATAATACACCAAGTTTAGAAGAAGCCAATAGTATAATATATGAAATTGGAAGGTATATAACTTATATAAATAAAAATAAAGTTAATCAAGAAAGTATATTTGTTATAGGAGAACCATTAAAAATTCCTTTTGCAATTGCAGCAAGTATTTGTGAATTGACCAAACAAAGATTGGTTAATGATGAACCTTTTTTATTAAACTTATCTAATGATTTTTCACATGAATCAAAATCTTATAAGATTTTTTTTGAGATGTTTAATTCAGATATTATTTTAGAAAATAGAAAAATGAACCGGACATTAGAGTCATTTTATAATTCTATATATTCCGATAATGGAGAAGGTTTAAAGACAGCAAAATATGCGCGAGGTCATAAAAGAATTGAAACTACAATAGAACATTATGTGATATTAACTGATGAAGAAATTGATGAGTTAATATTGACATTGTTTGAAAGAGGAAATTTTGGATTTGCATATAAAATTATTGCAGAGACATTGTATGGCGATTTTGATTGTGATAAAAAACTTACTAACAAAATAGTAGAAATAAAAGAGACGTTTGGAGATATTGATAAATTGGAAGCAACTTGTGGTGTGATAAATAGATTATCTTTTGATCAGCAAGAAGCACGTGAATATATAAAAAAGTTAGAATTAAATGAGTTGAGAGAATTATATAGCAGAGCGATAGCTGGATTGTTAAATTCAAATCTTAAGAATTACCAATGTATTCTTAAGCGATGCAAGTACATCGATGAGATGCAAACTAATGATAGATGTAAAGCTTGCAGTTATGCAATTATAAATATATATGCATTATCTAACATAATGGATAATTATATATATTTACTAGAATTCATAAAAGATAATTATTTTTCAATAAATGATGGAGAAAAGAAAAAAATTGCAAATCACTTATATTTATTAAATAATAAAGTAATGGAAGCAAGAGAGATATTTGGAAGAAACGTTGTAGATGGATTTGTAAATGGAGGAACTAATAGAATAAAGGAACTTGGTTCTGAAATAAACTCTTTTGGTTTAATTGAGTATAGAACAAGTGGAGTATTATTAAGGAGCGATGACTAATTTGGCTAAAAAAATAATATTAAACTCATCGGTTAATGATATTAGTGAAAATATGATTCAAGAAAGAAAATATGATATTAAATATTTGATTAATAACGCAATTAAGATGTTGAATAATTATGATGATAAGTATGGGAAAAAAATTGATGTTGATTTTTTAAAAGATAAATGGGTTTTTCTTTATGAAATAGATTATTCAATTCAAACTTTTGATTTTCAAGAGATAAGAGAATGTTTAAAATTTAATAATGATATTGATATAGAAGATTTTATATTAAAAACTAAGCTTTGGGTTGTTAACATAATAACAAGGAAAGCAATAATAACGAGCCATACTGATTTTAGATATTTTATATCTGCAGTTAAGCACACTAATGGATTTAAAAATGAAAATCTTAATAAATTTTATGATGACTTAAATGCAAATCTAATAATAAGATTTAATTGCCTTAATTATGTAAGTGATGATTCATTATTTAAATGTATCACAAGCATTAAATCTTTTTTAAAACTTTATGAAGAAGAATATGGTCATATATTAATGAAAATAATAGAATTATTTCCTGACAAAGTTAGGAGTAGTTCAAGGTTGTTACCCAAATTTAGTGTGTTTGTTGAGTTTAATATGTATTTAATCAATTGGTATAATGAAATCATCGAAAATTTTGATGAATCTAAACATAATAAATTCTATATTTTATATTTATGGTTTAATTTAGGTTGTATTATTCCGATGCGTCCATCTGAGTTTTGCTTAATTAAATATGATTGTATTGGATTTGAAAATGGTAAATATTATATTAAATTTCCTAGATTAAAACATCAAAGAAAAGGTGCCTTCCGAAAGAATATTTATGAAGAAAAATTCGCTATATCGTCAACATTATATGATGCTATACAATTTTATAAAAGTAATGTAGTGCCAGAAACGAGAGAATATTTAATTCAAATATCAGAAGAATTTTCTATTAGTGTACAGAATAAAATTGATATAGAAAAGAATGAAATTCATATAATTAATGACACTATCAATGAGATAATTAAAGAGTTTACCTTGGAAATTAAAAAAAATAAAACGGAAAATATTCATAATACAAACGAATCACGAAGAAATTACATTTATAGTGGAGACTTGAGGCATATTGCTATAATTAATATGATGATGCAAGGTTATAATAGAGTAGAAATTGAGTATTTAGCAGGACATTATAATACTGAAACTCAATATAGTTATATAAATCATGCAGAAACATGGATGAATATTGAGGTTCTAAAACTTGAAAAAAGTATTAGGGATCTTTCTGATAATGAATGCGTTAGCCATATGAATACTTTTGAAACACAAGAGATGATTGAAAAATTAATGGAGAATACATTTATAGGGAAAGGTAGTAGTGAAAAATATATTAAGTTAGATATTGGATATTGTAAAAATAAAGATATGCCATGTCCTACATATAACTGGAAGCATAAAGGTGATTATTTTTGTGAATATTGGGGCATTTCCCCAGAGGAATTATTAGAGAAACGAATAATAATAGAAAATGATTTAAATGATCTTTATAATGAAACTGTTGATAAATTGATATTTTTGAAGTCTTTATACGCAATTAGAAAAAAAGATAAAAATCAAGAGTATCAAGAAACAATAACATCGACTAGAAATGAAATTAATTCTAACTTAAAATGTATCGCAAAGTTACGAAAGGGGGTATGGAGTGAATGGAGTCAAAAAGAGGAAGGAAAGGAATTTTAGAAGAATTAAGTAATGAACAAAAACTAAAAAAATTAATTCTAGAGTATGACAAAAGTGAAAATATTGATTTAAGAGTATCATATAAAAACATATATTCTTATGTAAAAAGAAAATATGAAGAAGGTGCAGTGGAATTTTGTCTTTCCTATACATGGTGGAAGACAACAGGAAAGTATTTGGTAGATAATTATAACTTATTAAAGATTAAAACTGTAAAAATATCAGAAAAAGATCAATTGGACGTTATTGATATCATTGAAATAGTGGAAAAGAATTATGATAATAAAGAAAAATTAATAGGAAATCTTAAACATTATAATATGATTATTGAGAGACTGGTAGAAAGAATTAATAAGTTGGAAGAGAAAATTGAAAAAGATAATGATAGAATTTTACAAAAGGATGAGACAATTATTAATTTAAAAGATGAAAATTCAAAAAAATTGGATTTGATTAATACATTATTTTATTTACATATTAGTTCAGAAAGCAAATTGCAAGATTTGATGAAGTTTGGAAATAAAAGAAATGATGTTTTAGCATCAGCAATATATGATACTTTTTCAAATCCGATTGAATTCTATAAAGAATATGAAAATATTCTTAAAGAAGTTAATAAAGATAATGAAGAAAAAAATAATGTTACACAGTTATATGATTGGTAATGATTAAAGAAAGGAATAATAAATGAATAAAATATTAGTACTGGCAGAAAAGCCAAGCGTAGCGAGAGAAATAGCAAAAGTAATAATTAAAGGTAAGTGTAATAATAAGGGGAGTTATATAGAAGGGGAAAAATACATAGTAACATGGGCTCTAGGACATTTAGTTGAACTTCAATCACCAGAGTCTTATGATGAAAAATATAAAAAATGGGATATGGGAAGTTTGCCTATGTTACCTAAGCACATGAAATTAGCCGTTATTAAGAAATCTTCTAAACAATTTTTTGAAGTTAAAAAGCAGTTGCTTCGGCAAGATGTTGAGATGATTGTGATTGCAACTGATAGTGGTCGAGAAGGTGAGTTGGTTGCACGATGGATTTTGGAAAAGTCAGGGGTAAGAAAACCTATAAAAAGATTATGGATATCATCTCAAACACAAAAAGCAATAGTAAATGGATTTAATAATCTTCAACCAGGTGAAAAATATGATAACTTGTATAAAGCAGCGCAATGTAGAGCAGAAGCAGATTGGATAGTAGGATTAAATGTAACAAGAGCCTTAACTTGTAAATATAATGCCCAACTATCAGCTGGTAGAGTACAGTCTCCAACTTTAGCCATGATAGTAAATAAAGAAGATGAAATTAAAAATTTTAAACCAACAGACTATTATAATATAGAAATAAAAAATAATAAATTTACGTTGAATTGGGTAAAGAATGGGAATAACTCTATATTTGATGAAAATATTGCTAAAATGATTGAAGCTAAATGCAGAGGAAAAAATGGAGAAGTGATTGAAGTAATAAAATCTGATAAAAAGAAATATTCTCCTGCGCTTTATGATTTAACTGAACTTCAAAGAGATGCAAATAAGATTTGGGGATATTCAGCAAAACAAACTCTAAATATTATGCAAAGATTATATGAAAATCATAAGGTACTAACTTATCCTAGAACAGATTCAAGATATGTAACTACAGATATAGTTTCGACGATACCTGAGAGATTGAAAGCTATTACATTTGGAGAATATAGAGCTTATTGTGAAAAGTTAGTTAAAGAAGGAATCAGGGGAAATAATAGATATGTTGATAATTCAAAAGTTACTGATCACCACGCTATAATTCCCACAGAAGAGAAAGGTAATTTGGCGAATTTAAGTGTTGAAGAAAGTCATATTTATCACTTAGTAATAAAAAGATTTTTAAGTGTATTATTACCAGCATATGAATACGAGCAAACCACAGTTAAAGTCAAGATAGATGAGGAAACTTTTGTGGCTAGAGGCAATGTTACAAGGATTAAGGGATGGAAAAAGCTCTATGAAAAAGATTCATTCGATGAAGAAGAAAATACTCAAGAGTTACCAGAGATTAAAGAAGGAGATATAATTAGAGTTGATTCTATAAATCTAATAAAAAGACAAACTACTCCACCAGCAAGATTTAATGAAGCATCATTATTATCTGCTATGGAAAATCCACATAAATATATGAAAGTTGGAACAGAGGCGGCTAAAACGTTAGGAGAAACTGGAGGCCTTGGGACCGTGGCTACGAGAGCTGATATTATTGAAAAACTTTTTAATTCTTTTGTTATAGAAAAGAGAGGAAAAGAAATTATACCTACATCAAAAGGAAAACAATTGATTGAATTAGTACCAAATGAATTAAAATCTCCACTTTTAACGGCTAAATGGGAAAAAAGATTAGACGAAATTTCAAAAGGAAAATCTAATGCACATGAATTTATAAGAGAAATGAAAAATTATACTGTTGCTCTTATTGAAGATGTTAAAGATGATAATAGTAAATTTGTTCATGATAATAAAACTGGAAAGAAGTGTCCAAATTGTGGAAAATATTTATTAGAAGTAAAAGGAAAGAATGGTATAATGAATGTATGCCAGGATAGAGAATGTGGTTATAGAGAAAATATCTCAAGAGTGACAAATGCAAGATGTCCAGAGTGCAAAAAGCGACTAGAAATTAGAGGTCAAGGCGAAGGGAAAATCTATATTTGTCCAGGGAGTAATTGTAATTTTAGAGAAAAAGCATCTGTCTTTGAAAAGAGATTTGATAAATCTGCCAAAACTAATAAAAAAGAAGTTAACAATATAATGAAGAAAATGAGAAAAGAGGCAGAAGCTGACTTAAATAATCCATTTGCCGATCTTTTAAAAGATTTTAATAAATAACAAATACTAAAGGTAGAACAATACAATGATTGTTCTACCTTTAGTATTACACCAGAAAAAATAACTTTGTTAGGTATTTTCTTTATATAAAAACAATGTACTATATAAAATTGATTTAAATTATATAAGAATGAATTTTTGTGTAAAAGAAAAGAACGCCCCATCTAATCGCAAAAATAGCGTTCATTTTCTTTCCAAGTAAAATCTAATAGCCTAAACTAAAAACTTTATATAAAGTGTTACATTAGTATTAGGATATTTTCAATTATAGCATAATATGCATATAAAGTCTTAAAAGATTAATGAATTAATATTGATATGCTAGTAAGCTAAGAGTAATTAATATAATTCAGACATAAATGTCACAACTGTACGTAAAATAAATCATTGAATTAAAAATTGTAGATGAAAATTAAAGTTAGATAATAAAGAATTAGAAGATTGTAATGTCAATTTAGAAAAAGATATGGAGATAAGTGTATTTTTATATTTGAAGTATAAAATTTTCAAGGTTAAATGATATATTGATAGAGAAAGTTGAGCTCTTTAGAAACTAAATATATGGAAAATAAAAATTATTATAGATAATATAGAAAAGTTTGTAAAAATTGAAGTATAATAAAGATAATTGACATATTTTTTTACACTTCACTAATTAGTATGAAGTGTCTATTTTATATTATTTATAATGACATATAAAATGTATGTGAAATTTCAATGAATAGAGGGCGTGATGGTTTGAAATATATACAAATTGATATATATCCAGCTAAAAGTGGAGATGCATTTTTAATCAAATTTTCTAATGGAAAAAATATTGTTATTGATATGGGATTCAAAGAAACATATGAGCTTTATATGAAGAAGGATTTTCTAGAATTAAATGCTATTGGAGGAAAGATTAATTTAATGATAATATCTCATATTGATAAAGATCATATTGAAGGGGCAATTCAGTTTTTTAAAGAGAATTCAAGGAACACAAAGATAATTGAAGTAGAAGAAGTTTGGCATAATAGTTATAAGCATCTACAAATAAAAAAAAATGATAATTTAATTGGAAATGATAAAGAACTTGATATTTTAGATGAAATTAAAAACTCTAATTCAATTGAAAAAACAGATGAATTTAATGAAAACAAAGGGATTAGTGCGCTTCAAGGATCAACCCTTGCAAGTTATCTTTATGCTTACAATTACAATTGGAATGAATCATTTTGTGGAGGACCAATATGCAGTGAAATAGAATCAAATTGTAATCTTGATGAAATTAATATTAATATAATTTCACCAAATTTTAAAAAAATGAAGAATTTATCAAGAATATGGCTATCATTTTTAAGAAGTAAAAAATATGATTTCAAAATTACAAACGATGTAATTTTTGATGACGCTTATGAATTTTATATTAAAAATATAAATGAGTTTGAAGTGGAAGAAAGTGATAACATCTCATATGCCCCAATTAAATTTGAAATAGAAAAATTAAAATTAGTTGAGGCAAAAGAAAAAGATAATTCTAAATCAAATGGAGCATCTATAGGTGTAGAGATTTCTTATAAAGAAAAGAAAATGTTATTTTTAGGGGATTGTCATGAAGATATAGTAATTAATAGATTATTGAATGAATGCAAAGATGGTCAAGAGAAATATTATGATGTGATTAAACTTCCGCATCATGGAAGTCTAAGAAATAATAGTAATTGGATTAATTTCGTAAGAGCAAAGTATTATATTTTTTCAACAGATGGTAAATCTCATGAGGGACATCCAAGTGTTGAAGTAATATCTAAAATTATTACTAAGAATAAAGGAAATAAAGAAAAAGTATATCTAGTATTTAATTATAAAGTAGAGTGTATAGTTTATTTTGAGTCTGAAGAGTTGAAGGAAATATATAACTATGACATTGTTTGTAGTGATGCGCAGGAAAAAATAAGTATTTGTATCTAGGGGGAGATATAAGTGGAATTAGAAAAGTTTGTGGTAAGAATTATATGTGGAGATAATGAGAAAGATAAAAATGGAATATTAGGGACAGGTTTTTTCATTGATAGAAGTATAGTAATCACTGCATATCACGTTGTTAGTAATTATGATGATTTAGGAGATAAGATATTTGTCAATCCAATAAATTTAGGTGATGATAAGTTCTATGAGGCAAAAATCGTAGATATGAAAGAAAAATCACAAATAGCTATTTTGGAATTGAATGAAAAATTTGATATTAATGAATTAAAATTTACTATAGATTACAATATAAATCCTCAAAAAGATCAATGGAGAACATTTGGATATCCAAAAGTGAAAAGAAGAAAAGGGCACATAGAAAAAGGTTTAGTGTCTAGATTATTAAGTAAATTAAATTCTGAAAATACTAATATTGATTTAGAAATAAGCTCCTCAAATATAAATGATTTGTCAGGGTTGTCTGGAGCTCCATTTGTTATAAACGACATGTTATTGGGTGTTATAATTGAGCAATCTGAAGCTGCTGGAAAAATTATATCAATAGGTGCAATCAGCATAACTGAATTAAAAGAAGTGATTCCATTAAAATATATCACTGAAAATATATATATAAAAAAATTGAAAGAGTTATCATATAAGCATACCCAAAATGAAATTAATAAGAACATTATAAATAAAAAATATGTTAAGAATATATTTGTTGAAACTGGTGATTTAAAGGAAAAAACTCGATATTTCACAGATAAGATATTATTTTATTATAAATTACTAGAAGATATAGAGTGTTTAACATTTAGAAATTTAAATTACTACCTTAGTAAATTTAATCTACCTATTTTCAAAATTGAAATAGAAGATGAGTTAAAAACTAATACAAATATATTCAATATTAACGAGCGGTTAGATAAAATTGAAGTTAAGATAAAGAAGATTTTGAGTGAGTTGAATTCATTAAATATTAAAGTTGAAGAGAAGTTTAAACAAGACATAGCTCCCAATAGAATTTTTGGATTTGAACAAAATCTATATAAAATTCAAAATGAGTGCATTGTGGAGGGAACTTTAACTAAATACTTAGATAAGATAAGGTTAATGAAAGCTAGTATTTTCTTGATTACAGCAAAAGCTGGGCAAGGTAAGACAAATTTCATTTGTGATTTTGTTGAGAATTTTTTACATAAGAAAAATATTATAACATTATACTTTAATGCAAAGGATTTTAATGTTTTTGATATAGAAAATTATATTCACGATGTTGTGTTTAAAAAAGAATACAAACTTGATGAAATAAAAAAATTGTTAAATGAAAGTAGAACAAATGATGACAAAGATATTGTTATTATTATAGATGGATTAAATGAAAATTCTAACATAGCAGAGTTTAGGGAGAAACTAATATTATTTATTGATGAATTTAAGTTAAATTGTAAATTTATTCTTACATGTAGAGAAGAATATTTTGAAGATAGATATAGAAAACTAGTCGAGCATTTTGGTGAAAAGGAACTATATCACAACAGAGTAAATAATTTTAATAGAAATGATATTGAAAAAGAGAGATTGTTTTATGGATATTTCAAGTTTTTTAATTTAAGCACTACTAATATTGCAGAAAATGTATTTGAAACTTTAACAGAAGATACATTACTATTAAGAACTTTTTGTGAGGCTTATGGAGATATCAATGAAAATGAACAAATTGTGCTGCCATTAATGTATGATATATATAAGTATGATGTATTTAAAAAATATTTTGATAAAAAGTTTATGACAATTAAGGAAAAAAAATTTAGTGATATAGAGAATTGTGAAAAATGTAGTTATGAAAAATTATTATCTGATTTAGCTGAATATATGATAGTTAATGAAAAGTATACAGATATACCTAAGAATACTATAAATTCGTTTGCTAATAAGGAATTATTAAAGGATATAGTCGATGAGGATATAGTATTTAGAGAGGATATTATAATAAAAAAAGGATTGACAAATAAAGAGGAATTGGTTATTAATTTTACTTTTGATGAATTTAGAGATTACTTGATTGCTAAACATTTACTTGAATTATTTGGTGTTAAAAGCAGTACGGAATATTATGATTTAATTTATAATATTACAAATAATCCTAGCGAAGTTATAGAGGGCGTACAAAAATATATATTTTATCAAGGTAAAATATATAATGATAAGGATTTTAATGAAATTTTATTTAAACAAGACTGGTATGAAAAAGTTTTTTTAACGAACATTTATTCAGTAGAAGATAAGTATATTGTGAATGAAGATATAGAAAAAATAAGTCGAATTTTTAAAAAAGATATTAAATATGCTTCTAAAATTATTGTGAATTTATTACATAGATATGATATAAAATATTTTAACAAGTTGAACACAGAAATATTAATAAATATTATTTTAAGTTTACAGGAAGATGAGTTTAGAGATTTGGTGATTCCAATCTTTAAAGAAGTAAAAAGTCTGTATACTTTTGAAAGAAAATATATGTATTTTCCAATGGATGATTTCTTGAAATTTTTATATAAATTATTGGAAGAAAAAGGTAATTTAGATGGACATAAATTTTTATTTGAATTCTTGATAATTATTATTGGAACCAATTATAAGGTTTTAAATGTTTTTGTAGAGTTTTTAAAAAGAGAGCAGAACAGTGCAGCTAATATTTTATTCAAATTTTCAAAAAGTAACTTAAAAGTTCTGAACTCAAATGTCCAAAAAATTATTAATGATGTTCTATCAAAAAATAAAGAATTGAACCTTTCTGAAGAAGTAAGTAAAAAGTTAAAATTAATATATGATAAATCTAGGAAAAATTTTAATTATAGAGGTTTATAAAGGAAAGATGGTGAAAAAATGATTATATTAATGGTTTCAGAATATAAATATTTTATTTTGTTTGATAAGGCTAAATTAACGGAAAATCAATTTATATCAAAATGTAAAGTAGAGGAAAACTCTTTTGCATGTGATCTAATGATAAAGGTATATAATACATTTTTTGATTTAGATATTGATTTAGAAAGTAAATATATTAAGTATTATTTGGATGAATATACTAACCTAGAGGAGTATTTATATAGCAAGTATCTCATAAATAGGGAATTTATTGAATTAATAATGAGGACTAAGAGAGAAAATGAAAAAATTTATTATATTGATCTATTAGAAAAAACTGATTATGGAATTAGTACGCTAATTAATGATGAATTAATTGAAAAGCTTAATAATATTCTTATGGAGGTATCAAATGAAAATCAAAACTGATTATATTACAAATAGTTCGTCAACTTCGTTTATTTTAATTATAAATAATGAGTTTTCTTTAGATAATTTTTTGAAGAATATTGGAATTAAAAGTGATTCAGATTTCAAGTACGTATTTGAAGGCTTATATAATTCGATACATGAGAATATGGAGCCAATTGAAAAATATGCGAAAGGCTATGCAGAATGTAAAGATGTTGATACTTTTCTTCAAGAAAATTTTGATGAATTTATTACTGAGAGAGTAAATAACTCTATTAAAGATGGGAAAAAAGTTTATGTTGGAAGGTTACATAGTGATAACAATGATATAGAAACTTTCTTCTGCACAGATTCATTTTGTATAGACTCTGATGAATTGTATTTTAATGGAGAAATATGTGTATGGTAAATAATAATCACAATATATTTATAAAAAGATACATGGATGAAGGGTACTATATTTATTTTAATAAAAACACTGGAGTTAATGTGAGATGTGAATTTAAAGAGAATGAAGAACCCTTTTGGTCAAATCACGGTCCGGAATTAATTGATATATCAATAACAAAATGGTGTGATAAAGGATGCGAATTTTGCTATAGAAACTCGAATGAACATGGTAAGCATATGAGCGTAGATGATTTTGAAGATATATTAAGACAAGCTGTAGAAATGGATACATTACAAGTTGCACTTGGAGGTGGAAATCCTAATCAACATCCTGAGTTTATAAAATTTTTACAGTTAGCTAGAGAAAAGTATGGCATAGTCCCATCATATACGACTAATGGACGAGGATTAACATTAGAAGTATTGAATGCAAGTAAAAGGTATTGTGGAGCAGTCGCAGTTAGTGCATATGAACCTTATAGTGAAATGAGAGCAAGTGTAACTAAACTACTTAATAAAGGAATTAAAACTAATATTCATTTTGTATTAACAAGCAGTTCAGTAGATATAGCAATTGATTGGTTAGAAAATTTACCTAACCACTTAGAGGGCATAAATGCAATAGTTTTTTTGAATTATAAGCCTGTTGGAAGAAATATTCTCAATAAGGAATTGCTGCTTAAAAATAATAAGAAGTTTGTTAAATTATTCAATATTATTGAAAGTAAGAAGTTACCCTTTAAAATAGGGTTTGATAGTTGCAGCATTTCAGGTGTGGTTAGTTGTATGAATATAAAAAAAGAGTATATAGAGTCATGTGAAGCAGGACGGTTCTCAGCATTTATTTCAGAAGATTTTAAATTATATCCTTGTTCATTTATGATGGATAAAGTTGTTGGAATTGATTTGAAAAAAAAGAGAATTATAGACGCTTGGAGAGATTCCAACCAATTCAATACTATAAGAGATAAGTTACAGAACAATAATTGTGTAGGGTTTTGTGAAAAAGAAGGAATTTGCAATGGAGGATGTCCAATCTTTAAAGATATATTATTATGTGATAAAAAATGAATGTAGAATTTGGTAAAGGAGTGTGATCATCATTGAAAATATATTTGTATTTAAAAGATGATTCTTATATATATGAAGAAAATAAGTAAGCGTAAAAAAATTAACGGATAGATAAATGTAAACCTCCATTGTTAAAATTAACATAGATTTTAACAATGGAGGTTTACCTATATGAATAATAATGAAAATATAAATTGGAGAGAAATTATTGCTACCTTTTCTTCTTACGAAGGAACGTTAGGAAATTTCTGCAATGCAAATCACATTACTAAAAGTCAATTCTATTACTATAAAAAGAAATTTAAGGATGAAGATAATAATTTACAGTTTCATGCTATTTCCATGAGAGAAGAAAGAGTAAAAACTGAAATCACTGTAGTTCCAGCTGATAGACCTAATATAATAATAGAAATAGGAGCAGTTAAAATATATGTACCGGCTAATGAAATAGCTGTTTTGAGTAATCTACTTAAGGATTTGATTACAAATGTTTAATCTTAATAAAGTTAATACAGTTTATCTTGCGTGTGGAATAACAGATTTGAGAAAAAGCATTGATGGGCTAGTCGTGATTGTGCAGACGCAGCTAAAGCTAGATCCGTTTGAAAAAGCTTTGTTTGTTTTTTGTAATAGGCAAATGAATAGAATTAAGATACTTCACTTTGATGAAGGATTCTGGCTGTACTATTTTAGACTTGAAAATAGTAAATTGAAATGGCCAATGACTCCTGACGAAGCTCTTAAAATCAACAAAGAAGAATTGAAATGGCTGCTTATGGGCTATGAAGTTAGAACTAAGTCTAAATTTAAGCCAATTGAAGTAAGAAACAGCTTT